>NZ_JBITMP010000012.1:0-288904 GCF_044466425.1 Nonomuraea sp. NPDC049400
CACCGTCAGTGGGCAACGACATCCCAGAAGCGATCAACTCTCCCGGCCAACCGGCAGGGGCACTGTCTTTCAGCAGGACTCGAAGTCCAGGACGCACAAGTGCTCACCTGCCGGACGGCTACCAACCACCGAGTCTGCCGCAAGGCGACTCGCTAACACTGATTAGGCGGCACGGAAGGCGACACCTTCTACCGGGACCGGTGGAGCCACGACAAGGTGGTCCGCTCGACGCACGGCGTGAACTGCACGGGATCGTGCTCGTGGAAGGTGTACGTCAAGGACGGCATCATCACCTGGGAGACACAGCAGACCGACTACCCGAGCGTGGGTCCCGACCGCCCCGAGTACGAGCCGCGCGGCTGCCCGCGCGGCGCCGCCTTCTCCTGGTACACCTACTCGCCGACCCGGATCCGCTACCCGTACGCCAGGCGCGTCCTCGTCGAGATGTACGCAGAAGCGAAAGAACGCCTGAACGGCGACCCGGTCGCCGCATGGGCAGAAATCACGACAAATCCGGAAAAAAGGCGTAATTACCAGAGCGCCCGAGGCTGCGGCGGCCTCATCCGCATCACCTGGGACCAGGCCGTCGAGATGATCGCCGCCGCCCACGTGCACACCATCAAGACGTACGGCCCCGACCGGATCGCCGGATTCTCCCCCGTCCCCGCCATGTCGATGGTCTCCCAGGCCATCGGCTCCAGGTTCGTGTCGCTGATCGGCGGCACCATGCTCTCCTACTACGACTGGTACGCCGACCTGCCCGTGGCCTCGCCCCAGGTCTTCGGCGACCAGACGGACGTGCCGGAGTCGGCCGACTGGTGGGACGCGGCGTACCTGATGATGTGGGGCGCGAACGTCCCCGTCACCCGCACACCCGACGCCCACTGGATGGCCGAGGCCCGTTACCGGGGCCAGAAGGTGGTGGTGGTCTCCCCCGATTTCAGCGACGCCGCCAAGTTCGCCGACGAGTTCCTCAGCGTGCCGCCCGGCACGGACGGCGCGCTGGCCATGGCCATGGGACACGTGCTGCTGAAGGAGTTCTTCGTCGAGCGCGAGACGCCCTATTTCACCGACTACGTCAAGCGCTTCACCGACCTGCCGTTCCTCGTCCGGCTCAAGGAGCACGCGGGCGCGTACGTGCCAGGCAGGTTCCTCACGGCCAAGGACCTGGGCTCCGAGCAGGAGGCGGCCGAGTGGAAGACCGTGCTCATGTCGCAGACCGACGAGCCGGTCGTGCCGAACGGCTCGATCGGCTTCCGCTGGACCGAGTCCGGCGCGGGCCGCTGGAACCTCGACCTGGGCACCGACCCCAAGCTCACCCTGTACGGCGGCGAATCGGCCGAGGTCCTGCTGCCCCGCTTCGACGGCGGCCATTCGGTACGCAGGGGCGTCCCGGTGGCCCGGGCAGGGGACCACCTGGTGACCACGGTGTTCGACCTGCTCCTGGCCCAGTACGGGGTGGGGCGGGACGGGCTCCCCGGCGACTGGCCGGACGGCTACGACGCCGACGAGCCGTACACGCCGGCCTGGCAGGAGAAGATCACTGGCGTGCCCGCGCGAAGGGCGGCGAGGATCGCCAGGGAGTTCGCGAGGACGGCGGAGGCCACCGAGGGCCGATGCATGATCATCCTTGGGGCGGGCACCACGCAGTGGTTCCACGGCGACACGATCTACCGGGCGTTCCTGTCGCTCCTCCTGCTGACCGGCTGCCAGGGCCGCAACGGCGGCGGCTGGGCGCACTACGTGGGCCAGGAGAAATGCCGCACGCAGAGCGGATGGGCGCTGCTGGCGGGCGCCCTGGACTGGTCACGGCCCCCGCGGCAGGTGCCCGGCACGCCGTACTGGTACCTGCACACCGACCAGTGGCGTTACGACCACTTCGACGCGGGCGAGCTGGCCTCGCCGCTCGCCACCGGCGAGTTCCGCGGCAAGCGCACCGCCGACCTGGTCACCGAGGCCGTCAAGAACGGCTGGATGCCGATGTCCCCGGCCTTCGACAGGAACCCACTGGACCTGGGCGACGCCGACGACCCCATCGCCCACACCCTGGAGGAGCTCCGTTCGGGCCGGCTCAAACACGCCGCGGAGAACCCGGACGACCCGCGCAACTGGCCGCGCGTGCTCACCCTGTGGCGCTCGAACCTCTTCGGCTCCTCCGCCAAGGGCGACGAGTATTTCCTGCACCACCTGCTCGGCACCACCTCCAACCTGGAGCACCCCGAGGAGGCGGCCCCACGCGGGAAGCTGGACCTCCTGCTCACGCTCGACTTCAGGATGACGTCCTCGACGGTCTTCTCCGACATCGTGCTTCCTGCCGCCACCTGGTACGAGAAGCACGATCTGTCGACCACGGATCTGCACCCGTTCGTGCACGCGTTCAACCCGGCGATCAGCCCGCCCTGGGAGACAAAGACCGATTTTTCGGCCTTTCACGCCATCGCTGGGGCCTTCAGCCGGCTCGCCAAGGAGCAGCTCGGCGTACGCAGGGACGTGGTGGCGACGGCGTACCAGCACGACACGCCGGGCGAGCTCGCGGTGACCGGCGGGCCGGAGCTGACGGTGGTGGAGCGCGACTACGGCGCCGTCGCCGAGAAGCTGGCGGCACTCGGCCCGCTCACGGAGCAGCTGGGGCTGCCGGTCAAGGGCGTGACGTTCATGCCCGACGAGGAGGTGGCCTGGCTGGGCCGGCGCTGCGGCCTGGTGCCGTGGGGCGTGGCCAAGGGCAGGCCCGAGCTCGACACCGACGCCAAGACGTGCGAGGCGATACTCGCGCTCTCGGGCGCGAGCAACGGCAGGCTGGCCGCGCAGGGCTTCAGTCAGCTCGCCCAGCGCACGGGCACCGGCTTCGACGACCTGATCGACGTACGGCACCGCATCGACTTCGCCGACACCCAGGCCAGGCCCGTGCACGTGGCGCCCAGCCCCGAGTGGTCGGGCAAGGAGTCGCGCGGCCGCCGCTACTCCCCCTTCACGATCAACGTGGAGAACGGCAAGCCCTGGCACACGCTCACCGGGCGCATGCACTTCTTCCTCGACCACGACTGGATGCACGAGTACGGCGAGTCGCTGCCGGTCTACCGCCCCCCGCTCGACCTGGCCGCGCTGTACGGCGAGACCGGCACCCTGCGTTACGTGACCCCGCACAACAAGTGGTCACTGCACTCCGAGTACCAGGACAACCTCCTCATGCTGACCCTGTCGAGGGGCGGCCCCACGATCTGGATGTCGGTGGCGGACGCGGCCGAGCTGGGCGTGGCGGACAACGACTGGATCGAGGCGGTCAACCGCAACGGCGTGGTCGTGGCCAGGGCCGTCGTCTCGCACCGCATGCCGCGCGGCACGGTGTACATGCACCATGCGCAGGACCGCCTGATCGACGTGCCGAAGTCGGCGGCGACCGGCCGGAGAGGCGGCATCCACAACGCCCTGACCAGGGTGCTCATCAAGCCCACCCACATGATCGGCGGATACGCCCAGCTCTCGTACGGCTTCAACTATCTCGGCCCCGCCGGGAGCCAGCGCGACGAGATCACCACGATCCGCCGCCGATCGCAGGACGTGAGGTACTGATGCGGATCATGGCCCAGGTCGCCATGGTGATGAACCTGGACAAGTGCATCGGCTGCCACACCTGCTCCGTCACCTGCAAACAGACCTGGACCAACCGGCCGGGCGTCGAGTACGTCTGGTTCAACAACGTCGAGACCCGCCCGGGACAGGGCTACCCCAGGCGCTACGAGGACCAGGACCGCTGGCGCGGCGGCTGGGTGCGCGACAGGAAGCGCAGGCTCAGGCTCAGGGCGGGCGGCCGACTCCGCAAGCTGCTCACCATCTTCGCCAATCCCCGCATGCCCTCACTCCAGGACTACTACGAGCCCTGGACCTACGACTACGAGCACCTCATCAGCGCCCCGCTGTCCGGCGACGTCCCCGTGGCGGCGCCCAGGTCCCTGATCAGCAACGAGCCGATGAAGATCCGCTGGAGCGCCAACTGGGACGACAACCTCGGCGGCGACCCGACGCCAGACCCCGTGCTGGCCAAGGTCTCCGAGCAGGTCAAACTGGCCTTCGAGCAGGCGTTCATGTTCTACCTGCCGCGCATCTGCGAGCACTGCCTCAATCCGTCATGCGTGGCCTCCTGCCCGTCGGGCGCCCTGTACAAGCGGGTCGAGGACGGCATCGTGCTGGTGGACCAGGACAGGTGCCGGGGCTGGCGCATGTGCGTGACGGGCTGTCCGTACAAGAAGGTGTACTTCAACCACAAGACCGGCAAAGCGGAGAAGTGCCATTTCTGCTATCCGCGGGTGGAGGTCGGGCTCCCGACGGTCTGCTCGGAGACCTGCGTCGGGCGGCTGCGCTATATCGGGGTCCTGCTGTACGACGCCGACCGCGTGAGCGAGGCGGCCTCGGTCGCCGACGAGCGCGACCTGTACGAAGCCCAGCTGGGCCTGTTCGTCGACCCGCACGACCCGGCGGTGTCCAGTGCCGGGCTGCCCGCGGACTGGGTGGAGGCCGCGCGCAGATCACCCGTGTACGACCTGATCAAGAGGTACCGGATCGCGCTGCCCCTGCACCCGGAGTACCGCACGCTGCCGATGGTCTGGTACGTCCCCCCGCTCTCCCCCGTCGTGGACGCGCTCGCCGAAGGGGGCCACGACGGCGAGGACGCGGGCAACCTGTTCGCCGCCATCGAGTCGCTCCGCATCCCGATCGGTTACCTGGCCGAGCTGTTCACGGCCGGCGACCCGGCGCCCGTGACCGCCGCGCTGCGCCGCCTGGCCGCGATGCGGTCGTACATGCGCGCGGTCAACCTGGGCTACCCACCAGTACTCGCGGACGCGGGCCTGCCGGAGGACGACGTGCGCGACATGTACCGGCTGCTGGCGCTGGCGAGGTACGAGGAGCGGTACGTGATCCCGACCGCCTACGGCAACATCCCGCCGGGCGTCGTGGAGGAGGGCGGGTGCCCTCTCGACTACGACGCGGGACGCGGCACGCAGAGCCCGTTCGGCGAGGCGTCGGGCCGGCCCGTCCCGGTCTCGATCGAGAGCTTCCACGGCCTGAAAGAGCGCCAGACCAGCGACGAGGTCACCCACGACCGGGTGAACCTCCTCAACTGGGACGGCCGCGGCACCCCCGCCGGCCTGTTCCCGCCCAAGAGAGGCCCCAGGAGAGGCCCCGAGAGAGGCCCCGAGAGAGGAAGGCCATGAACAGCGTCATCAGCGGGGCCGTCATCTGGCAAGCCGCCGCGCACCTCCTCGCCTACCCCGACGAGCGCTTCTGGCGCCGCCTCCCGCTGATCAAGGAGGCCGCGGAGCCGCATTTCCGGACGTTCCTGTCACTGGCCTCCGAGCTCGGCCCCGGCGAGCTGGCCGCGCACTACGTGGAGACGTTCGACCTGCACCGGCGCTGCTGCCTCTACCTGACCTACTACACCGACGGCGACACCCGCCGCCGCGGCCGGTCGCTGGCCGAGCTGAAACAGCGCTACCGCACGGCGGGCTGGGAGCTGATGGACGACGAGCTGCCCGACTTCCTGCCGGTGATGCTGGAGTTCGCCGCGCACGACTCCTCGGGGGCCGCGCTGCTCAAGGAGCACAGGCCGGGGCTGGAGCTGCTGCTCACCGCCCTGACCGACCGCGACTCGCCGTACGCGTACGTGATCGGCACGGTGTGCGCGAGCCTGCCGCCGATCACCGCCGCGGAACGGCTCCAGGCCACGCGCCTGGCCCAGGGCGGGCCGCCGGCCGAGACCGTGGGGCGCTACCTGTGACGTGGCCGGAGAGCATGCTCTGGGTGGTCGCACCGTACGTCACCCTGGTGGTCTTCGCAGGCGGGCTGATCTGGCGTTACCGCTACGACAAATTCGGCTGGACCACCCGTTCGTCGCAGCTCCATGAGAGCCCGCTGCTGCGCGTGGCGAGCCCGCTGTTCCACTACGCCCTGCTCTTCGTGATCGTCGGCCACGTCACCGGGCTGCTCATCCCGGTGAGCTGGACGGACGCGATCGGCGTGAGCAACGACGCCTATCACGCGAACGCACTCGTCTGGGGTGGTCTCGCGGGGCTGGGCACGCTGGCGGGGCTGGTCCTGCTGATCTACCGCCGACGCACCAGCGGCCCGGTGTTCATGGCGACCACGGCCAACGACAAGACGATGTACGCGGTGCTGGCGGCGTCGATCGTGGCGGGCGTGGCGACCACGGTCGCGGGGTTCGTGCCGACCGAGGTGAGCTACCGGACCACGGTCGCGCCCTGGTTCCGCGGCGTCCTCATCCTCCAGCCGGACGCCATGGCGATGGGTCAGGCCAACATTCTTTACAAGGTGCACACCGTCATCGGGATGGCGTTGGTCGTTCTTTTCCCGTTCAGCCGCCTGGTGCATGCGCTTTCGGCCCCGTTGGGCTATTTGTTCCGTCCTTACATCGTGTATCGGAGTCGTGTTCGATAGCGTGCCGGGGCGTCTGGGAGGGGCGCGAGTGCGCCAGAATCGACCCTTGTGAAGCACGGGTACACCAACAGCACATTCGGCGACGGCGCCCTGGTCGTGAAGTGCTACCAGGGCCCGGAGGCGGCGTTCAGGCTCGGCACGGAGAGCAGATACCTGCGCCGCCTGCGCGGCCGTCTCCCGGTGCCCCGCGTGCACAAGGTCACCGAGACGAGCCTGACCACCCGTTTCGTCTCCGGCAGCCACGGCCAGGACCTGCTCGACGAGGGCCACGCCGTGGAGGTGCTCACCGAGTGCGGCCGGATCCTGTCCGACCTCCACCGGCTGGGCATCGTGCACGGCGACTTCGGCCCGCAGAACATGCTGTTCGACCCGGCCACGTTCCGGACGACCGCGATACTCGACTGGGAGTGGGCCCACCCGGGGCGCCCGATCGAAGACCTGGCGTGGTGCGAGTGGATC
This sequence comes from Nonomuraea sp. NPDC049400, assembly GCF_044466425.1. NCBI lineage: Bacteria > Bacillati > Actinomycetota > Actinomycetes > Streptosporangiales > Streptosporangiaceae > Nonomuraea > Nonomuraea sp. NPDC049400. The sequence continues at coordinate 6,910 of NZ_JBITMP010000012.1, forward strand.
ATCCGCAGCCACCATCCGGAGCACGTCCCACTGCTCCGCCACTTCTTCGCGGCCTACGACGGCCCGGTCCCCGAGTGGGCCGAGCGCCAGGAGGCCATGCTGGCGCGCTGCCGTGACCTGCTCGACTTCTGCGCCCGCTGGGAGCCCGGCGGTGGCGCCGAGAAGCTCTGGCGCGAACGCATCGACGCCACCGCGTCCTGGACCGAGTAGCCGCCTCAGCCTGCGGACCGCGCGGGTGCCCGCGGGGCGCGGATCAGCCTCACGGCGTCGTCGAGCAGCGAGATTTCGCGTTCGGTGAGTGTCGGATTCGCGCCCCTGGTCGCCTTGGCCCGCTCGAGCCCCTCGCCGAAGTCCATGGCGCCACCGAGCCCGGCGAGCAGCGCGGCGAGGATTGCCCGCGCCGTCGCGGCGAACTCGCTGTCCTCATCCACCGCCACCTGCGCGATGATCACCGCCGACATGGCGCAGTCCAACCCCGGCGGCCCTTCCCGGCTGTTGCCCCAGTCGATCACCACGGGCCCTAGGGGCGTCAGCATGACGTTGTCCGGATGCAGATCGAGATGGAGCACCCGATCATCGGGCCCCTCGGACACCCGAGCCGGGATCTCGTGCAACCGCAGCAGCAGCCGCGCGAGAACCTCGCCCACCTCCTCGGGCGTGATCCCCCCGTCGAGCACCGCCCGCAACATCGTCGGCCCGGTCAACCGCCCCATCACCAGGTCGGTGGCCTGCTCCGTGCCCGGATACAGCTCGGGCACCGGGTAGCCGTGCGCGGCCACGTACGCGATGACCTCCGCCTCCCGCCGCGCGTCGAGGCCCACCCGGTAGCGCCGTAACACCCGCTCGCCGTCGATCGCGTATACGTCCGCTGTACGCCCGGACCCCAGCAGCTCACCGACCTCCATATCCACCCGCATTCTCGCTGTATAGCTGCTCTATGGCCCTTATATGGTCCCAACATTGATCGTGGATCAAGAAACGCCCCCCGGGAGAAAGGTAGATCACGCATGCGCGTTCGTGCAGGCATCGTCGCAGCGGGTATCGCAGCGCTGGCCGCCATCGGCATCGCCGCCCCGGCTCAGGCCGCCGGCTGGACGTACATCGGCGAGTACACCAGTCGCAGCAAGTGCATCGACATGGGCCAGTCGTACCAGCGTGAGGGCTGGGACGAATACAAGTGCGAAAAGAACGCCACCGGCTGGTACTACCTCTGGGTCAGGTAGCCCCGAGTACGAACGGCGCCTCCTGGACAAGGGGGCGCCGTTCGGCGTGTGACCAGCGCTTTTCGCCAGCCCCTGCGGAAATTTCGACCGAGAGGTGTAACAACGGGAGGGTTCTGACCACTTCGTGGTGTCAGAAGAACGCATCCCGAACGAAGGGGCTGGGCGGTGACGGATGATGCGCACCGGTTCACCGGCATGTACGACGAATGCCGGCAACGCGTGTGGGCCTACGTGGTCAGTCGCGCCGGGCGGCAGGTGGCGGACGAGGTGGTGAGCGAGACGTTCGCGATCGCCTGGCGGCGGCTGGACGACGTGCCCGAGCCGGCACTGCCGTGGTTGCTGGGCGTCGCCAGGAACGTGCTGCGCGACAACGTACGCGCCGAGGTACGCCGGGAGGCGGTCGCGGCCGAGCTGCGGGCCTGGACCGAGGGCGACGTGGCCGATCAGGTGACCGAGCGGCTGGGCGTGCTGCGTGCCCTGGCCACCCTGGCGGAGGACGATCGGGAGATTCTCGTCCTGGTCGCCTGGCACGGGCTGTCGCCGAAGGAGGGTGCGCGGGTCGCCGGCTGCTCGTCGGCGGCGTTCCGCGTACGGCTGCACCGGGCGCGCAAACGGCTCAAGCAGGCCATGGAGGCCAGGGCCACGCCCAGGCCGGAAGCGTCGTCCCTGCCCCACGTGCGGAACCTCAGCGAGGAGTGGTCATGAACCCCATCGACGAGCTCAGGGCCGCCAGGCCCGCCCACCTCGACGACGACCGGCCCGTCGACCCGCGGACCAGGGCCGCCGAGCTGTCCCGCGCCATGTCGATCCCCAGGCCGGCGCGGCGCAGGCGCGGGGTCGCGCGGCCCGCGTGGGGGCTGGGGCTGGCCGGCGCCGCGGCAGCTGTGACGGCGGCGGCCGTGGTCCTCTCCATGAACGGCGCGGCGCCGACGCCGCGCCCGCCCGCCGGCAGCCCCGCGAGCGTGCCGAGCACCCAGAAGGTGACGTTGTCGGCCCGGGACGTGCTGCTGGCCGCCGCCGCGAAGGCGGACCGGCAACCGGAGGGCAAGGGCGAATACTGGCACACCGTGTCGGTGCACCGGACCCTGTTCACCGCCGCCAAGGGCGGTTACCGGGTCCTGGACCAGCGACGGGACGAGGGCTGGACGCCCAGCGCCACCGGCGAGGACCAGGAGCAGTGGGGTCGCATGCAGTCACTCGGGGCGCGCCCGGCCAGCGAGGAGGACCGGCAGGCGTGGGAGCGGGCCGGGTCCCCCACCGCGATCGAGGTCACGGTCCCCGGGAAGAGCCGGCCCATGGTCCTGCAAACGTCGCCGCGACGGGCCATGACCGGTCACACCCCCCTGGTGGACGGCGACAAGGTGTTCTGGCTGGGCCGCAACGTCACCATGAAAGACCTGCGCGAGCTGCCCGCCGACCCGGACGGGCTCAAGAAGCGGCTGCTGTCCTGGAAGGGCCAGGACACCGACGTGCCGAAGTCGGGCGACGGGTGGCTGTTCGTGGTCAGCACGGGGTTGATCATGGACATGCCGGTGACGCCCGAGGTGCGCGGAGCAGCGTTCCGGATGCTGGCCGAGCTCGATGACGTGCAGGTCGTCGAGAACGTCACGGACGCGCAGGGACGCCGGGGCACGGCGGTGGCGATCAAGGACCGCACGCAGGGCGGCGGCGTGTCGGAGAATCGGCTGATCTTCGATGAGGCGACTGGGCGCGCGCTGGCGAATGAGCACGTCGTGGTGGAGCCGGGCGGCTTCCAGGCCGGCCTCGAGCCGGGCACGGTCTGGAACTCCGACGCGCTGATCGAGGCGGGCTGGACCGACGCCAAGCCCTAGGAGACCTGGCGGGACACGTCGCGAGCGTGATCAGTCCGTGCCCCAGGCTCTCATGAAGGTCTGCACGGCGGCGCGCGCCACGTCCCGCAGCTCGCCGGCGGGGATCGTACGGGTGCCCATCTGGGAACGGGCCTCGAGCGGGCCGATGAGCAGCGCCATGAACTGCTCGGCCGCCACGTCGGGATCGCCGGCCCGCAGGCGCCCGGCGAGCGCGAGCCGGGCCAGGCGGTCGGCCAGGGCCTGGTTGAGGCGGTGGGGACCGCGCTCCTTGACGATGCCGAGCACGTCGGGGAAGCGGATGACCTCCGAGTAGAGCAGGCGGCGCAGCGCGCACGAGCGCTCGTCGGTGTGCAGCCGGAGCAGCTCGTCGGCGACGCCGTCCAGCGTGGCGCGCAGGTCGTCGCCGGGATCGGCCAGCGGCTCCAGGGCCGCCAGGCGCTCGTTGAGCGCGGTCTGCGCGGCGGCCTCCATGGCGTTCCTGAACAGGGTGGCCTTGTCCGTCATGTGGTTGTACACCGTCGGCTTGGCCACGCCCGCCTCGTCCGCGATGTCCTGCACGCACGCCTGCGCGTAGCCCAGGCGGGCGAAAACGGTGAACGCTCCCTCCAGGATCGCCTGCCGCTTGTCGATGCGTCCCCGCGAGATGGTGGCCATGCCTCCAGATTGTACTTTCCGGTTCAACTTCATGGACGCATCGGTTGCATGCGAACGCATGAGATAACTACGTTGAACCCATGAGTTCAAATGATGATGATCGTCTGGACCCACGCCTGCTGGGGATCATCGGCGTGATCCTGCTCGGCGGGCTGCTGGGCATCCTCAACAGCACGATGGCCGCCGTCGCCGTCGACACCCTGGCCGGGGCCTTCGACACCTCGCTCAGCACGGTCGGCTGGACGTCCACCGGGTTCCTGCTGGCCGTGACCGCCACCATCCCGTTCACCACCTGGGCCGTCGACCGGTTCGGCGGCAAGCGGCTGTGGCTGGCGGGACTGGCGCTGTTCCTCGCCGGGGCGCTCGGGGCCGGGCTGGCCTGGAACGTCGGCGCACTGATCGTGTTCCGGGTGCTGCAAGGGTTCGGGGCCGGGCTGCTGGACCCTCTCGTACTGATCCTGCTGGCCCGCGCCGCCGGGCCGCGCCGGGCCGGGCGCGTGATGGGACTGATGGGCGTGGTCCTGTCGCTCGGCCCGGTGCTCGGGCCGATCGCGGGCGGCGCGGTGCTGTCCGGCCTCTCGTGGCGGTGGATGTTCCTGCTCAGCGTGCCCGTCGGCCTCGTGGCGCTGCTGCTGGCCCTGCGTGCGATCCCCGCCGACGCCGAGAGCGAGGGCCCGGCCCTCGCCCCCCTGGACGTGCTGGGGCTGGCGCTGCTCGGGCCGGGGTTCGCGGCCGTCGTCCTCGCGCTGTCGCAGACGGCCGAGCAGGACGCGCTCACCGCCTGGCAGGCGCTGCTCCCGCTGGGCGCCGGCGTGGTGCTGCTGCTCGCCTACGCCGTCCACGCACTGCGCGGCCGTTCTGACGGCCGCACTCCGCCCCTGATCGACCTGCGGCTGTTCACCAGCCGGGGCTTCAGCGCGAGCGTCACGATCATGGGACTCGGCGGGCTGGCGCTCTTCGCCGCCCTGTTCGCCCTGCCCCTGTACTACCAGCAGGCACACGGGCACGGCGTGCTCGCCGCAGGGCTGCTGATGGCGCCGATCGGGCTCGGCGGGGCGGTCGCCATGCCGCTGGCCGGCCGGCTGTCGGACCGCGTCGGCGCCCGCGGCCTCGCCACCGGCGGCGCGATCGTGGCCGTGCTCAGCGCGCTCGCCTTCACCGGGATCGACGCGAACACCCCGGAGGTCTGGCCGGTGCTCGCGGCCTTCACGATCGGGCTGGGCAGCGGGTGCTTCAGCGCGCCCACGATGGGCTCCCTGTACCGGGCGCTGCCGCCCTCCATGGTGGCGCAGGGCAGCTCGGTGCTCTACATGCTCAACCAGCTCGGCGCGGCGCTCGGCGTCGCCGCCGTCACGCTCATCCTCCAGACCGCCGGAGACGTGATGACCGGCTTCCACGGCATCTTCTGGCTCGTCGTGGCCGTGATCGTGATCATCCTGGCCGCCGTCCCGCTCCTGCCGGGCAACCCGCGTACGCACGCCGTACCGGAAGAAGAGCTGGCGAGGACCGCATGAAGACACTGGTGATCAGCGGCGGCACGGACGGCATGGGGCGGGCGCTCGCCCGCACCTACCTCGAACGCGGCGACGCCGTGGCCGTCATCGGGCGCGACAAGTCCAGAGCCGTCCCCGGAGCGACGTTCATCCCCGCGGACCTGAGCCTGATCAGCGCGAACCGGCGGGTGATCGAGGAGGTCAACGCCAGGTTCCCGGTGGTGGACGCGCTCGTGCTGTGCGCGCGCTTCTTCCGTACGCACCGGTTCGTGACGGCCGAGGGGGTGGAGGGCACGTTCGCGCTGGACTACCTGAGCCGCTTCCTGCTCAGCTACGGCCTCACCGCGCCCCGCCTCATCGTGAACGTGTCAGGCCCGGGACAGCCGACCGAGCTCATCCGCTGGGACGACCTCATGCTCGAACGCGGGTACGACGGCGTGGCCGCCCAGTTCCAGGCCGGAAAGGCGAACGACCTGCTGGGCGTGGCCTTCGCCGCGCGGCACGGCGACCGTACCCGATACGTCCTCATGCACCCCGGCGGCGTGTCGACGAGCCTGGCCGGCGAGTACGACCGGGCGACCGCCGCGCACGTGGCGAGACTCAAGAGGCACGGGCTGCCGGTCGAGGAGGGCATCAAACCGATCGTCGCCCTGATCGACGCCCCGCCCGCCGAGCCGCTCAGCGCCTTCCTGCGCGAACGCCGGATCAGCGTGGACCACCCGGCGTTCGCCCCCGCCGCCGCGGAACGGCTCCACTCCCGCACGCTGGAGCTGATCGAATCGAGCGTGTGAGCTATCCCTTGTAGTTGAAGATCTGGCGCAGCGTGTGCTGCACCTCCACCAGATCCTCCTGGTCCGCCATCACCTGGTCGATGGGCTTGTACGCCTCCGGGTGCTCATCGACCAGCGCGGCGGCCCGGTTCGCGTTCCAGGTGCGGCCGCTCATCGCCTGAGTCAGCGAGGCCACCGACAGCTCCTTCTTCGCCTTTGTACGCGACATGCGCCGCCCCGCGCCGTGCGCGCAGGAGTTGTACGACTCGGGGTTGCCGCGACCGCGCACGATGTACGACCGGGTGCCCATCGAGCCCGGGATCACGCCCTCGTCACCGGTGTCGGCCTTGATGGCGCCCTTACGGGTGATCCACAGGCTCTTCCCGTAGTGGGTCTCCTGCTGGGTGAAATTATGGTGACAATTCCGGGTAAGGATGTTGTCCTCCAGCGCGAAGGCGTGGGTGCCGTCAACCACGGCGCAGAACACCTCCTCGACTCGGTCGGTCTCCTCAACCGCAGATACGGTCCAGCCTCGCCGTTCTACCGCACCACGACCCGCCTCGAATCGCTCCCGATGTTCCGGGATGAGGAAGAACGACGGGTCGAGGTCCCCGCGCATCAGCCCAAGCAGATAGAGCGAGGTCGGCTCAGTTCCATAGCCGATACGCTTGCGCTCGCGAATCCCGTAAGTACCGACGCCGATCAGGTTGCAGATCACCCGAACCTGCTCCAGGTGCTCGCGGGATGCAGACACAAGAGTGGGTCGGCCAGTCTTACCGACGTCGCCGTCGGCGGCGAAGTATCCAGCCACCCAGCCGTACAGGTAGGAACGTGGGCTGTCGAGGGATGGCGTGCTCGTCTTCCAATCAACAGGCAAACCGCCGATCATCTTCATGTTGTCGTACGTCCGCAGCGGCTTGCCGATGCCCTCGAAGAGATCCAGCAGGTGGAGATCTTTCTCACCGCAGAAGATCGCACGGGACCTGTTGGGCGATGTGACCGATCCGTCGCCGAAGACGAAACCCCGGGCGGCACCTCTCCGGTCCACGCTCATACCATCTGGCCTCTTGGCGAAGGTCCAAGCGAGACGGTCGCCTCGCTTCAGCTGGGCCGTTGTCAACTCGGCGGGCCGCTTCCCCCAGTACCGCGTGCCGCCGCTGCTATGTGTCCGAAGGAGCCACCGATGTTCGGGGGTGGCGTAGATGACCTTCTCGACACCGTTCCGCGACAACCGGACGCGCATGAGCTTCTGATGACCGAAGGATTGGACCGGAGCCTTGACCCATTCGCCATCGGTACTGAGCAGCTCATGGACGCCACCGGCCAGTTCAGCTATGGGCCGCACGCCCTCGCTCGTCATCACCCCAGTTTCGCCAGCAAAGCAATTGATCGTACGCACCCGCTGCCCCTTGCCGACGACCCGGAACAGGGCGTTGATGAGGACCTTATCCATCCGGGCACGCGAGGCCATGGCGTAGTGCTGCGCCCACAGCATGTCCTCGATGTACGCGGTGAACTCCGGCGTGCTCTGCACGAGGTAGGCCAGGTCCGGGTCCTCCAGGCCGACGGCCTGCTGCTTCATCAGCTTCTTCGCGCCCGTGATGTGCATCTGGGCGAGCTGGTTGCCGATGCCGCGCGACCCCGAGTGCAGCACGGTCCAGACGTGGTCCCGCTCGTCGAGGCAGACCTCGACGAAGTGGTTGCCGGACCCGAGGGTGCCGAACTGTTCGGCGACCTTCCTGGTCTGCTTCGGGTCGAGGTGTGTGTGCGGCAGCCCGAGGTCGCTGAGTGCGAGGTCGATGGACGGGTCATCGTGCCCCTTGCCGACGCCGGCGGGAATGCGGTGCTCCACCATCGGCATCAGAGCGGCGAGCGTCTCGGGCAGGTCCGCGGCCGTGAGCGAGGTCTCGGTGGCCACCATGCCGCAACCGATGTCCACGCCGACGGCGGCGGGGATGATCGCGTTCTCGGTGGGGATCACCGAGCCGACCGTCGCACCGATGCCGACGTGCGCGTCGGGCATGAGAGCGACGTGGCCGGAGACGAACGGCAGGCGTGCGGTGCGAGCGGCCTGCATGATCGCGCCTTCGTCGATCTCGCTGGCCCACGACAGCAGGTTCGGTGCGGGCTGGTTAGGCATGGGATGAATCTCCTCACTGGTTCTTGATCAGTGTGGCGTGACCAGGTAAGGAAATCCCATCCATTTTATCGAACGGGGAGTTTCCGATGAGAGCCCCGGCCGGGAGGTCGCTGTCGTGTCAGCCGTTCAGTGAGGTCCAGAAGTCGTAGTGGTGGTCGCGGGCGAAGTCGGCGGGCTTGATGCCGCGATCGCCGGGGGCCAGGGACTGGACATGGGGGTGTGCCGCGGTGAAGGGATGCCAGGCAGGCGCGCCCGAGCCGTTGGGGTCGCCGGTGCGGGCGAAGCGGGTCCAGTAGCCGATCATGTGGTCGGCCAGGTGGCGCTGCCGGTCGGTGAGGGGCTGGTTGTAGCCGACGTCGAACAGGTAGGGCAGTTCGGCTGCGTGGTAGGCGCCCATGTCGTACGGCTTGGGGAAGGCGGCGAACCACGGGGCGTCGGCGTCGGCGAACTCGAAGGCGTAGGTCGGGACCCGGGGTGTGAGCGCCTTGCCGGTGTCGAGGGCGGGGCGGGCGTATTGGGCGTCGGTCAGGGCGGTGGCCAGAGCCTGGCTGGGCGAGGCGTAGGCGGAGAGGGGGTAGCGGGCAAGGACCTTGCCGGCGTTGGCGCCGAAGGCGGCGCGGACCTCCTCGTCGTAGCGGTCGGCCGGGATCGGGCCCTGGTATTTGGCCATCTCCAGGCCCCAGACGTGCATGCGCTGCTCGTGGCGGTTGATGCCGTACAGCACCGGCACCTTGTGGAAGCGGCCGGTGGTGATGGCGCGGGCCGGGTCCAGCGGGAGGAACGTGCCGCCAACGACCGGGCCGAAGCCGGGCTGGGCCGGATCGGAGGCGGCCTGCAGCAGCTTCTCTGCCGGGATCGCGCGCAGTTGCCGGGCGGTCGGTGACTCGCCGAGGCCCAGCCGCTTGGCCAGGGCTCGGCCGTCGCGTTCGGCCTGCGTGCGCGGGCGGGGGTTGTTGCCCATGGCCAGGGAGGGCGACCACGGGGCGGTGCAGGGGGCGCTCTGCAGGATCGCGCGGTGGAAGAGCCCGGCCGATCGGGGGGCTGCCAGGTGGGCGCAGGCGGCGATGGCTCCGGAGGACTCGCCGAACAGCGTGACGTTGTGCGGGTCGCCACCGAAGGCGGCCGCGTTGCGCCGGACCCAGCCCAGGGCGGCCTGCTGGTCGGCCAGCCCGTAGTTGCCGGACAGGCCGTCGGCGTCGTGCAGGGCCGGGTGAGCCAGGAAGCCGAAGGCGCCGAGCCGGTAGTTGACGGTCACCACGATCACTTTCCCTCGATCGGCCAGGCGCCGGGCGTCGTACAGGTGGCCGGCGCCGTCCTTGAAGCTGCCGCCGTGCAGCCACACCATCACCGGCAGCTTGCGGCCCTGCTTGAGACGGGGGGTGGTCACGTTCAGGTACAGGCAGTCCTCGCTGGTGCTGTCGCCGCCCAGGTGGTCGCCGGTCTGCGCGCACATCGGGCCGGGGGTGGTGGCCTGGCGCGGCTGGGTCCAGGCCGCGGCCGGGCGGGGCGCCCGCCAGCGCAGCTCGCCCACCGGCGGGGCGGCGTACGGGATGCCGAGGAACGAGCGGTAGTCCTCGGCGAGGATGCCACGCACCGGTCCCCGGTCGGTTTGGACCAGTGCCTCGCTGTCCGCGGCCGCCGCCGAGGGGGCCATGATCGCCCCTGCCACGGCCATGGCGGTCAGTCCTGCTGCGTGCTTGCCCATGCCGGTCATCTGTCCAGCTCCCTCACATCAGTGATCTTTCCGCGTCGAGAACTGTACAACCGACTTAGGCATATGCGCAAGACGCTTGATTAAGGCGTACGCCTAATACGTTCGTCTGATTATCCCGGTAGGCTGCGACCTCGCCGGAGGGGCCAGCATGGCGGCCGTCGGCTACCACTTCGGCTCCAAGGAGGCGCTGCTCAATGAGGTCCTGGCACAGGCTTCGCAGGAATGGGCCGAGCAGCTGGCCCAGGTGCTCGGCGGCCGCGGACCAGGCGCTCCTGGCCGGCGTCATGGCCCAGCTCCTGATCGACCCCGAACGAGCTCGTCAGGTCAAGGTGGGTACGGCGCCGCGCTCGGCCCGCTGCACCCTGACCCCGGGCAGGCCCCTGGCCCACCGGCTGGTGATCTCGGCGAGCTGCGCGGCCTGCGGGGGCGTGTGGCCCAGGCCTATGGCGTATCGCGCTGATCGAGGTCCGGTCTCGAACGCGCGCGGCCAGGCGTGGGCGTCCGGCACTCCGCTCTCTTCCAGGGCGGCGAGCAGCTCCAGCATCCGCCCCCGCACCCGGCCGAGCGTCGCGTCAAGCTCCTCGGCGCGGTCGGCGCTTACGGTCAGCACCGCCCAGGCCGCGTGACGGCGGTGGAGGGGCGGAGGGGCGAGGAGTTCCGCTGAGCGGCCCTTCTCCGTGAGCTCCCATGCCTCATAGAGCTCTTGAGCGATCAGCTCGAGGCCGCCGGGGGTGACCTGGCGGGCGCAGTTGCGTATGGGATCGCTGGGGGTCATCACCGTGATCGGGGCCGGTTCCTGCGGGGCGGTGACGGGGGTGAGGGCGATCGGGTCTCGCCAGTTCCAGGCGGCCCACGTGCTGAAGAAGAGGCCGGGCAGGTCGTCGGCGGGGCGGTCGCCGCCCTCGCGTACGGTGTGCGCGGCCATGACCGTCCAGGCCAGGCCGGGAAGTCCGCCGAACGGGGCCGAGTCCAGGCCGCGTGCCCGCGCCCACGCCTTCACCTGCCGGGCAAGGTGGGCGAAGCGGGCGTGGTCATGGCCGACGAAGGCGCGGATCGTGTCCGCGTCGCTGACCGCGCTCATGGCGAGCGCGGCCGCCGGACCCATCTCGGCTCGGCGGGCCAGCGCCTGCTCGGAGGGGAGCGCTCCGGTGGAGACCACGGTCAGATCCACGTCCAGGCCGGCCACGCGGAACCGCAGGCCCGGCACCCGGGCGCCGATCACCTGGCGCAGCCGGGCGGCGGCGGGCAGCGCCGCCCGTATCCGGGCTTCGACCTCGGCCATGTCCGTTTCGCCGGGCAGCGCCGCCACCAGGTCCAGGTCCGCTTCCTGGAGCTCGCATCCCATGCGCCGGGATCCGGCGACGTACACGATCCCCGGCTGCAGCACCTCCCGCAGCTGCCGCTCCACCTGCCCAGCCTCCCGATCCGGCCGGCTTGTCTCGCCGGCCGCAGCCTCGGGCAGCCAGCGGAGCTCCCCCGTTCCCAGGGTGATCAGCGCTCGCGGGCGCATGGGCTCGTCGGCGCGACGGGACAGCAGCACCAGCTCCCCGACCTGCGCCGTCATCCCGTCCAGGCGAATCGTGGTGAGACGCTCCGGATCTTCGGTGCGGCCGAGCGTCAGGTGCGGGGTGAAGCCTTCCAGCCGTCCCTTGCAGCGGGGGAAGCGCCGTTCCAGCGCATTTCGTAACCGAGCCCAGGGCTCCGAACCGTCGGCGGCGGGGTCGAGCCAGACGGTCGCGTCGTCGCGATGCCGGAAGGCACGCACCCCTTCCAGCCGGGCTGTGAAGGGCTCGACCTCGGCGCTCGCCGCTGCCAGCAACGGCGCCGCCGCCTCGAACTCCGACTCGGGCACGAAGCCGAAGAGCAGGTTGACGTGCGGCGGCCAGCGGTCGTGCTGCGGATCGTGCTTGCGGCGGACGTCCTGGATCGGCGGCCACAGGTCCCGCGGCGGTATCCATGCCACCGCCGTACGGGCCGTCGGCGACACGTCGAGCACGTCGTCGCGGTCGCCACCGGTGACGTCAAGGACCGCCTCGACCCTGTAGTGGTCGGAGACGTACAGCCCCTCGGGAGTGGGTGTGTCGCCGTGCAGGGTCGCCGAGATGACCCGGGGCCGTCCACGGAGCAGGACCCGATCCAGGCGCGCGGCGCGACCGGACCGCGAGGAGATCGCCGCCAGCGGGTTGGCGTCCGGGTCGAATGTGGGGGTCTGGTCGGGTCCGTGCGCCTCCGTCCAGGCGTCGCGGAGGGCGAGCGCGGACGCGGGGGTGTCCGTGCCGTCGTTGAAGTCGCCCAGCAGGATCAGGTCGCCGTCCACGCCGGCCAGCCCTTCGGCGATCCGGGCCAGCTCGGCCCGCCGCCTGGCCTCCCCGTCGCTGGAATGGTCGCTGGTCAAGTGAGTGACGGCGACGACGAGAGCGCCGATGGCGGTGTCCACGGTGATGGCGGCCACCGCCTTGTGCGGGCCGAGCTCGTGCCGTGCCGCCTCCCGTACGGGCAGTCGGCTGAGCAACAGCAGGCCGCTGTCGTCGACGTCCGAGCCGTTCGGGTCGGTGCCGATGGTGTAGTGGGCGCGTACCCAGGGGGCGGCCATCAGCATCGACAGCAGCGCGGGCTCCGCCTCCTGCAGTGCGATGACGTCCGCGTCAGCCTCCTCCAGGGCCGTCAAGAGCAGCGGGCGGCGCTGGGCGGTGTCGATGCGGTCGCTGTCGTAGCGGTCCCACAGCGTGTTCCACGTCAGCACGCGCGGGGTGGCCGTGGGGGGCCTGTGTCCGGAGTGCTCGCGCCCCGAGACGGGCAGCCATCCGCCGGCGGGGTCCCAGGCGTGCGGGGTCCTGGCCGTGAAGAACGGCGGTCGCAGGCGGCGTGGGTCCCGTGCCCGGCCGGCCTCGCAGCTGTCGATGAGGTCCACGCCTGTGGCGCGGTCCCAGACCAGCTCGCCGTCCGCTTCGACGAACAGCACCCGGTGCCAGGGGATGTCGCCGCCCGGCGTGAAAGCGGGCAGCGGGACACGCTTGGGGGCCGCGTCCCGCTGGCCGACTCCCAGGACGAACCGGGACTGGTCGAACCGCGGGTCCCAGCGGACCCGGTGGTAGATCTCCTCGCTGGTACGCATCACGTCTGCTCCCCGTCCAGGGCGCCGTCCGCATCCTCGACCGTTCCCGATGCCCCGACGTACCAGGTGCGATGGGCCTGGCCGGGATAGGGCGGTACGAACCGGCGCACCTGCGCGGCGAGCACGTGCGACGGCACCGGATGGGCGCGGCGGGCGTTGCGGCGGTGGAGTTCGTCCTCCTCCGCCAGCACGACCGCGTGCGTCGTCAGCGCGTCGCGGCGGCGCGCCACAGCGTGGACCAGGGAGCGCTGGTGTTTGTTGAGCGAGGTGGCGTCCCACACCACGCTGCCGCCGGCGGCCAGCGCGGCGTCGAGCCGGTCCAGGCCCTCGCCGAGCACCTCCTGGTTGTCCCGCTGGTCCGCCCGCGAGCCCCTGGCCTGGCGCAGGTCGTCCAGCGAGAGGTACGCGTCGATCCCCGGCAGCCCCGCCGCGAAGGTGCTCTTCCCGCTGCCCGACGGCCCGACGAGATGCACCAGCCGGGGGAACCGCCCGGACCGCCACCGCCAGGTCGCCGACACGGCCTCCTCGGCCGTGGCCACCCGCCCCCTGGCCCAGGCGTCGCGCGCCTCCGCCCAGCACCGGTCGGCCGCCTCGGCGCCGAGCCCGGACAGGGCTTCGCGCAGGCCGGCCCGCAAGGACTCCAGCGGCGCCGGCCCGAGCAGCCCGGCGTCCTCGGCGTGCAGGGCCGACCATTCGACCTGCTCGCGTGCCTGGCCGGCGGCGCCGTCAGCGCGCCCGGTCAGCACGGCCGCCGCGACGGCGTGCAGCACGCCCAGGTCGGCGGCGAACGCCATGTGCGCCAGTCCGGCACGCCGCTCCTCGTCCGGGTACGGCCGGTGGAGGGCGACGTGCAGCCCGGCCAGGTCCGCGACCTGCCGCGCCAGCCGCATGCCCAGCGGCCCCACCAGCCGGGCCGCCAGCCAGGCCCGCGGCGTGGAATGCAGCGCGGCGGCCAGCACGCCCGCCAGCCGGGCATCCCCATGCCGCCCGATCACATCGAGCCGGCCCGCCACCGCCGCCGCGACCCTGGCAAGATCCTCAGGGACAACATCCCCGGCTTCGGCGCTGGCGGGATCCGCCACCCTGCCCAGAGCAGGGTCCTCGACGGGGATGCCTACGGCGGCCAGCAGGGCGGTCACGTCGGGATCAGCGCCCGAGCGCACCGACCACAGCGCCGCGGCCGGGCCCAGACCGTTCGGCACGACGGTGGCGTGCATCCAGTGCGTGCCGGTCCGTACGTGCCGCGGCCGCACCCACTTGGCCACCCTCCCCGCGAACTCCTCCCGCGCGAACCCGTCGACGGCCCGCACCACGTAGCCTTCCTGCCGCTCCGTGTCCAGCCGCAACCCTCGCAGCGCCCGCTCGTCGAAGACGCCGCGCCACAGCACCTGCGGCGCCGGAATCCCCAGCCCTCGCAGAAAGGCGACCGTGCGGTCCCAGTCCAGGCACCGATCGCCGTCCCAGACCGAGAACCCGTAGAACCAGCTGTCCAGCTCCTGGTAGGCGATGGAGTGCCGGGCGTACACGTTCTCCCCGCACAGCCGCCACCCCGCCGGGAGCCTCGGCCCGATCCGCCCCTGCAAGCCCTTGACCCACGCCCGGGAGGGATGGTGGGCCGAGTCCAGTGACCGGGCGTGCATCCCGTCGGAGTAAAGAGTGGTGTTCTCCCCGTCGAGCTTCTCGGTGACCACGACCTCCTGCCCCCGCAGCCCGGACAGGTCGCCCGCGCGCACGTCGTCCGGGGTCGCGCCGGGTGACCAGGGCAGGTGAGGGGTGCGCGGGTAGTGCACGCGCATGATTCCCTCCCCTGACGAGCCTTCGGCCCGGGTCACTGTACAAGTGGGAAGAAAAGCGGATCCATTCAATAAACCCCGCTCAGTTGCAGCAGCGGTCGTCGCGGACGATGGTCTCTCCGACGTCGAAGGCCAAGGTCAGCGCGGAACGACCACAGGGTCGCCGAGGTCGAGCAGGGCAGGCAGATCGACCAGCAGAACATCTCCCCTGCGACGTGCCGTACCGACGAGATCCGGCTGGAAACCCTCCATCGCGAAAAGAGCCAAGAGCGTCGACGCGGTGTCATGCCCATGTTCTGTCAGCACCTCTTTGAGCCGGTCCAGCCGGTCGAGATCCCCCATGCTCCGTTGGGTGACCGTCGCCTTCGCCTCGCCGATGAGGCTGATAGTCGCCCTCCCTGACCGCTTGTCCAGCGCAATGACGTCGATCTCATGCTTGGCCTGCCCCTTCCTGTCGTTGACGACGGTTCCCGTCACCAGACCGGCATTTCCCCGCAGAGCCGGATCGGCCTGCCCCCGGAGCCATGCTCGGCCGCAACTCTCGAAATGCGGCCCCAGAATGCGAGCGACAAACGTAGGCCGCGAGCGCTGCCATGCCTCCGCCGACTGTCCGGTCTCGACGAGATCGCGCTGCGGCACAGTGATCAGGTTGTGGAATCGGACGATGGGATCGGCAACCGTGATGACCGGACGCCTTTCCCATAGCGGGTCAGTCTCGTACCGCAGATATCCCGCGGCCACCAGCGCGTCGATCGGCCGTGCCAGGGACGAGCGTGGCTGCTCCAGCAATCCGCCGATCTTCGCCGGACTGGTGGCCCCATTAGCGACCGCATTGATGATCGCGTAGTGCAACGCGCTGCCGGTGAATTTGGGATCCTCCCGCAGCAGATACTCCGCTTCACTTCCAGAGAAGAGCGCCTGTCGCGGGTCCAGCACGGTCGCGGTAACCCAGGCATCCACTTCCTCGGAGGTCTGCGGAGGGCTCACATTGGACAGATTGCGATAGCCGGGAGCGCCGCCGAGAATCGCGTGCACTCGCAATGCCGCTGCCGGATCCTCGATTCCCCAATGCCGTGCCGTGGTGGCCAGATCGAACGGATGGAGCCGGAGATCGATCGCCGCCCGCCCACGCAGTGGCTTCGTACCGGAGAGCAGTTCGTTCATCACGGACATGGCCGACCCGCAGACAATCACTCGTCCGCCCGTCACACCCTGACCAGCCTGGGAGTGGTCGTAGAGCAGTTGTAGAAGACCAGGCAGTTTCGGGGAGTGTGCCATGTCCGCTGAGAGCCCCTGAGCCTGATAGCGCTGCCAGGACGCGGTTTGAAACGAACGGTCGAACTGGCCCTGAACAGGGAGATGTCCAAAGTGGTCACGTCGGTGCGGAGCACTCCCGCGCGGTGGGCGCGGTCACGCGTGTCCGAAGCGGAGCGGGGCCTTGCCAATCGACCGCTTGGGGTGGTGGCCGATCTCGGATTGTCGGTACGGCCCGCCACCATGGCCGCATGACGACAACCGATCCCTTAGCCCCGTTCCAGTGGCTCAACGTGTCCGAGGACGAGGGCGGCGGTCCACTGGACGTGATCTTCAGCGTGGCCTTCTTCCGCGGACTCGACCCGGCGGAGGTGGTGCGCCGCTTCAGCCGCGGCGAGGACTCCGGCCAGGCATCGGACTTCGACGGACTCAACGACAAGGCCGAGGAGTTCGTCAACGAGACGGACGGCGGGGACGGCGGCGGCTACGTGGGCGTCTTCCAGGCCGGCGAGTGGTGCGTGGCCATCGAGCCCCACGGCTGGATGGTCACACTCCACGAGGTGGTGACCGAGCTGTCGCGCGGCTGCGAGGCGCTGGCGGTCACCCGGCACGACTACGCCGCCGAGCACAGCTTCGAGTACGCGATCGACGGCACGATCGTCACCGGCTACGCGCTACGGCACCCATACGAGCGTTACGGCTCCCAACCTGACCGGCTCAACGGCTTCATGCGGGAGCTGGGCATGGGGCTGGACGAGCCGGAGGACGACGCCGCATGGGAAGCCGCATGGGAGGACAACTGCAACACCGCTGTACCAAGGGGTTTCGCCCTGGCGGCGAAGGTCACCGGGGTGCCGTTCACGCCGGACATGCTCGGCCGCCCGATGCTCGTGGGGCCCATCGCGGAAAGATGATCGCCTTTGTCGGACGAAATGGCTTATACGACATGGCGCCGGTCTGCCCTGGTTTCACCAGCGTGAGCTACATGGTTGTCCCGCCCGAGACGTCGAGGCGGTGCCCGGTGATGTAGCGGCTGTCGTCGGAGGCCAGGAAGGCGACGGTGTCGGCCACGTCCTCCGGCGTGCCCAGCCGCCCGAGGGGGGTCTGCGACGACAGCCAGGCCAAGGCCTCGCCGACCAGGCGCCCTTCGTGCATGTCGGTGTCGATGACGCCGGGGGCCACGATGTTGACCGTGATGCCGCGTGACCCGAGCTGCTTGGCCAGGGCGGTGGTGAGGACGTCGAGTGCCGCCTTGGACATGGCGTAGTCGATCGCCCTGGGCATGGCCGCTCCTCGGGTCAGCATGGTGCCCACGGTGATGATCCGGCCTCCGTCGCGCAGCCGTGGCAGGGCTTGCTGGGTGATGAAGAACGGGGCGGTGGTGTTGATCGCGAACAGGTGCTCGAAGCCTTGCCGGGTGACGCCGTCGATCTCGGCCTGGCCTCCGAGGATGCCCGCGTTGTTGACCAGGATGTCCAGCCCGTCGGCGTGGGCGTCGAAGCCGGCCCACAGGGTTTCGGCGTCGCCCGGCGCGCCCAGCTCGGCCTGGATGGCGAAGGCCTGTCCGCCTGCCGCTTCGATGATGGCGACGGTGTCCTTGGCGGCGGCGTGGTTGCTGCCGTAGTGCACGGCGACGCGGGCGCCTTCGCGGGCCAGCCGGGTGGCGATCGCGCGGCCGATGCCCCGGCTGGCGCCGGTCACCAACGCCGTCTTTCCGGTCAATGTCATCATGATCCCGCCTTTCGTCATGCGGTGTAGGGGGTGGTGGCTTTGGCGTCGCGCAGGATCCGCGCCCACCACGTCACTTGGTCGAGAAGGGTCTTGGCGGCCGCGGCCGGTCCGACGGGGTCCTTCGGCTGCCCGTCGCTGTCGAAGCACTCCCAGGCGCCGTGGAAGCTGACGGTGTCCCGGGTGGTGACGGCGTGCAGCTCGGCGAAGACGGCACGCAGGTGCTCCACCGCGCGCAGGCCCCCGGAGATGCCGCCGTAGGAGACGAACGCCACCGGCTTGGCATGGAACTGCTGGTTGTGCCAGTCGATGGCGTTCTTCAGCGCGGCCGGGTAGCTGTGGTTGTACTCGGGGGTCACCACCACGAACGCGTCGGCGGCCGCCAGCCGCGGAGTCAGCGCCCCCAGGGCCTTAAGCACCGGCTCCGGCACGGACATCGACGGGGCCGCGGCCCCGATCGGCACGTCGGCCAGATCGATCACGTCCACGTCGAGGTCAGGGCGCGCTGTGGCCTGGCCGGCGAACCAGGTGGCCACGGTCGGGCCGAGGCGGCCGTCACGGACGCTGCCGACGATGACGGCCAGCCGCAGCGGGTCATCGGTCACGGGTGTTCTCCCTTCATGGCGGCGGCCTGTCGCAGGGCCGCCAGCAGTGTGGTCTCGCTCTGGGATCCGGTGAACGGGGGCAGGCCCTCGATGAGGAAGACCGGCACGCCGGTGATACCGAGGCGGCGTACTCGGTCGAGCCGGGCGCGCACGACAGCAGAGGGCACACTGCCGGTGGCGACGCCGACCTCGGCGGCCGGCCGGGCGAGCGTGGCGGAGTCGCTGCCGGTGGCGACGCCGACCTCGGCGGCCAGGTGGGCGAGCGTGGTGGGGTCGCCGATGTGCAGCCCGTCGGTGAAGTGGGCGCGGAAGAGGCGTTCCGCCATGGGCTCGCCCTTGTTCTGGAGCGCGGCGTCGGCGATGAGACGGTGCGCCTCGAAGGTGCCGGTGGCGATGGCCTTGCCGTACTCGAGCCGGAGGCCTTCGCGAGCCGCGCGTTCGGCGAAGGCGAGCGCGCCGTCGACCGCTTGCGGGCCGAAGGTCTGTTCCAGGACGGCGAGCAGCGGCTGCCCCTCGGTGGAGGCGCCCGGAGCGAGTTCGAAGGGCAGGAACTCCACCGCCACCTCGATGCCCTCGGCCCTGACCTGGTCGGCGGCGCGGGCGAAGCGGGTGTAGCCGAGGTAGGAGTGCACGCAGATGACATCCACCACGAGCTGGGCTTTCACGCTGTGCGGCATGGGTCCCTGCCTCACGCGGCCGCGGTGGCGGGTTCGGCCGACGGGGTCCGGTCACGCAAGGGGACCTCGCGGACGAACCAGGCCAGCGCGAAGGCGAGGACGCCCAGCGCGGCCGCGCCGAGGGCCATGGCGTGGATGCCGCTGGAGACGGCGAGGTGGACCGCCTCCCGGGTGGAGGCCGGAAGGTGGGCGAGCGCGCCGGGGGTCAGCTGGCCGGAGGCGATCCGGGTGCCGTCGGCTGCGCCGAGGCGGTCGATGAGGGTGTCCTGCAGCCGGGCGGTGTACAGGGCGCCGAGGGCGGCCACGCCCAGCGAGGCGCCCATGGTGTGCCAGAGGGTGACCGAACCGCTGGCCGCCCCCATGTCGCGCGGCTCGGCGCTGTTGATGGTGATGATCGTGGTGGACTGCATCAGCAGGCCCACGCCCAGGCCGCCGATCAGCGTGAGACCGGAGGCGAGTGCCAGGTTGGTACCGGGCCGCAGCACGAGCAGCAGGAGCATGCCGACGGTCACGGTGGCGCCGCCGAGTATCGGGTAGATCCGGTAGCGGCCGGTGCTGCTGATGAGCCGACCGGTGCCGATCAGCACGGCGACCATGCCCAGCATCGAGGGCAGGATCAGCATGCCGCTGGCGACCGGTGAGACGCCCTGCACCAGCTGCATGTACTGCGGCAGGAAGGTGGCCGCGACCACCATGCCGACACCACCCAGGAAGCGGATGACCTGGGCAAGGGTGAAGTTGCGGTCGGCGAACAACCGCAGCGGGACGATCGGTTCGGCCGCACGCCGCTCTGCGAACACCAAGGCGACCAGCGCCGCCGACCCGATCAGCAACAGCCCGAGAATCGGGGTCGAACCCCAGGCATACCGGGTGCCGCCCCAGCTGGCGACCAGACTCAGCGCCACCAGCGCCACCGTCAGCAGCAGCGCCCCCAGGTAGTCGATCCGCGCTCTGAACCGGCGCGGCTCCAGCCGTACGGCGGCGCCGATGAGCAGCAGAGCGACCGCCCCGATGGGGAGATTGACGAAGAACGCCCACCGCCAGCCCAGTTGCTCGGCGAACAGGCCGCCGAGCAACGGCCCTGCGATGAAGGCGATCGGCATCATCGTCCCGAACAGCCCCATGAGCCTGCCGCTGTGCCGGGGCGGCACCAGTTCGCCGATCAGCGCCAGAGCCCCGGTCATCAGGCCCCCCGCGCCCAGCCCCTGCACCATCCGGAAGCCGACGAGCTGGATCATGTCCTGCGCCACCCCCGACAGGACCGATCCCAGCAGGAAGAGCACGATCGAGGCCATGTAGACCGGCTTGCGGCCGTACAGGTCGCCGAGTTTCCCCCAGATCGGGGTCGAGGCGGCCATGCAGATCAGGTAGGCCGTGGCCACCCAGGAGAAGTACTCCAGGCCGCCGAGATCCCGCACGATCGCCGGCAGCGCGGGCCCGAGCATCATGCCGTCCAGCGGGGCTGTGATCATGCCGAGCAGCACGCCGATCACGCCCGTGCGAAGCGATGGATCCACGCGTTCCCTCCATTCGCGTACTACGTACTCGAAATGGGACCATAGCCATTCAGGTACCATGTACGCAAATAGGGAGAGGGGCACAGGTGGCCGACGAGGAACCGACCAGCATCTGGATGCAGCCAGAGCGGCAAGAACGCTCAGGACCGGGACGGCGCCCCGGCTACAGCCGCGCGCAGGTCACCCGGACGGCCGTCCAGATCGCCGACGCCGAGGGGGTGGAGGCCGCGACCATGCGGCGGATCGCCTGCGAGCTGGGCACCGGCGCCATGTCGCTCTACCGCTACGTGCCCCGGCGCGACGACCTGTTCGACCTCATGATCGACCTGGCGATGGGCGAGATCGAGCTTCCCGACGGCCCCTCTGGTGACTGGCGAGGCGACCTGACGCTCCTGGCCCGGCAGATCCGCGCCGCGGGCCTACGTCATCCCTGGCTGATCGCGCTGCTCACCAGCCGGCCCACCCTGGGCCCCAGCCTGCTGCGCGCGCACGAGTTCGCCCTCGGCGCGTTCGACGGGATCGGACTCGACATCGACGACGTCACCGGCTTCGTCGGCATGCTCAACGACTACATCAACAGCGCGGTCCGCCGCGAGATCGGCTGGCTGGAAGAGGCCCGCCGCACCGGGCTGGACCCCGAGCGCTGGAAGCGCGACTACATCGGGCCGTACGTGCGCCAGGTCGTCGAATCCGGCGCCTTCCCGCTGTTCAGCCGGTCAGTGCTCGACTCACGCACCGCCCACCTCACCCCCGACGAGCGCTTCCAGCACGGGCTCGACCGCATCCTCGATGCCATCGCCGCGCTCATCGCGTCACTCCGCTCCCGTTGACCAGGAAGGCGGTTCCGCTTCCGTGAAGGAGCAGGGGAATGTGCATGAGCTCCTGACTCCTCTCCGTCGTGGGCGAACACGGCGGTGAAGTCGCGCTCCTCGATCGTCCCCACGCGCTTCTCGATCCACTCACCGTCACGGCGTTCAAGCCGGTATCGCTCGATCACGTCGGGCGCGTCGCCGCACACCGCGGCGGGGTGTGGAGTCGAACGCGCCTCGTACGGCTCCGCCCGCCCGGTGGTTCAGGCGTCCCGGTGGGCCACCCCATTGATCATGCAGTTCCCGGCGCGTTAGCCATCTCGTTGCCTGCTGGACATCTGCAATTGGTGGCCGAAACCTACGGTTCTGACCTGACCGTATTGATCACTCCTTGAGGAGATCCCTGTGAAGTTCGCCAAGATCGGTGTCGCCACCCTCGCCCTGCTGGGCGCCGGCATCGCCCCCGTCACGCTCACCGCCACCCCCGCCGACGCCGCATCCTGCAGCGGCAGGCTGCTGTACCCCACCATCGCCATCAAGAAGGGCAACACCACGTACGGCGTCCTGAAGCTGTACTACAACTCCTCGACGGGCAAGAACTGCGCCCGGGTCGACCGCACGGTGGACTACGGCACCCGGAAGGGCATGATCCTCTCGCTGTACGCCTGCGGTAAGGGCTGGAGCGTGAACAAGTGCCACCGGGACTTCTACGACGTCGGCCAGGACAGCGGACAGTTCGCCAAGTACGCCGGCCCCGTCACGGTGAACGGCAGGGACCGCTGCCTCCAGGTGCAGGCGAACGTCCAGGCCAGGAACAACTCCTGGGCCTTCTACAACAGCCCCCTCTTCCACTGCGACTGACCGGCCGTCCGGTTCACGACCGAAGGCGGATAAGACCGCGCCCGCGGCCGGCGCGTGGGACGCCCCGTCGGCGATGACCTCCGAGCAGATCCGGCACACCCGCGCCCTGCTCAATCGACCGGAGAATTCCACCTCCTCCATCGCCCGCCTGACCATCTACAAATACGTTCCCGAGCTCGCGACGGGCCGCCTCACCGTCGACCGGCCAACGGCGCAGGCCGCGCCGGAACCGAGGAGCTGATTTCCCAGTTCAGGGCCTATTTGGCGACTGATGCCACGTCGCTTGACGGCACCCCCAAGGGAGCAGCCGCATGCGCTGGCGGGTCCACTCGGAAGAACCGCTGCACGCCGGCTTCCGGCTCGATGTACGCGTGGCCGATGTGGAACTTCCGGACGGAAGACATCTCGATCACCGGCTCATCCGCACCGCGCCGGGAGCCGGCGCAGTGGTCAGCGATGAGCAGAACCGTGTGCCGCTGATCTGTCGGCACCGCTTCATCGCTGACGCCTGGCGCTGGGAGATCCTGACGCGTCCCTCCCGTGTCAGACCCGGGTGGCGCCGAGTTCGGTGAGCAGGGCGTCGAGCACGTGCATGGCACGCCATGCCTTGGTCATGCCGAACTGCGCGGAGAACCGTACGACGGCGCGGACCTCCTCCGGTGTGGCGCCGGCGCCCAGGGCGCGCGTCAGGTGGGCGCGGAAGCTCTCCTGCAAGGTCTGGAAGAGCACATCGACGGTCATCGTGATGAACGCGCGCTCACGGACCGACAGCAGCCGCATGTCGGCGCGCATCCGCGACTGCAGGTCCATGTAGATGCCGAACGGCACGTCGAGAGCGGCCACGGCCTGCCGCATCGACTCGGGGAGCGGGCTGCCCGTGCCGTTGGCGTTCACCTCGTGGCCCTGGCCGGTGGGGGCGGGCAGGGCGTGCTCCCGCTCCAGGTCCGTCAGGCGGGCGAGCGCCGCCAGGGCGGCGGGGTAGCCGCTGTCGTAGGCGACGAAGCGGAGCAGCTCACGCAGGTCGTCGGCCGACAAGCCGCAGTCGACCGCCCTCGCCACGTGCTGCTGGAAGGGCAGGCCGAGGGTCTGCTGGCAGACGTCGGCGGTGAGGCACAGCAGGACCTTCTCGCGCGTGGTCAGCTCCGGGATCTCGTCCGAGAGCAGACAGTCGGTGGCGGCGCTCATCTCGGCGAACACCGGGTCCAATGCCTTCACCTGGTTCTCCATGGGAACTTCTCCTTATGTGAACGGTTGTAGCGCTACGAGCGTAATGCAACAGTCGTTCACCTACAAGAGGGAGCCATGCGCTGCCCGTGAGAGGCGCTGCACGAGAGCCCGCTCAAGCAGCGGGTGGCCATGCCGTTCAGGCAGGCCGCAGTGGTCTCACCGGATCTGAGTGCGGAGGTTCACGGGCTGTGTCGATCGGCTGAGGGCCATGAACAAAGCATCCGGTCAGATCCGGCTTTCAGCCCGCCCACCGGGTAGCGCCGACATATGCGCGTCGCCACGCTGAATCTCTGGGCCAGACACGGCTGCTGGAGTAAGCGCAGGGAAGTACTGATCGCAGGGTTACGCGACCTGCGCCCGGATCTCGTCGCCTTCCAGGAGTCGGTCGTGACAGAGGACTACGACCAGGTCGTCGACCTGCTGGGCGCTGACTACCACGTCGTTCATCAGGAAGAGGGAGAAGCCGATGGCACCCGAGCCTCGATCGCGAGTCGCTGGCCTCTGGGCGATGTTCGGCAGACCAGGCTCGCCGTCACCACTCGCGTGGACCCGTCGGAGTTCGCCGGCTGGATCGGACTCACCGAGGTCCTGGCGCCAGAACCGTTGCTGTTCGTCAACCACAAGCCCTCCTTTCGCCTTGGCCACGAGCATGAGCGTGAACTGCAGGCCGTCCAGGCAGCGAAGCTGATCGAGGAGGTGCTCGCTGATCGGAATCTGCACGTGGTGGTGGCCGGAGACTTCGACGCGCCGCCAGAGGCGGCCAGCATCCGCTTCTGGAGCGGCCTGCAATCTCTACGGGAAACAAGCGTGGCCTATCGCGATGTGTGGCGATGGGCTCATCCACACGATCCGGGGCACACCTTCACCCCGGTCAATCCCCTCGTGAAGAACGGAAACTGGCCGTTGGAGACGGGTAGACGCATCGACTACCTCTTCGTCCGCTGTCACGGAAACGGCCCGACGCTACGCCTGGTGGACTGCTGGCAGATCTTCAACCAGCCGGTGAACGGCGTCTGGGCCAGCGACCACTTCGGCCTTGCCGCGGATCTGGAAGAGGTCCAGCAACAACTCTAGGAGGAGTTATCAGGGCCTGAGTCGGCCTCCGGTCCAGATGGGTTTCCACCCTGAAACGGGCAAGCAGGACGCGCAGGCGGAGCCTGCGCGTTGGGGAGAGCGTCTTCGCGAAGCGAAGCCCTACAGGGGTCGAGGCCCGGCTCGACTGGGAGCGACGCCTGAGCCCCGAGCGCGAAGCGCCTCTTTGGGAGGCCCTTTCGCCTCGGGGCGGGCATCAGACGGCCCCCACCCGGATGGGCAACGGGTGGGAGGAGCCGGTCCGCCTACTACTTGGCGTTGGCCTTGAGGTAGTCGGAGTTCATGCGGCCGATCGTGTCCAGCGGGATGCCCTTCGGGCACACCGCCGTGCACTCG
Organism: Nonomuraea sp. NPDC049400; assembly: GCF_044466425.1. Taxonomy (NCBI): domain Bacteria; kingdom Bacillati; phylum Actinomycetota; class Actinomycetes; order Streptosporangiales; family Streptosporangiaceae; genus Nonomuraea; species Nonomuraea sp. NPDC049400. The sequence goes on from NZ_JBITMP010000012.1 coordinate 31,750, forward strand.
CCCGTGTTCGTGCAGCCGCCGAACCCCTCCGCGTCCATCTGGTCCACCATGGCCTTGGCGCGCGCGAGGCGTTCCGGCTGGCCCTGGGGCAGGAGGCTCAGGTGGGTGATCTTGGCGGCGGTGAAGAGGGAGGCCGAGCCGTTGGGGCAGGCCGCCACGCAGGCGCCGCAGCCGATGCACGTGGCCGCGTCGAAGGCCGCGTCCGCGTCCTCCTTGCGTACGGGGACGCTGTGGGCGTCCGGGGCCGAGCCGGCCGGGACCGAGACGAAGCCGCCCGCCTGGATGATCCGGTCGAAGGCGCTGCGGTCCACGACCAGGTCCTTGACGACCGGGAAGGGGGCCGCGCGCCACGGCTCGATGGTGACCTCGGCGCCGTCCTCGAAGTGGCGCATGTGCAGCTGGCACGTCGTCGTGGCGCGCTGCTCGCCGTGCGCGACGCCGTTGATGACCATGCCGCACATGCCGCAGATGCCCTCGCGGCAGTCGTGGTCGAAGGCGATCGGGTCGTCGCCCTCCAGGATGAGGCGCTCGTTCAGGACGTCCAGCATCTCCAGGAAGGACATGTCCGGGGAGATGTCCTCCACCCGGTACGTCACCATCCGGCCGGAGTCGGCAGGCCCGCTCTGACGCCAGACCTTAAGGGTCAGGTTCACTTGTAGCTCCGCTGGGTCATCTTGACGTACTCGTACTCGAGCGGTTCCTTGTGCAGCACCGGCTCACCGGAAGGGGAGAACTCCCAGGCGGACACGTGCGCGAAGTTCTCGTCGTCGCGCAGCGCCTCGCCGTCGGCGTCCTGGGACTCGGCGCGGAAGTGGCCGCCGCAGGACTCCGTGCGGACCAGGGCGTCCAGGCACATGAGCTCGGCCAGGTCGAAGAAGTCGGCGACCCGTCCAGCCCGCTCAAGCACCTGGTTGAGCTCCTCGGCGGTCCCGGTCACCTTGACGTTGCGCCAGAACTCCTCGCGCAGCTCGGGGATGCGCTCCAGCGCCTTGCGCAGCGACTCCTCCGTGCGCTCCATGCCGCAGTAGTCCCACATGAGCTTGCCCAGCTCGCGGTGGAAGGAGTCAGGAGTACGGTCGCCGTTCACGGACAGCAGCCGGTCGATCTTCGAGCGGACCTTGATCTCGGCCTGCGCCACGGCCTCCTCGTCCACGTCGCCGAACGGCCCGGCGGCCAGGTAGTCGCCGATGGTGGTCGGAAGCACGAAATATCCGTCGGCCAGGCCCTGCATCAGCGCCGACGCGCCGAGGCGGTTCGCGCCGTGGTCGGAGAAGTTGGCCTCACCGATGACGAAGAGTCCCGGGATCGTCGACTGCAGGTCGTAGTCCACCCACAGCCCGCCCATCGTGTAGTGGACGGCCGGGTAGATGCGCATCGGCACCTCGTACGGGTTCTCGCCCGTGATGCGCTCGTACATCTCGAACAGGTTGCCGTACTTCTTCTCCACGGCGTCGCGCCCGAGGCGGTTGATGGCGTCGCGGAAGTCCAGGTACACGCCGAGGCCGCCGGGTCCGACGCCGCGGCCCTCGTCGCAGACGTTCTTGGCGGCGCGGGAGGCGATGTCACGCGGGACCAGGTTGCCGAAGGCCGGGTAGATCCGCTCCAGGTAGTAGTCGCGCTCCTCGTCCGGGATGTCGCCGGGAGCACGGTCGTCGTTCTTGCGCAGCGGCACCCACACGCGGCCGTCGTTGCGCAGCGACTCCGACATCAGCGTCAGCTTCGACTGGTACTCGCCGGAGACGGGGATGCAGGTCGGGTGGATCTGCGTGTAGCAGGGGTTGGCGAAGTACGCGCCGCGCTCGTGCGCCCGCCAGATCGCCGTCGTGTTGCAGCCCTTGGCGTTCGTGGACAGGAAGAACACGTTCCCGTAGCCGCCCGTGGCCAGCACCACGGCGTCGGCGACGTGGCGCTCGATCTCACCGGTCACCATGTCGCGCACGATGATGCCGCGCGCCCGCCCGTCGGCAACGATCAGGTCGAGCATCTCGTGCCGCGTGTACATGGTCACGTTCCCGGCCGCGACCTGCCGCTCGAGCGCCTGGTACGCGCCCAGCAGCAGCTGCTGCCCCGTCTGGCCGCGGGCGTAGAACGTACGGGAGACCTGGGCGCCGCCGAACGAGCGGGTGTCCAGCAGGCCTCCGTACTCGCGGGCGAAGGGCACGCCCTGCGCCACGGCCTGGTCGATGATGTTCACCGACACCTGGGCGAGGCGGTAGACGTTCGACTCGCGGGCGCGGAAGTCGCCGCCCTTCACCGTGTCGTAGAAAAGGCGGTAAATGCTGTCACCGTCGCCGCGGTAGTTCTTCGCGGCGTTGATCCCGCCCTGCGCGGCGATGGAGTGCGCGCGGCGCGGCGAGTCCTGGTAGCAGAACGACTTGACGTTGTAGCCCAGCTCGCCCAGCGTCGCCGCGGCCGAGCCGCCCGCCAGCCCGGTGCCGACCACGATCACGTTGAGCTTGCGCTTGTTGGCGGGGTTGACCAGCTTCGCGCTGAACTTCCGCTTCTCCCACCGCTCCTCGACGGGCCCGGCCGGAGCCTTGGTGTCCCGGATCTCCGGGCCTTCCGTAAACCTAATCACTTCACAACTCCGAACGTGATCGCGAGGGGCGGGGCCAGGAAGCCGAGGACCAGCACGATGGACAGCAGCCCCGCGATCGGCCGAAGAGCCTTGTCCCGCGTGTGGTTGGCCCAGCCGAGGGTCTGGAAGGCGCTCCAGACGCCGTGCCGCAGGTGCATGCCGACCATGACGACGGCCACCACGTAGATCAGGGTCACCCACCACCGGGACGGGTCGAAGCCGGCGATCATCCGGTCGGCGGGCGCGGAGTCGTAGCCCTTGGGGTTCACGACGCCGAAGGTCAGGTCGAGCAGGTGCCAGACGAGGAAGAGCACGATCGTGATGCCGCCGAAGCGCATGATGTGCGTCGCGTAGCCGTTCGCCTGCGACTTCTTGGCGACGTACTTGACCGGTCTGGCGTGGTGGGCCCGCCGCGCCAGCGAGATGGCGGCCCACATGTGCAGGACGACCGACGCGACGAGGCCGATCTCGAGCACGGTCAGCACCGTCCGGTACGGCACGATCGGCTCGAGGAGCGTGCGCAGCGCGTGCGCGTACTCGTTGAACGAGTCCTTGCCGAGGAAGATCTTGAGGTTGCCCAGCATGTGGAGGACGAGGAACGACACCATCACGGCCCCCGTGACGGCCATGACGACTTTCTTGCCGTTCGACGAGCGCAGGAACCCGCCGGGCCTCCTGCTCGTTGGAGCGTTCTTGGGAGATGTAACAGGCGCGGTGGCTGCGCCGCGCTCTATCGTGGCAGTCACATCGTCAAACGCTAGGTATCCAGCAATGATCCGTCCAAGTCATGATGGGTCTGGTTTCGATAGCCTCTAGCTATGATGCTTGGTTTGTACGGTCGCGCACGCTGAGGACACCCACTGGGTGCGAGGAAAATCACATGCAGTTGCAGCAGCTCGCGTACTTCGTCGCCGTCGCGGAGGCCCGGCATTTCACCCAGGCCGCCGAGCGCATGCGGGTCGCGCAGCCGTCGCTCAGCAAGCAGATCAAGGCCCTGGAGGCCGATCTGGGTGCTCCCCTGTTCTCCCGGGCGCGGGGCAACGTCACGCTGACCGCCGCCGGCGAGGCCCTGCTGCCGCTCGCCCGCCGGATCCTCGCCGACGCCGACACCGCCAGGCAGGAGGTGGCCCAGCTCGCCGGGCTCCGCAGGGGCCGGGTGCGGCTCGGGGCCACGCCCTCGCTCTGCGCGGGGCTGCTGGCCGACGCGCTGGCCCGCTTCCACCGCGCGTACCCCGGCATCGAGCTGCTGGTGGAGGAGGGCGGCTCGCGTGACCTGATCAGGGCGCTGGCCCGGGGGCAGCTCGACATGTCGCTGATCATCATGCCGCTGCAGAGCGACGACCCCGCGCTGGTGACCGAGGAGATCCTCAGGGAGAACCTCGTGGTCGTCTCCCCCTCGTACGAGCGGCTGAAGGGCCCGTACATGGAGATCGAGGCCCTGCGCGGGCGCCAGATGGTGATGTTCAGGAGCGGCTACGACCTGCGTGAGGCCACGCTGGCGGCGTGCCGGCAGGCGGGGTTCGAGCCCAGGTTCGCGGTGCAGGGCGGCGAGATGGACGCCGTGCTGAGGTTCGTGGAGGCGGGGCTGGGCGTGGCCGTGGTGCCCTCGATGGTGCTCGACGGCCGCCCCGGGCTCTCGGGCACGCCGCTCGCCGGGCTCAGCCGTACGATCGCGCTGGCCCACCGGAAGGACGTCGAGCCGACCAGGGCCGCCCAGGCGTTCAGGGAGGCCCTGCTGTCGTTCGTCGTCGAGGCTGGTCATGAGGGCACGCTTCCGCAAGGGGTGGAGCTCATCGCAGAATGAACATCGACAGCCCGACTCTCCCGTGAGGCGTTTGTGACGGCAAATCTTTCAGAGACGCTCACGCTGCTCCTCGTCGAGGACGACGACGGCGACGCCTTCCTCGTGGAGGAGCTGCTCAAGCAGGCCGCCGCGCCGCCGAAGATCTTCTGGGCGCGCAGCCTGCAGGAGGCCAAGGCCAAGCTGACGCCCCAGATCCAGTGCGTGCTGGTCGATCTCTCGCTCCCCGACGCGCACGGGCTCGAGGCACTGGAGGAGGTGCTGGCGCTGGCGCCGCACACCGCCGTGCTGGTGCTCACCGGGCTTCGCGACACGCACGTGGGCGTCGCCGCCGTGCAGGCAGGCGCGCAGGACTTCCTGGTCAAGGGGGACATCGACGCGCGGCTGCTGGCCAGGGCGATCAGGTACGCGATGGAGCGCAAGCGGGCCGACCTGGCCCAGCTCAGGCTCGTGCAGGCGGAGCTGACGGCCCAGGAGAACTCCAGGCTGGAGAGCGCCCTGCTTCCTGACGCCCTGCTGCACACCCAGGCGATCGAGCACGTCACCCGCTACCTGCCCGGCAGCGGCGGGACGCTGGCCGGCGACTTCTTCGACACCGTGCAGACCCCCGACGGCTCGGTGCACGTCGTGGTCGGCGACGTGTGCGGGCACGGCCCCGACGAGGCCGCGCTCGGCGTGGCGCTGCGCATCGCCTGGCGCACACTGGTGCTGGCCGGCCAGACGGACGACACGCTGCTGCGTACGCTCGACGCCCTGCTGCGTGCCGAGCGCAAGGCTCCCGAGATCTTCACCACCCTGTGCATGGCCACGATCACCCCCGACCTGCGCAACGCCAGGATGCGGGTCGTCGGGCACCCGCCGCCCGTGCTCATGCGTGACGGCGCCGTCCAGGTGGTGGACGGCACGCCCTCCGGCCCGCCGCTCGGGATCTTCACGGACGCGGAGTGGTCGGTGATCGACGTGCCGCTGGGCGAGGAGTGGTCGATGATGCTCTACACCGACGGGCTGATCGAGGCGGTCGTGGGCGAGCGCGACGAGATGCTCGGCGTCGAGGGCCTGCTCGACCTCGTACGCGAGCACGGCGCCATCGACCTCGACCGGCTCATCACCCGGGCGGGCACGCTGAGCGACGACCTCGCCGCGGTCCTGGTCCGCAGGAGGAGACCATGAGCATCAACCCGCTGCCTCCGCCCAAGGAGCCGACCGGGCTGGGCCGGCTGCCCGCGGCCCGCTGGTTCCTGATCATGGGCGTGGTGGCCTTCGTCGTGTTCCTGGGCGGGATCGTGGTCGCGATGATGATGAACTCGCGCGCCCGCGCGCTGGCGAAGGTGCCCGCCGTCGAGGCGCAGCTCGACCGGCTCAACGTGGCGCTGATCGTACTCTTCGCGGTGATGCTCGTGTTCGTCGCGGCGCTGGCGTTCATCATCCGCTACGCCGTGCTGAAGCCCGTCGACCAGCTCACCCAGCAGGTGCGCAAGGTCGCCGCCGGCGACTTCGACCACACCCTGCACGTCGACAGGCCGGCCGAGCTGGCCGAGCTGTCCAGCCACGTCGACTCCATGCGCGACCGCATCGTGTCGGCCTGGCGGGTGGCCACCGACCAGGCGGAGGAGCTGCGCAGGTCCAACGGAGAGCTGGAGCAGTTCGCGTACGTGGCCAGCCACGACCTGCAGGAGCCGCTGCGCAAGGTCGCGAGCTTCACGCAGATGCTGGAGCAGCGCTACGGCACACAACTCGACGAGCGGGCCAAGCAGTACATCCACTACGCCGTCGACGGCGCCAAGCGCATGCAGCTGCTGATCAACGACCTGCTCGACTTCTCCAGGGTCGGCCGGGTCCCCGGCGAGAAGACCGCGATCGACTCGGGCGCGGCCCTCGACAGGGCGCTGGAGAACCTGTCGGCCACGATCGAGGACACCCAGGCCACCGTCACCAGGGACGAACTGCCCGAGGTCAGGGCCAACCGGCTCCAGCTCACCCAGCTGTTCCAGAATCTGGTCGAGAACGCCGTCAAGTTCCGCTCCGAGGCGCCGCCGCGCATCCACATCGGGGCGAGCAGATCCGGCGACATGTGGGAGTTCAGCTGCTCGGACAACGGCATCGGGGTCGAGCCCAAGTACGCCGACCGCATTTTCCTGATATTCCAGCGGCTCCACCCCCGCGACGTTTATCCGGGCACTGGCATCGGGCTGGCACTGTGCCGCAAGATCGTCGAGTACCACGGCGGACAGCTCTGGCTCGACGGCGGTGCCGAGAGCCAGGGCGCGACGTTCCGCTGGACGTTGCCGGCGGCTGGAGACGACGATGAATGACTGGCGCCCGATCGAGGTGCTCCTGGTGGAGGACGACCAGGGCGACATCCTGCTCACCAAGGAGGCCTTCGACTTCAACAAGGTGCGAAACCGGCTCAACGTGGTCAATGACGGCGAGCAGGCGATGGCGTACCTGCGCAACGAGGACGGCTTCGCCGACGCGCCGCGCCCCGACCTCATCCTGCTCGACCTCAACCTGCCCAGGATGAGCGGCATGGAGGTGCTGGCGGAGGTCAAGGCGGACGCCATGTTGCGGACGATCCCGGTGGTGATCCTGACGACCTCAGAGGCGGAGGAGGACATCCTGCACAGCTACCGGTTGCATGCCAATGCGTATGTGTCCAAACCGGTGGACTTTGAGCAATTTATCCGGGTTGTCCGGCAAATCGATGATTTTTTCGTGACAGTGGTTAAGTTGCCTGCCCAGGGGCAGCGCCTCTGACGGGCCTACGTGACAGGAATCACAGCAAGTCATCGAAATTGTGAGTGACCCCGCTCACAATTTCCCATGCTGTCGTCGTAACGTATCCCCCACCAACGCGCGCCTGAGCGGCTACCGCACGCGCGCCCAGCGAAACGAAACCACGGACCCCATGCGCGATGGTCCGCGGGAGGTGGAGAGGTCCGCGATGACCCAGACGACGCCCGAAGCCCCTGTCAGAAGGCAGCGAGCGCAAGTCAAGGTGCGCACGCTGCGCACGGACAGATGGTGGCTGGTCCCGCTGCTGACATTCCTCGGGCTCAGCTCGTTCCTTGTCTATGGCGTGTGGGCGATCATCGATAACAGCTATTTCGTCGATCCCTACATAGCGCCGTTCTCCTCGCCGTGCCTGGCGACGTCGTGTCCCGAGGGGGCACGCCTGTTCGGCTGGGCGCCGTTCGGCGACTGGTACGCCCTTCCGCCGGGGCTGCTGATCCTCGGCCTGCCGGGCGGGTTCCGGCTTACCTGCTACTACTACCGCAAGTCCTACTATCGCTCGTTCTGGCTGTCACCGCCGGCGTGCGCCGTCCAGGAGCCGCACGGCAAGTACACCGGCGAGCGGCGCTTCCCGCTGATCATCCAGAACATCCACAGGTACTTCTTCTACGCGGCCATCCTGATCGGCCTCGTCCTGGCCTACGACGCCGTCCTGGCGCTCGTCCACAAGCCGATCGGCCTGGGCACCTGGATCCTGATCGCCAACGCGATCCTGATCAACGCCTACACGCTGTCGTGCCACTCCTGCAGGCACATCACGGCGGGCAGGCTCAACCACTTCTCCCGTCACCCGCTGCGCTACCGGGCCTGGACGTTCGTCTCCAAGCTCAACGCCAAGCACCAACCCCTCGCGTGGGCCTCGATGTTCTCCGTCATGGGCGCCGACCTGTACGTCCGCCTGGTGGCCAAGGGCATCATCGCCTTCCCGTACGCGTAAGGACCAGCTTCAGTGGAAAACTCGCTTAACACAGAGCGTCACGAATACGACGTCGTCGTCATCGGCGCGGGCGGCGCCGGCCTGCGGGCCGCGATCGAGGCCCGCCAGCAGGGCAAGAGGACCGCGATCGTCTGCAAGTCGCTGTTCGGCAAGGCCCACACGGTCATGGCCGAGGGCGGCGCGGCCGCCGCGATGGGCAACGTCAACCCCGACGACAACTGGATGGTGCACTTCCGTGACACCATGCGGGGCGGCAAGTTCCTCAACAACTGGCGGATGGCCGAGCTGCACGCCAAGGAGGCGCCCGACCGCGTCTGGGAGCTGGAGGCCTGGGGCGCGCTGTTCGACCGCACCAAGGACGGCAAGATCAGCCAGCGGAACTTCGGCGGGCACGAGTACCCGCGGCTCGCACACGTGGGCGACCGTACCGGGCTGGAGCTCATCCGCACGCTGCAGCAGCGCGTCGTCGCACTCCAGCAGGAGGACTACGAGAAGCACGGCGACTACGAGGCCTACATCAAGGTCTTCGCCGAGTGCACGGTCACGCGGCTGCTCAAGGACGGCGACCGGATCTCCGGCGCGTACGGCTACTGGCGCGAGTCCGGAAATTTCGTGCTCTTCGACGCCCCGGCCGTGGTCCTGGCCACCGGCGGCATCGGCAAGTCGTACGTCGTCACGTCCAACTCGTGGGAGTACACCGGTGACGGCCACGCCCTGGCCCTGCTCGCCGGCGCCAACCTGATCAACATGGAGTTCATCCAGTTCCATCCCACCGGGATGGTCTGGCCGCCGTCCGTGCGCGGCATCCTCGTCACCGAGTCCGTACGCGGTGACGGCGGCGTGCTGCGCAACTCCGAGGGCAAGCGCTTCATGTTCGACTACATCCCGGACGTGTTCAAGGACAAGTACGCGACCACGGAGGAGGAGGGCGACCGCTGGTACACCGACCAGGCCAACAACCGGCGCCCGCCGGAGCTGCTGCCGCGTGACGAGGTGGCCCGCGCGATCAACGCCGAGGTCAAGGCCGGTCGCGGCTCACCGCAGGGCGGCGTCTTCCTCGACGTCTCCACCCGGCTGCCGGCCGAGGAGATCAAGAAGCGGCTGCCGTCGATGCACCACCAGTTCAAGGAGCTGGCCGACGTCGACATCACCGCCGAGCCCATGCAGGTGGGCCCGACCTGCCACTACATCATGGGCGGCGTCGAGGTGGACGCCGACACCGGCGCGGCGGCCGTCCCTGGGCTGTTCGCCGCGGGCGAGGTGTCCGGCGGCATGCACGGCTCCAACCGGCTCGGCGGAAACTCGCTGTCCGACCTGCTGGTGTTCGGGCGGCGGGCGGGCGCGGGCGCGGCGGCGTACGTCGACTCGCTCGAGACCAGGCCCAAGATCTCCCCCGAGCTCGTGGAGGAGGCCCGCGAGGAGGCGGTGGCGCCGCTGGGGCGCGACGGCGAGAACCCGTACGAGGTCCACCACGAGCTCCAGCGGACGATGAACGACCTGGTCGGCATCATCCGCAAGGCCGAGGAGGTCAGCGAGGCGCTCCAGGTCGTGGAGAAGCTCAAGGAGCGCGTGCGGCTGGTCGGCGCGGCAGGGTCCCGCATCTACAACCCCGGCTGGCACCTCGCGATCGACCTGCGCAACATGGTGCTGGTCTCGGAGTGCGTGGCGCGCGCCGCGCTGATGCGCGAGGAGAGCCGCGGCGGCCACACCCGCGACGACTTCCCTGGGATGAACCCGGAATGGCGCCGCAAGCTGCTCGTCTGCTCCACCGAGGACGGCTCCGCGGTCAAGGTCGAGGAGAAGCTCCAGCCGCGCATGCGCGACGACCTGATCACCCTGTTCGACGGGGACGAGCTGAAGAAGTACCTCACCGAGGAAGAGATGACCGAGTTCGACGGGATTTCGAAATGAGCTACAAGGCGAAGTTCAAGGTCTGGCGCGGTGAGGGCGGCGAGGGCAAGCTCGAGGACTTCACCGTGGAGGTGAACGAGGGCGAGGTCGTCCTCGACATCATCCACCGGCTGCAGGCCACGCAGGCGCCCGATCTGGCGGTGCGCTGGAACTGCAAGGCGGGCAAGTGCGGCTCGTGCAGCATGGAGATCAACGGCAAGCCGCGGCTGGGCTGCATGACCCGGATGTCCACCTTCGAGGAGGACGAGACCATCACGGTCACGCCGATGCGGACGTTCCCGGTCATCAAGGACCTCGTCACGGACGTGTCGTTCAACTACCAGAAGGCCAGGGAGGTCCCGTCCTTCACGCCGCCCGCCGGCGTCCGTCCGGGCGAATACCGGATGCAGCAGGTCGATGTCGAGCGGTCCCAGGAGTTCCGCAAGTGCATCGAGTGCTTCATGTGCAACAACGTCTGCCACGTGATCCGCGACCACGAGGAGAACAAGGCCAACTTCTCCGGCCCCCGGTTCCTCATGCGGATCGCCGAGCTGGACATGCACCCGTACGACGTGGCGGACCGGCAGGAGGCCGCGCAGGACCAGCACGGACTGGGCTACTGCAACATCACCAAGTGCTGCACCGAGGTCTGCCCCGAGCACATCAAGATCACCGACAACGCGCTGATCCCGATGAAGGAGCGCGTGGTGGACCGCAAGTACGACCCGCTGGTGTGGCTCGGCAACAAGATCTTCAAGCGCGCCAAGTAGGCACGCACGAATAAGGGGGGCTGGATTTCCAGCCCCCCCTTTCGTCTACTTCTTGCGGCCCCAGCGCCTGCGCTTGGGGTCAGGCATCTCCTTGGTGGGCTCAGGACGCTCCTCCTGAGCCTGTGGCTGTGGCAGCGGCTGAATGGCCGTCACGTCCGCCTCAGGGGCCAGGTAGGGCGGTGGCTCGTACTCCTGCTGCCGGGACTCCGGCTGGAACAGGGGCTGGCCCTGCCACGGCTCCGCGTCGCCGGGCTCCGCCGCCGAGGCCGGCCCGAGCGGGCGCTCCTGACCCTTGCCCTCGTAGGGCTCGGAGCCGCCCGGCGGGATGTCCGCGGGCGGCGCCGGCGGGACCAGGGGCTCGAACGGGTCGCGGTACTCCTTGGGCGTGGGCGGCTCGTGGTTGTAGGAGTCGAACTCGTCCGGGTGCAGCACCACGGGCTCCGCCGGAGGCTCAGGCACGTACCCCTGGGGCGGGTACGCGGGCTCCTCGTACACGGGGGCAGGCCCCGCCGGGTACGTCTGCACCGGCACGAAGCTGATGATCGGCGCGTACGCCGTGCCGCCCGGGTAGCCGGGCGCGGGGAAGCCGGCCGTGGCGTAGTAACCGGGTCCGGCGGGGTAGCCGCCGCCCGGAGGCATGTCCGGGCGTCCCGGCTGCGGCCCCGCCTTGCGTACGGCCGCCGCGTGGGCCATCCTGCGCAGCCGTCCCTCGAAGATCAGGACGGCGAAGAGCGCGAGCAGGACCAGCACCAGCGCCGGGATGCTGAGCTTCTGCGCCAGCGACTTCTGGTCGAACTCCGGCGCGGCGTTACGCAGCTCCAGCGGCACCTCCTCGGAGGAGGCGGGCTGCGTCTCGGTCGGCGTCGGAGGGGCGCTGGTCGCCGTCTCGACCGGCGCGATCGACGGCATGTCGACGGACGCCTCGGCGGTGGTGCTCGGCGAGGCACTCGTCTCAGGCACCTCCACGTTCTGCGTGGGCAGAGGCTGGAGGTTCTGCGTGGGGGTGCTCTGCGGTGGGGTGGTCGCCGGGGGCGGCGTGGTCTTCTTCGGCGTGGGGGTCTTGGTCGGCTTCTTCGGAGTCGAGGTGACGGTCCTGGTGACCGTCGTCTCCGGCTGCTCGGGCTCCGGCGTGCCCGCCGTCTCCGTGACCGTTACGGTGGTCTCCGGCGGGCTGTCGCACAGCTCGCTGGCGTCACAGGGGTCCACGGGCTCGTACGCCGACACGGAGGCGCTCGCGCTCTGCATGATGAACGGAGTCACTCCGGCGCCGGCCAGACCCAGCGCCAGGACGATAGCGGACACGGCCGTCGCTCGAGTGCGTGCCACCGGTGCCCTCCGCGCAGTCCCGAAACCTTGGTCAAGGGAATACTAGTCGGGTCAAAGTAACAGTAAGGCCGGGATTAACCTACGTTTTGCGTTTTTGACGTCTTTGTACCGTGCCAATCAGCCACAGAGCGCCCAGCAGCACTCCGATGCCCATGGCGGCGAACGGCAGCCCCGTTGCGCCGCCGTCCAACGGGCTCGCCCATCTGACGGGCTCGACCCGCTTGCGCGCCACGGCCACCCCCCACGGCCACGGCGCCACCCCCTGCGCCGTCTCCGCACTGAGCGAGGGCAACACCGCGGGACGGGCTCGCATGGGTTGCCTGACCGCGCCGGCTCCGTGCTTGTGCACGCCCGCCTGCCGCTCTTCGGCGCAGTTCTGGTCGATGCCGGGTTCTGGGCTCTTCGTCGCGATCCCGGTCCCTGCCGCCAGCGCCGGCGCCGGCGCCGGGCCGGACGCGACCGCCGCCCGGTCCGCGCCGGCCATCCCGTTCACGCGCACCCCGAACCGCTGAACGTCTCCCGTCCTGATCCACTTCCCCGGTCCGCGCACATGCTCGAGCACCGGTGACATCCGGTCAGCCGCCACGGGGACGGTCGGCACCGCCAGGATCAGCGCCCCCGCAATGACCCAGCCACGCCGCATCACTCCCCACTCCCCCGTTGCGACAGGTGTCACCCGTAGTAGTCATTGTGTCACGCAGGGGGATGTCTTAATCGCGGGAAAGCAGGAGATTTTCCACCGATTTCATGACAGGCAGATCCGCGCCCAGCCATTCGACGGAGTAGTACTCGCCGGGACCCAGCCATCGCAGCGCCAGATGCTCGCGGGCCTCGGGCACGCCGGAGGCCAGGGAGCAGAGCCAGACGCGCAGAACGTACCCGTCGGAGAGCGGCCAGTCCCCGCCCACCCGCTCGCCCACCGCGACCTCCACGCCGAGCTCCTCGCGGCACTCCCGCACCAGCGCGTCCGCCTCGCTCTCGCCGGGATCCACCTTCCCGCCAGGGAACTCCCAGCCGCCCGCGAGCGCGGCGGGCTCCGCGCGCTGGGCGGCGAGCACCTTGGCTCCCGGGGCGACGATCACCGCGGCCACCACGACCGTGTCGAATTCGTTCACAAGGAAGGATTCTGCAGCTTTTTGAGCTGCGCGAGAACGTCGGGGTTCTGCAGGGGACGGGTGAAGCCCACCCGATTGTCACGCGCCTGGTAGCTCGTGACCTTGATCGGCCCGCACAGCCGGCACCTGGCCTCCAGCATCTTGCCCTTCGACACGACCAGCCCCACATGGCCGGGGTTGTTGGCGGAGGTTCCCGGGCCGGCGTTGAAGAACACCAGGTCTCCCGGCTGCTCCTGGCCCTCTAAAACCTTCTCCCCGAACGGCCACTGCAGGAAAGTCGTACGCGGGATCGTCAGCCCGGCCGACCGGTACGCGGCGTAGATCACGCCCGAGCAGTCGAAGGCGTCGGGTCCCGTCCCGCCCCAGAGGTACGGCTTGCCGCGCTGCGCGAGCGCGTACTCGAGGATCTTGGCCACGACGTCGTTCGGCGCGGCCTCCACCAGCGGCTCGTCGCACTCCTCCGAGGCCTGCGGCGGCACCTTGACGTCGCCCGACTTCGCATACTTCCTGGCGATCTCCACGACCTGGTCGACGTACCACCAGGCCCGGTTGTAGACGAACAGCGCCTGCCGCACGTTCTCGGGAGCGCCGTTGCGCTTGAGCATCCGCGCGGCGCCCAGGATGGCGTCGGCCGGGTTGTAGACGTCGCCCACGCCGTCACCGTCGCCGTCGGAGGCGTACCCGGTGAACTTCGACGACATCGGGATCTGGGCCTTGCCGCCCCACGTGGAGATCAGGAACTGCATCGGCCCGGCCGCGCCCGCATAGTTGGTGCCGCTCTTGACGCCGGGCAGGTTGGAGCGGCCGTGGTCGGTCTCTCGCTTGCCCACGGCGGCCAGGATGTTCCACTGGACGCCGATCTTCTTGCCGTACTCCTTGTACAGCTCCAGGTATTTGGGAGGAATGTCGGCCGTGCCCGAGTCGGACACGTCCTCCACCTGCTTGCTGTCGTTGCAGTCGGGCGAGGTGCCGCCGTCGCTGAGGAACGACGGCATCGAGATCAGCAGCATCGGCGACACGATGACCGCCGTGAGCAGCAGCAGCCCGGCGCCGCCGATCAGCAGGGCGAGCCGGGCCCGTGAGAGCTTCACCCCGAGGTGTCCCCCTCCTCGTCGCCTTCCTGGCCCTCCGTGGCAGGCCGGATGTCGAAGATCCGCCAGTCGTCCACGAGCTGGCTCACCGTGACCGCGTACTCCTCCGTGAGCTGCTTCGTGCCGCTCTTCGCGGCCTCCTGCCGGGTCGCGGTGACCACGAAGACGATGGAGGTCTTCTCGATCTGCCTGATCTCCTTCAGCCTGGCCGTGGCCGTGGAGACGATCTGGTCGTTCCGGTTGTGCTCGACGGTGCCCGCCGAGGTGACGGTCCTGGTCAGCTCGTTGCCGAGCTCAGGCGTCGTGAACACCTTCACGCGGGCCGCGTACGCCGCCGGGTCCTCGTCGTACCTGAAGGTGCCGTACGCGGCGGTGAACCGTTCGGCCAGGTCCGCCGCCGCGGCGAGCTGCTCCTTCTTCATCGGCAGGTACGAGTACACGTCGAACGGCGCGTCGCTCGCGGTCGCCAGCGGCGGGCTCGGCGCGGCAGGCGCGCTGGCGGCCCTGGCCGGCTCCTGCTTCGACTCCGCGGGGTCGTCCCTCGAGTCCGGCCACATCGTCAGGTAGATGCCGACCGCGGCGATGACCACGACGATGGCGGCGAAGGCCACCCCGCGCCTGTCACCTCGCTCCGCCATGTTCAGTCCTTGTCCTTGCTCGGTTTGAGCCAGAACGGCACGGAGGGGCTGTCACCTCCGGAGCCGTTGCCGTTGCTGCTGCTGCGCAGCCAGAGCGGCGGGGCCTCGGAAGTGCGGGACGACGGCTCGTCGGAGCCGAAGATCCGGGGGCCCGGCGAGCTGCCCGGCACCCTCGAACCGCCGTTCGGCCGGGACCCGCCACCGGACCTCGAGCCGCCGCCCGAGCCGCCCGACCCGGAGCCGCCGAACAGCCCGCCGCCGGACCCGCGCGAGCGCGTGCCACCCGACCGGGATCCGCCCGTGCCGCCGAACCGGGAGCCGCGCGACCCGCCGGACGAGCCGCCCCTCGACGGCGAGCCGCCACGGGACGCCCAGCCGCCGCCGGACCCGCCGCCGAACCAGCCGCCCCCCGAGCCGCCGGACCCACCACCGGACGGGGCGGCACCGGACGTGCCGGCCACCCGAGGGCCACTCGCCGCGGCACCGCGCGTGCGGGTGGGCGTGCCCAGGTTGAGCGGCGGCGCCGTGCCCCTGCGCGGCTCCAGCGGCGCCCTGGCGCCCGCCTTGCCGCCCTGCTGGTCGGTGTCCAGCGGCGCGGCCGTGGCGGGGATCCTGGCGCCCGTGGTGGCGCCCTCGCCCTCCTCGGCGCGTACCCGGGCCTGCCCCGCGCCGGCCGCGGCCGTGGCCGCCGCTCCCGCCGGGTTGCCCGCGCCGGCCGCCCTGATGAGCGGCTCGGCCTTGCGCAGCCCCCAGCGGCCGATCCTGGCCGAGGCGACCGGCGGCAGCACGCCTGCCGAGCGCTCGAGCACGGACGAGCTCGCGGCCTCGCCGAGCATGCGCGTGGCGACCGAGTGACCGCTGATGGAGGCGAACAGGTGCTGGAACGGCCTGCGGTAGAAGAACACCGCGATCGTCAGCAGGGCCATGAACAGCACCTGCATGCCCCACGGCATGGCCGTGGAGATGATCAGCGCGTACCCGTACACGAGGACGCTGAGCACCAGCGTGAGCACGGCCTGCCTGAGCAGCGTGCCGATGAGCATCTCCACCCAGCGCATGGCGACGATCCGGCCGCTGCCCGGATGCACGCCGATCAGCAGGAACACCGGCCCGAGTATCAGCAGCAGCAGGAAGCCCACCTTCAGCACCAGCAGCGAGACCGCCACCAGGAAGATGAGCACCCCGGCCACGATGGCCGCGATGAACGCGCCGACGGCCACGCCGAGCCTGTTGGACCAGTCGCGGCCGGAGAAGACCGTGTAGACGGGGTCGTTCTTCAGCTTCTCCCCCAGCGAGGCGTACTCCGACTGGCGGGCTCCCGTGTCAGGCGCCGGCTGGCCGGCCACGGTCCGCGGGATCGACTGCATCTCCAGCACCTTGCGGCCCCAGTCGCGCACGATGGGCTGCTGCGGGTCGGCGGTACCGAACAGGCCCACCAGCCACGGCTTGCAGACCAGCGTGGACCACAGCGCGTCGGCGTTCTGGTCGACGCCCGGCGTGCCTGCCTGGGCGTACCCGCCGGGCTTGACCTCCGGGGCGCCCTGGCCGGGAGGGGGCAGGCAGGAGGCGCCGCCCGCGCCGGGCAGACCGGAGAAGGCCGAGTTGACGACCTCGCCGGTCTTGTCCGTGACGACCTTGCCCAGGCCGGTGAAGTCGCCGGGGCGGCTGAGGAACCAGACCGCCACGGTGACGGCCAGCACCATCCAGATCACGCCCTCGGCGGTCGTGGTGGCCCGCTTGCGGATCAGCCCGTACCAGGCCAGCCAGATGGCGCCGAGGATGACGATCGGCTGGAGGAAGGGCCAGTACATGGCCTTGGAGAGGTTCGTGACGATGTCGTCGACGACGTCCTTGATCGACTGGAGCGGTCCCTCGGTCGCGGCGGCCTGGTACGTGGTGATCGTCAGCCGGTCGACGGCCTTGGCCGCGGTGAAGATGCCGTTGGCCCACATGTTGCCGAGCACGGCGACGTAGTCGGAGCAGCCCAGGTCGTGGGTGTGCCAGAACTGGCCGCTCATCCCGAACTGCGAGTAGTTGGTGGTCGGCGCCTGCGCCCCGGCCTGGGCGGGCGCCTGGATCAGGCCGTCCAGACCGCCCCCGACCACCTCGGGGTTGAGCGGGCCCGACAGGTCACACGGAGCCGCGGCGGCGGGGACCGACAGGCCGCCCACGACGATCGGCACCACGAGGATGCCTGTCACGAGCGCGAGAGCCAGCGCGAGTCGTCGCGATAGCCGGATCTTCATGACCGTACCTCCTGCGCTCTGCTCACGCCCCCTTGAAGATCATCATGCCCGTCGCCGTCGGGTTTGTCGTGTGTCGGGTTCGTGTCGAGCCATCGGAGAAGTTCCTCGGAGATCAGGTCTACTCCGATTCGCCCCGCCCTGCCATCCAGATCGCGGAATACGCATTCGCCGTTTCCGAGCGAGCGCAGCACGGCCTTGTGCTCCTCCGACGACTCAACCCCGAGCAGGGACATGACGTGGTCCACCTCCACCCGTTCGGTGGACCTGAACGCGAAGACGGACGACAGGCAGTTGGTCACCTGCTCGTTCAGCAGGTCTCCGGCGTTCTGGGAGACCAGCACGAGAGCGGTGTTGCGGGAGCGGCCCATCCGGCTGACCTCGGGCACCAGCTTGGCGCCCTCGGGCGTGGAGGTGATCGCCCACGCCTCGTCCAGGAAGATCGCCTTGGGGGCACGCCGGTCGAGGCCGTTCATCAGCCTGCGCGCGAACTGGGAGACCAGGTAGAGCAGCGCCACCGACAGCCGCTGCTCGTAGGAGTAGTCGTCCCTGGTCGTGGCCACGTCGGGCAGCGTGAGCCCGCCCAGCGTGAACACGGTCGTCCACCCCTCGCTGTCGATCTGGTCGCCGCCGGAGGGGTCGAAGCAGAGCCTGGCCAGGTGCATCTCCGACATCGAGCGCAGCACGGCGCCCAGGTTCTTCGACGCGGGGTCGTCGGCCTGCTCCAGGAAGTCGACGACCTTGCCGAGCGAGGGGTCGGGGCCGTTGGACACCGCGGCCACCGCCTGGATCATCGCCGACTCGCGCTCCTCCGACATGCGCGGGAGCAGCAGCCGCAGCGTCTCGGTGGCCATGGTCTTCTTCGCCGCGATGTCGTCGCCGAACGAGAACGGGTCGAGCAGCCCCGGCGCCGCCGATCCCAGCGGGATGACGCGGGCCTTGCGGCCGCGCTTCTCCAGCAGCCGCACCAGCGACTCCGCGTCGCCCTTCGGGTCGATCACCGCGACCGTGACGCCCCTGAGCGCCATCTGGTAGATCATCAGCAGCGCGAGCGTGGTCTTGCCGCCGCCGGGCTCGCCGGTGATCGCGATGGCGGTCGGCCGGTTGCGGGTGGCCGCGACCAGCGGGTCGAAGTGCACGATGCTGCGGGCCCTGCCGACGGTCTCGCCGATGTACGGGCCGAGCCAGCCTTCCTTGCCACCGTCGTCGAGCCGGTCGCCGAGGTCGACCGTGGCGGTGGCCATGCCGCCCGCGATCGTGCGCAGCGGCTGCCGCTGGGCGTAGGCGTTGACGCGTACCTTCTCGCCCGGCAGCGACTCACAGAACAGCGAGAACTGGTCGCCCGTCGAGTTGACCACGTCGATGCCCATGTCGCGGTAGTGCTCGACGACCGCCTCGACGCGCTGCACGCAGATGTCCTCTGTGGGGGCCGACACGACCAGACGGTGCCAGCCGTACACGAAGGGCAGCCGCTCCTTCGTGATGCCGTGCTCGAGCAGCCGGGCCGCGTCGATCTGCTCGGCCAGCGCGAGCGGCGCCTCCGCGCCGGCCTCGCGGATGTGGTGGTCCATGTCGCGGGCGTGCGCGAGCTTGCGCGCGACGTCCTTGGACGCCTTGACCGGCGAGATGAGCCGCATCCGCGAGGAGATCTCCACGGGGAACGGGAGCTGGTCGGCGAAGTGCATCCACGGCTCGCCGTCGGGGAACGGCATGAGGTCGGGGAAGCGGGCGAACGACAGGTAGGCCACGTACGAGTCGCCCTGCGGCTGCACGATGCGCAGCAGCGACCTGCCGTTGTGGATCTCCCCCTCAACCAGCGCCTCGATCTCGCCCCTGCCCCAGCGCCGCTTCGGGCTGGCGCTCGGCGGCGGGTCGCCGAGCGCGCCCGCGGCCGCGTGCTGGAACAACCACGCCACCTCGACCGAGGTGGCGTGCCTGGCGTAGAGGGCGCTGGATGCCAGCGCTCTGCCGAGGCGTTCTGCGGACTCGGTCCACCGCCCGATCTCGCTGTCGGGCACATGGTCGTCGTCCATGCCGAGCGCCTTCTCGGTCTTCTGGTAGAAGCCGAAGACCTGGGCGAGCACGCCGGCGCCGAGCTGCTTGCCGCGCGGGCCGAGCCGCACGCCGAGGTAGACCTCCTTGGACCAGAAGTCCTTCGCCCAGACGTGCCGGTACATCTCCTCCAGGTAGTCGCGCCAGCCGGGTCCCTCGTCGGACGTGGCATTGAGCGCCATGGCCCACTCCGCGGCGGGGTACGTGCGGTGCGCGACCCTCAGGTGGACCTCCGCGTCGGGCATCCTGATCGCGGCCAGCGCGATCGTGATGTTGGTGGCCAGCGCCTCGCGCTCCTCCGGGGTGACGAACTCGTAGCTGACCGTCGGGAGGCGGAAGTACGCCCATGCGCTGGTGTCTGTGAGCAGGATGCGGTCGTCGAAATAGCGGACCGCGAGGCGCTGGTGCGCTCGTGACGCCCTGCTCATGCCGCCCCCTCGGCGCATGAACGGGCCAGACCTGCTCGCTTGTTCACTTATCGCTCACCGATTCTCGTGCCCGGGGGGTCACTCGCCAACTCCTCTTCGCTCGGACGGACGGTCTGTGCCTGTGCCTTTGCCGCGAAGCCTGCGACCACGACGCCGGCGAGGGCGAGGTATGCCCGCCTACCGGCCGCGCGCAACTGCCCGGGGTCGACGACCTCGGCGCCGTCGGGCGCAAGGCCGTCCTCCCAGGGGACCCTGACGATGGCCCGGCACCTGCCCCTGGCCATCGACTCCGCCTGCTCGACGTCGGCCATCGAGCGCCTGCTCACGCCGTTGACCACCATGACCGCGCGCCTGCGCAGGTCCGCGCAGCCGTGCCCGTCGAGCCACTCGTACGTCATCGCCACCGCCTCGGACGCCTCCTCGCTCGCGGGGACCACGAGGACGAGCTGGTCCGCGTACGGCAGCACCCTGGCGGCCAGCGCGGGCGCCGGGTCGATGACGGCGAGCTTGTAGTGGCGGTCGAGCAGGCGCATCGACTCGCCCAGCCGGTGGTCGGAGAAGAAAGAGCGGTCCGCCAGCCGCTGCTCGGCACCCGCGTCGGTGTCCGCGCTGATCACCTCGAGCCCCGAGGCGGTCCTCGTCGTGTAACCGCGCATCGTGAGATACCCGCTGACGCGGTCGAGCCCGGACAGCAGCGAGGTGAGGGTTTCCGGCGTCTCCGGCTGGATCTTGCTGGTCATGGTGCTGCCGCCGGTGCTGGCGTCCACGGCGACGACCCTGTCGTCGCGGTATGTGGCGAAGGTGTGGCCGAGCATGAGCGCCGTCGTGCTCTGTCCCGCGCCGCCGGTGCAGCCCAGGACCACGACCCTGCGGCTGCCGCTGAACACGCCCCTGGCCCTGGCCTCGTCGATCTCGGACCCGTCGGTCCGCACCCCGCCGCCGCCGACGACCACCTGAGCGATCCGCCGCCACCCGCCGGAGTCGCGTCCCACCACGGACTCGACCCGCCGCACCCGGCCCTCTCCCGGCCTGGGCACGGGCGCCACCAGCCCACCGGCCCCGTCACGCCGATCCCCACCGGACCCGCCACGGTCACCACCGGCACTGGCCGCCGGCTCCATCGGCTCACCACCGGCACCGGCCACCGGCACACGCCGGCCACCGCCCTGCGCGGAAGCGCGCCGATCACCGCCCGGCGCGGACGTACGCCGATCACCGCCTGGCGCGGCGGCGCGCCGCTCACCACTGGAACCCGCCGCTGCGACACCGCGGTCGGCGTCGGTGCCGGGTGCTGGTGCGACACGCTTGTCGCCCGTGTCCGCCGTGTCCGCCCTCGACGCGCCACGGCCACCCGTCGTGCCCTGTGTGTCGCCGTCATCCAGTGGCTCGGCGTCCGAGTCGCCCGCCAGCTCTGCGGTTCCATGGGCGTCCGAGTCCTCCGCCAGCTCGGCGAGCCCTTGGGCGTCGGCATCATCGGGCACGGCGGCAATCCCCTGCGGGACGCCGCTCTGCGACGCGTCATGCGCCAAGCCCTCCGGCACAGCGCCCGGCCGCCGCGCCACTGACCGCTCCGATTCGCCGCCTGCCGCACCGGATCCTGGCGCCTCCACACCGCCTCGCGCGTCAGAGGCCTCGCCATCCTGCCGCGGGCTGCCGGCGCCGATCGGGACACCGGCCACGTCCGGGGCGCCCGGCGGCTGGGTCGGGTCCTGCGTGGCGGGCGAGTCAGCGGCAGCGGGGGCGTCCTCCGTTCGGGCGTGCTTGGGGACGGCGGGTCGGGGCAGCGGCTTGGCGTCGGGGTTGAGCGGGGGCCAGACGCGCTTCGTGCCCGGCAGCACCAGCGCCGGGCCCAGCCGGGGCGGCTGCCCCTTCCTGTGCTGGTCGCGTGCGACCTCGTCCTCGGGCCGCTCGTCTTCGTGCCGCTCCCCCTCGGGGCGTCCCGCCGGCTCGGGAGGTGCGTCGGCGCTCGCCGCGAGCTTCCTCAGCCGCCGCAACGCCTCTGTGTCGATGGGCTTGCCGGTGGCGGCCTTGCGGTCGTCCCCCGCGTTGAGCGGCACAGCCGCCGCACGCGCGGTCGGCGCCTCATCGGGCGATCCGTCCCCGACCCCCTGTACGGCCTCCTGGCTCCGCGCCTCGACAGGGGGCTCCTGCGCAGCGACATGGGCCCGGGCAATGGGGGCGCCCTCCCTCATGCCACCACGCTCCCGAGACCCCGCGCCGCCATGCTCCCGGACGGCCGCAGGCTCTCCCGCGCCACCACGCTCCCGGACGCCGGGGCCCGTCGTGCCGCTGCGGTCCAGGGCGACGGGCTCAGTCGCCAATCCCTCGTGGGCCGCGGCCCGCGGTGCCTCCTGGCGGCGGCCAGAGCCGCCTGGAAGGGCCTCCTCGCGCCGCAGCGCACCCGACTTGGACCCCGGGGCAGGGGGCGGGGCCGCCTGGCGTGTCCGGGCCTTGAGAGCGGGCGCCGTACCGCGGCGGGTGCCCCAGCGGCTGGGGGTCGGCTCCGCCACGGGAGCCTGGGAGGCGGCGGCAGCCGCGGCCGCGACCGCAGGGCGGACCTGGCGGGGACCGGCGATCCGCTGGCCCTCGCGCCGCCGCTGCGGTTGGCGGGCCTTGCGGGGCGCCTTCGACTTGGCCCGAGCGGGCATGGTGCGCCAGACGCGGGCGGAGAACGTGATCGTCTCGGGCTCCGACGTGGGCGCGAGACGGTACCACGCCTTCGGCTGGCCCAGGTAGCGGAGCTGGGACTCGAGGAGCTCGGTGAGCCGCTTGCCCTCGATGACGGGACGGGTGGACAACCAGGTCACGATCCCCGGCGGCACGAGGAACAGCACGTGCCAGGGCATCTCCACCGGCACGCCCACCAGGACCAGCAGGAGTGACCACGGGACGAACACCCCGACGAACACGCCGATCCAGACGATCGGGAGCGGCATCGGCAGCCGTAGGTCGTACAGCTTGTAGAGCCGCTTCTCGATCCGCCAGATGTTCGTATATGTGGGCAGGTCCACGCCGCTCCTCCTCTCCACCCGCTCGTACATGACCGCCGCGGAGCGGTCTCAACCCTTACTTGATGCCCAGTGCGCCGGCGATCGCCTTCGCCGTCACCTCGATGATGTTGGGAACGTAGAAGATCACTCCGATGGCCACAGCAAGTATGAGGAACTGCACGAATCGCGTGATCTCGCGGGTGAAGAGAAAGAAGAGCGCGACCACGGAGACGACAACGAGGAACAATGGGGCGAAGAAGCTGCGCAGGAAGTTGGCGAGTCCTCCGGTGTCAATGCCTGTCGGTGCCGGCGTCGGCGACATCTCGATCAAGGCGAGCACTACGGTCTTCAAGGTCACTTCTTGTCCTCCCGGGGGGTATCGATCAGCAGCGCGGCCGTGCCTCTATCCAACGACCCGACCGGCGCCGCGGATGTCGGCGACGAACCACTTGTCGCCCTGCTTCTCGACGGTCAGCCGGTAGGCCATCTCCAGCGTGCCGCCCACCGTCGCCGGGTCGGTGGTCCCGGGGGTGGGGGGCGTCTCGCTGTTGGGCACGACCCACACCACGACCGCCTGGATCTCTCGTGTGGCACCCCCCACAGGCACCACGACCTTCTTCAGCTCCTTGAACGTGAACGTGCCGCCGAAGCTCGGCAGAGTCTTGCCCGCGGCGACATAGCGCTGCAGGCCGGCGGTGTCACCGAGGGCGTAGTCGGTGAAGAAGCCCTTCAGCTGCTCCTTGAGCTCGCTCGCGGTCGCCTCGTCGGTCTCCGGCGCGGCCAGTTGCGGCACGTCGGCCGGGGCAGGGGCGGGCAGGACCGCGGGCCGGCCGACGACGGCGAACCTGCCGCCGGCGTCGTCGCCCGAGTAGTAGACCGGGACGGACAACATCAGCCTGCGCCGGCCTGACTGGAAGGCCACGCTCACCACCGCGTTGTGGGCGTCGCTCGCCTCGATGTCGTACGGCTGGATGGCGACGGCCGAGAGCTTGCCGTAGCCGTCCCATCCCATTTGCGGGTCCATGCCGTCGGCCAGGAACGCGGCGAGCTTGCCCGACCTGCTGGCCGCGTCTTCCGGATTGAAATTGAGATAGACCCCGGCGAACTGGGCAGCGAAAGCCATGCCGCGGTCCGCGGGAAATCCATGGTGAGCTGGGGTAACGGCATTGGGCGTCGCAGTCTCTTGCTGGGTAAATCGCTCAAATGGGGCACGAACCCCATTCACTACGATAACCACAATAAGCGCCCAGAGAACGATGCGGCCGACCCATACCAGCCACCGCCCGCCGCCGCCCGACCAGCCGCCGCGCCGCGGCCTGCTGGGCGGCGGCGCGTCGAAGTCAGCTGTGTCGAGGCGCGCGGAAAGCTCGGGGTCGCCAGCGATCCGAGGATCGTGCTGGACGGTAGACCTACGAGCCATCACGCCTCCGCTCGCGCCGATCCCCCCGGCTGGCGCGGTGTCGTCCGTTGCCGATCCCCATCATCCGCGGTGAAGTAGTCACCCTATCCGGTCTCCGCCATTCTTCCAGGAAAGCCACGCCCATGCTGCGGCATGACCGACCTGACGGCAAACCGGATCGGATGGCAGGCGCCATTGCCGATTCCTGTCAGCTCCCAGTGGAATCGGCTTTTGACCAGGCCAGACGCCTGAAAGCGCATAGCGCGACAGTCACGGATTCCTGTCCAACAGGCATGGACTCTCGCGACCTGCGGATTTGGTATGGATCGCGCGGCGACCCCCGGCCGTCAGGCGGGCTCCGGGTCCTGAGTGGGCCTCGGCGGGCGCCTGCTGTGCAGGTCCACGACCGTCGGCTGCACCGCCCGCTCCAGGGAGCCGCGCAGGTCCGCCAGCATCTCGGCGGCATCACGCTCACGCATGCGCGTCGCCATCTCGTTGCGCTCGTCGACCTTCCTGCGGAGGTACGCCTCGCGGTTGACACGCAGGCCGTACATGAGCTCGACCCTGATCAGGGCGAGCTCCTCCTCAAGGCTGATGCCCGCGAGCGTGGGCGCGGGGCGTCGTTTCCGGATGATGCGACGGATCATTGAGGGCCTCCCGAGTCAGCGTGAACGCCGTGACGATTCGACGCGCGGGGGCCCAAAGTGGTTGACGCATCAGTTTTCCCGGCATCAGAGACGTCGTATCAAATCCCGGGACCAGACGTCTGAGGGGGCTTCACCGCCGTCCACCGTGGCAACTTAGCGTAGCGAACGACAACGCTGCGTGATTGAACCCGGAGACACGCGGCAACCCCGTCAGCGAGGCACCTCAGACGTTGAAGCGGAACTCCACCACGTCGCCGTCGCGCATCACGTAGTCCTTGCCCTCGATGCGCGCCTTGCCCGCCGCGCGCGCGTTGGCGATGGAGCCGGCCTCGACCAGGTCGTCGAAGGAGACGACCTCGGCCTTGATGAAGCCGCGCTGGAAGTCGGTGTGGATCACGCCGGCCGCCTCGGGCGCGGTGGCGCCCTTGGGGATCGTCCAGGCCCTGGTCTCCTTGGGCCCGGCCGTGAGGTATGTCTGCAGGCCGAGCGTGTCGAAGCCGACCCTGGCCAGCTGCCGCAGCCCCGACTCCTCCTGGCCGACGGACTGGAGCAGCTCCAGCGCCTCCTCCTCGTCGAGCTCGACCAGCTCCGACTCGATCTTGGCGTCCATGAAGACCGCCTCGGCGGGCGCGACCAGCGTCGACAGCTGCTCCCTGAGCGCGGCGTCGGTCAGCTCGTCGGCGTCGAGGTTGAACACATACAGGAACGGCTTGGCCGTCAGCAGGTGGAGGTCGCGCAGCTCCTCGCGGTCGAGACCGCTCTCGAAGATGGTCTTGCCGGTCTCCAGCACGCTCAGAGCGGCCTCCGCGGCCTCGAGCGCGGCCTTCTTGTCCTTGTTGTTGCGCGCCTCCTTCTGCAGGCGCGGGATGGCCTTCTCGACCGTCTGCAGGTCGGCCATGATCAACTCGGTGTTGATGGTCTCGATGTCGCGCTTGGGGGAGATCTCGCCGTCCACGTGCGTGACGTCCGGGTCGCTGAAGACGCGTACGACCTGGCAGACCGCGTCGGTGTCGCGGATGTTGGCGAGGAACTGGTTGCCCCTGCCCTGCCCCTCCGACGCCCCCTTGACCAGGCCCGCGACGTCGACGAACTCGACCTTGGCGGGCAGGATCCGGGCCGAGTCGAAGATCTCGGCCAGCTTGGGCAGGCGGTCGTCGGGCACGCCCACGATGCCCACGTTTGGCTCGATGGTGGCGAACGGGTAGTTCGCGGCGAGCGCGTTGCCGGACTTAGTCAGCGCGTTGAAGAGCGTGGACTTGCCGACGTTGGGCAGACCGACGATACCGATGGAGAGACTCACGGGTGTCAAGTTTACGTGCTCAGCGTAACGGGCGTGTCGGGCGGGAACGGTGCGCCGGAGTCCTGCAATCATCGATCGAGTGGACATCGTCTCGCTTATCGTCGGTCTGGCCGCCGGTCTCGTCATCGGGTTCCTGGTGGCGAGGACGCGGGCGGCGGTGCGGGTGGCCGAGGCCGACGCGCGGGCCAAGTCGGCCGCCGACAAGCTGGTCTATGTCGAGGAGCAGCTCGCCGAGCGCTTCCAGGCCCTGTCCACGCGCGCACTCGACGTCAACAACGTGCGGTTCCTGGAGCTGGCCGAGACCAGGCTGGCGGCCACCCGCGCGGAGGCCGCGGGAGACCTGGAGCAGCGAAGGCAGGCCGTCGAGCACCTGGTGGAGCCGCTGAAGGACGCGCTGGCGCGGGTCGAGTCGCAGCTGCGCGACACCGAGTCGGGCCAGCGCGCGGCGCGTGCCGAGCTGGCCAAGCAGATGGAGTTCGTACAACAGAGCAACGAGCAGCTGCGTTCCCAGACCACCGCCCTCGTCAGGGCCCTGCAACGGCCGGAGGCGCGCGGCAGGTGGGGCGAGCTCCAGTTGCGCAGGGTCGCCGAGATCGCGGGCATGCAGCGCCACTGCGACTTCGACGAGCAGGTCACAGAGGGCTCCATGCGCCCCGACATGGTCGTCAGGCTCGCCGGGGGCAAGAACATCGTGGTCGACTCCAAAGTCTCGCTGGCGGCCTATCTGGAGGCCGCGGAGGCCGCCGACGAGTCCCTCGCCTCGGTCCGGCTCGACGCCCACGCCAGGCACGTGCGCGAGCACATCGACCGGCTGGCGGCCAAGTCCTACTGGCAGGGGTTCAACCCGTCGCCGGAGTTCGTGGTGCTGTTCATCCCCGGCGAGGCGTTCCTGGCCCCGGCGCTCGAGCGCGATCCCGGGCTGCTGGAGTACGCCATGACGCGGCGGGTCCACATCGCCACGCCGACGACGCTGATCACGATGCTGCGCACCGCGCACTACGCCTGGCAGCAGGCCGCGCTGAGCGACAATGCGCGCGCGGTGTTCGAGCTGGGCAAGGAGCTGTACGAGCGGCTGTCCTCCCTGGGCAGGAACGTCGACTCGCTCGGGAGGGCGCTGACGCGGGCCGTGGAGGCATACAACAAATCGGTCGGGTCACTCGAAAGCCGCGTCCTGGTCACCGCACGCAAGTTGCACGATCTGGGCGTCGTGGACCGCGATCTCGACTCGCCCGACATGCTCGAAGACCTGCCCAGACCCCTGGCATCCCCGGAACTGCTGGAAACCTCGCCTCTGCTTTCCCACTCGAACGGTAAGTTGGCCAACGGGTCGCAATAAATGGGGGTGGGGCATTGGGTGAGAAGAGGCGTTCCGCGGTCAGGCTGACCGCTCGCGGCGCCGTCGCGCTCGCCCTGGTCTCCACCTTGGCGGGCTACGTGCTGGCGGCGCTGCTCGGCATCCAGTACATCGTGGGCGCTGCCTTCGTGCTGTCGAGCCTGCTGGGCGTGCTCATGGTCAACCGGCGCGAGCTGCTGTCGCTGGTGGTGACGCCGCCGCTGGTGTTCTTCTGCGCCACGCTCTTCGTCGAGCTCGGGCGGGCGTTCGGCTCGGTGTCGATCGTGCAGTCGCTGGCGCTGGGCCTCTACACGTCGCTGACCAGCGGCGCGCCCTGGCTGTTCGCGGGCTCGGCGGTCGTGCTGGGCGTCGCCTGGCGGCGCGGGCTGCGCGACAACGTACGCGACCTACGCGAAGAGCTGAAGGCGGGCGCGGAGGCACCGCGCCCGCGACAGACGTTCGTGCCCGAGCCGGAGGGCTACTTCGAGCCCAAGGTGTACGGGACGCCGCGCGGGGACGACTAGGACGCCCGCAGGTCCTTGCGCAGCTCGTGGGGCAGGGCGAAGCGCATGCTCTCCTGCACCGACTCGACCTCGGTCACGTCGCCGAACCCGTGCTGGGCCAGCCGCGCCAGCACCTCCTCGACCAGCTCCTCAGGGACGGAGGCGCCGCTGGTGACGCCGACCGTGGTGACGCCTTCGAGCCACTCGTCGCGGATGAAGCCGGCGTTGTCGACCAGGTATGACGCCTGCGCGCCGTAGTCCTTGGCCACCTCGACCAGGCGCTTGGAGTTTGACGAGTTTTCCGAGCCGACCACGATGACGAGCTGCGCCTCGGCGGCGATCTCCTTGACCGCCACCTGCCGGTTCTGCGTGGCGTAGCAGATGTCGTCGCTCGGCGGGTCGATCAGCGTGGGGAAGCGCTCCTTGAGCCGGGACACCGTCTCGGTGGTCTCGTCGACCGACAGCGTGGTCTGCGACAGCCACACCAGCTTGCTCGGGTCCTTCACCTGAACCTTGTCGACCGCGTCGAGCCCGTCGACGAGCTGGATGTGGTCAGGGGCCTCACCGGAGGTGCCCTCGACCTCCTCGTGGCCCTCGTGCCCGATCAGGAGGATGTCGTAGTCCTGGCTCGCGAACCGTCTCGCCTCGTTGTGCACCTTGGTGACCAGCGGGCAGGTCGCGTCGATGGTGCGCAGCCCGCGCTGTCTGGCCTCCTCGTGCACGGCAGGGGACACGCCATGGGCGGAGAACACCACGATCTCGCCCTCGGGGACCTCTTCGGTCTCGTCCACGAAGATGGCACCCCTGGCCTCGAGCGTCTTGACGACGTGGGTGTTGTGGACGATCTGCTTGCGTACGTAGATCGGCGCACCATACTGCTCCAAAGCCTTCTCGACCGCTACCACGGCTCGATCGACTCCGGCACAGTAGCCGCGGGGCTTGGCTACGAGTACTCGGCGGGAAGTAGGGGTCTGGGGCTCCATACTTTCTATGCTACGTGGAGCGGCCATCAGGCCCGCGCGTGCGTGGTTGCCCGCGGTTTGCCAGACTAGCCGTCCCATACTGACCTCCCAGGGAGACGTCATGTCCCTCAGCGACGTGATACGCAACATCGCTAAGACCGTCACCAACAAGGACGAGTTGAAGGAGAAGGCCAAGGACCTTCCGCTCCTCGTCATCCAGACCACGCTCAGCGCGGCCGGCCAGGCGCTGCTGGTCGTCGACCGGGTGAAGAACTCCATCAAGAACCTCGGCAACAAGGAGGAGCGCGAGGAGGAGTCGTACGACTCGCGTCCCTCCGCCGCCGACCAGGTGGCCGCGGCTCCGGCCGCGGAGGAGGACAAGCCCGCCCGCAAGGAGCCGGTGATCTTCGCGCCGCGCCCCGGCGCGGCCGAGCCCAACGGCGCCGCCAAGACCAAGCCCGACCCGGTCATCTTCACCCCGGCCGGCAAGTCCGAGTCCGTGGCCACCGCCGACACCGAGACCCCTGTCGCGTCCAAGCCCGCGGTCACGGAGGAGCCCGCGGCCGAGCCCAAGGCCGCCGCCGAGCCCACGGCCACCGTCGTCGAGGAGCCCGCCGAGGCGAAGGCCACCGTCGTGGAGGAGCCCGCCACCGAGCCCGAGGCCGCTCCCGCCCCCACGGCCGCCGCCGAGCCTGCCGTCGCGGAGAAGCCTGCCGCGGCCGAGAAGCCCACCGTCGCCGAGAAGCCCGCCGTCACGGAGAAGCCCGCCGTCGCGGAGAAGCCCGCCGTCGCGGAGAAGCCTGCTGAGGCCGAGGCGAAGGCCGCCGTCGTGGAGGAGGCACCCGAGGTCAAGCCGAAGGCCACCCGCAAGACCACCAGGAAGCCCGCCGCGGCCAAGAAGCCGGCCGAGAAGCCCGCCGCCGTGCCCGAGCCCACGGCCGCCGCCGAGCCGACCGCCGCAAGCGCCCCCGCGGACCTGGCCGAGCCGCTGCCCGGCTACTCCGAGATGACCGTCGCGTCCCTGCGCGCCAGGATGCGTGGCAAGACCGCCGAGCAGATCGGCGACTTCCTCGCCTTCGAGAAGGCCACGAAGGCCCGCCCCGAGGTGATCAAGATGTTCGAGAACCGCCTGGCGAAGCTTCAGGCCGGAGAATAGTCACTCCGACCCCGTAGCCTTTCGCCATGACCGAGAAGACCTCACCCGAGTCTCCCCTGCCGATCCGCACGGTCCTTCAGATGGTGGGCGGATGGATCGGCAGACTCGGCACGGTCTGGGTCGAGGGCCAGATCACCGACCTCAGCGCGCGCGGCGGCACGGTGTTCATGACGCTGCGCGACCCGGTCGCCAACGTGTCGGCCAAGGTCACCACCCCGCGCGGCGTCTACGAAGCCGCCACACCGCGGCCGGCCGACGGCGCCAGGGTCGTGATGCAGGTCAAGCCCGACTTCTGGGTCAACAGAGGCTCGTTCGCCTTCACCGCGCTGGAGATCCGCCCCGTCGGCGTGGGCGAGCTGCTGGCCAGGCTGGAGCGGCTCAGGCAGCTGCTGGCCACCGAGGGGCTGTTCAACGCCGACAGGAAGCGGCGGCTGCCGTTCCTGCCCAGCACGATCGGGCTCATCTGCGGCCGTGACTCCGCGGCCGAGCGCGACGTGCTGGAAAACTCCCGCAGGCGCTGGCCCGCCGTGCGGTTCAAGGTCGAGGAGGTGGCCGTCCAGGGCCCCTACGCGGTGGGGGAGGTGACCGAGGCGCTGCGCAAGCTCGACGCCGACTCCTCGGTCGACGTGATCGTCATCGCCCGCGGCGGCGGCTCGCTTGAGGACCTCCTGCCGTTCTCCGACGAGACGCTCGTACGCTCGGTGGCCGCCTGCCGCACCCCCGTGGTGAGCGCCATCGGCCACGAGCAGGACAGCCCGCTGCTCGACCTGGTGGCCGACGTTCGCGCCTCCACCCCCACAGACGCGGCCAAGAAGGTCGTGCCCGACGTCGGCGAGCAGCTCACGCTGGTGCGCCAGCTCCGCGACCGGGGCCGCAGGGTGATGAGCGGCTGGCTCGACCGGGAGATGTCCTGGCTCACGTCGGTGCGCTCGCGGCCCTCGCTGGCCGACCCGGTCCGCGAGCTGGAGCGCCGGGCCGAGCAGGTCGACTCGCTGCGCGAGCGGGCCAGGCGCTCGCTGTCGGGCTCGCTCGACCGGGCCGGCGACGACCTCACCCACCTGCGTGCCCGTCTGATCGCGCTGTCCCCCGCGGCCACGCTGGAGCGCGGTTACGCCATCGTCCAGCACCCGTCGGGCGAGGTGGTACGCCTGGCCAAGGACGTCTCCCCCGGCTCCCTGCTGACGATCCGCCTGACCGACGACCGGCTGACCGTACGCACGGAAGAACCCGGCGACACGTGAGCGGTCCGGGATCCGCGACCGGCAGATGAGAGTGCCCACGCAGGGCGCACCCTCCCCTGGCAGCCCTGCTCCCGGCCGCGCCCTCCCCGGCGGCCCTGCTCCCGGCCGCGCCCTCCCCGGCGGCCCTGCTCCCGGCCGCGCCCTCCCCGGCGGCCCTGCTCCTGGCCGCGCCCTCCCCGGCGGCCCTGCTCCTGGCCGCGCCTTTCCCTAGCGGCCCTGCTCCTGGCCGCGCATGACGGTCTCGGCCAGCCATGCCAGCCTGACCTTGATCTGCTCGTGAGTCATGCCGCGCTGCTCCTGCTGGAAGGCGATCAGGCAGGCGTTGGCCTGCGCGAGGAGGGCGTCGGCCAGGTAGGTGGCGTCGGCTCGCGGGCAGGCCTGGGCGATCAGACCGGCCAGGTGGACGTGGTGGACCTGGTACGGCCCCCCGAACCTCTGCGCCTTGTCCCCCTTGTCCAGCAGCAGGAAGAGCCCCTGTTGCGACACGATGCGGTCGACCAGCGCGTACAGGAACGCCGTGATCCGCTCGGCGGCGGGGGCGCCGGGGCCGAGCGGCGGCGGCCCGGAGAAGAAGGCGGTCTGGAAGCGCCTCTCCTGCTCGTCGATCAGGGCGTAGACGAGCCCACCCCGGTCGCCGAAGCGGCGGTAGACGGTGCCGATCCCGACGCCGGCGACCCGGGCCACCTCGTCCAGGGAGAGGTCGTCGGCGCCGCGCTCGGCGATCATCCGGGCGGCCACCTCAATGATCTTCTGCCGGTTTCGCGCGGCGTCGGCCCGCTCCGGCTGGGGTTGCCCGACGACGGGCAGCAATCGACGTCCGCACACAGCTGAAGCATACCGATGACAACCGGAGCGATCTCCGGTTAAGCTCCGAACCGGAGAGTCCTCCGATTCACGGGAGTAAATGATGCCCAGCGAGTTCAACCAGCAGATCATTGACGAGTTCCGCGCCAACGAGGGGCGGGTCGGCGGCATGTTCGAGGGCAGTCCCCTGGTGCTGCTCACGACCACAGGAGCCAAGAGCGGCAAGCCGTCGACCACGCCGATGTTGTATCTGGCCGACGGCGACCGCTACGTCGTCATCGCCTCGAACGCCGGCTCGGACCGTCACCCTGCCTGGTACCACAACCTGCGCGCCACGCCTGAGGCGACGGCGGAGGTAGGGGCGGAGACGTTCGAGGTCAAGGCCGTGGTCGTGGAGGGCGCCGAGCGCGACCAGCTCTATGAGCGGATGGCGGGGAAGTGGTCGGGGTTCCGCGACTACGAGGCCAAGACGAGCCGCCGCATCCCCGTGGTGGCGCTCTACCGGACCGCTGCCTGACCTCCGCCACCGGTGCCGCCAGCACGCCGTCGGTGCCGTCGTGACGGCACGCCGTCGGGAAGGCGGCTGGCCGCGACAGAGACGCCGCCAGTGGGGCGAGCCGTCAGCGGGACGGGAGGGCGAGGCTCATGGAGGGGGCGGGACCGTCAGAACGGCGCGTCGTCGGAGTTGCCCGCCGTGGGCTCGGAGCGGCGCGCCATGGCGGCGGCGAGCTTGACCCTGGCTCCCTGGAGCCACTCCTCGCAGACCGCCGCCAACTTCTCGCCGCGCTCCCACAGCTCGATGGACTGCTCCAGGGTGAGCCCGCCGGTCTCCAGCCGGCGCACCACCTCGGTCAGCTCCTCGCGCGCCTGCTCGTATGAGGG
Source organism: Nonomuraea sp. NPDC049400 (assembly GCF_044466425.1). Classification (NCBI taxonomy): domain Bacteria; kingdom Bacillati; phylum Actinomycetota; class Actinomycetes; order Streptosporangiales; family Streptosporangiaceae; genus Nonomuraea; species Nonomuraea sp. NPDC049400. The sequence goes on from NZ_JBITMP010000012.1 coordinate 64,626, forward strand.
TGCCTTCTCGTCTGCTGCCACGAGCACCACCCTAGACGCGCCGGCCGACATCCGCAGAGCAGGCGTACGTGAAGCGCGGCGCGGTCAGCCCTTGGGGCGCTGCTGCAGGACGGAGGCCAGCTCGGCCAGCTCCGGCCAGTCGGCTGTGCCGGTGATGACGAGGGTCACCTCGGGCAGGACACGGATCAGCGAGCGCTGGTTCTTGTCCTCGCGGAAGCGCTGCTCCCACGGCACGCCGCCGACCTGCTGCGTGCCGACGGCCTTGTCGGAGTTGGCCATGCGGCTGGCGAACCCGGCCGCAGGCTGCTCGTTGCTCTGCGCGAACATCGCGTGCTGGCGCTTGGCCGTGGCGTAGCCGAGGTAGAGGACCTGCGCGCCGTTCTCCCCCTTGGCGATCTTGTTGCTGTTGGGGATCCAGCCCGCCGGGTCCTTCTGCGGGGCCCACACGCCGTACGGCACCGAGTGGCCGAAGTTGGCGACGGTGATCGAGTAGTCGAGCCGCGGAATGTGCTCCTCCCGGCTCTGCGGGGTGATCAGCAGGAACAGCCCGGCCGCCGCGAGGCAGACGAACAGCGCTACCGCGTAGCCGTAGAAACCTTGAGTGAACCGTCGCACAGTTGGCGAGGTTACCCGCTGGTGGGGGCGGTCGCCGAAGTGGCCGGACGGATCTGGCCGATGATGGCGAGCACCTCCTCGGCCAGGCCGCGGTCGCCCGTACGCACCACCTCGGACACGGCCGCGGCCAGCGCGCCCGTGACCACCACGACCAGCGCGCTCTCGTCCTCGAACAGCGCCGCGTTGAGCTGCGCCCACTTGCGCAGCCTGTCGCGCATGACCACGTCGAAGCCGGGCGGCCCGTCGCCGCGCAGGAACAGGTCGGCCAGCTCGCGCTCCTCCAGGCACCCTTCGAGATAGGCGTGGGCGGCACTGATGAACACGCGCATCGGGTCGGTCTCGCCGGCGGCGCGAGCCGCGCGGGCTGCCTGCTTGGTCCGCTGTGTCTGCCTGGCCTGGAACTCCTCGAACAGCGTGAGGTAGAGATCGGCCTTGCCGGAGAAGTGGTGATACAGGCTACCCACACTGGCGTCGGCCCTGGCCACCACGTCGGTCACGCCCGCCTCGGCGAACCCCTTGGAGACGAAGACCTCCCTGGCGGCGCCCAGGAGCGAGCTCCGGGTGGCCGCGCCGCGCTCGGACGTGCGCGGCTGGACCGCCATGTTCTCCACATCGCTCATTCAGATCTCCTCCATGGCGGGGCGCCATGCTCCATCGTGGAGGCAAGATCCTTCACGTGCACACGGTATGGCGCAAAATCCGTCCCCCGTTATCACAGGGCAACCCAGTCGAAGCTTACCCAGGTCGCCCTCCATGGAGAATCCGTCGGAGTCTGAGCAGATTATCCCCCTCTGGGCGGGAATAGAGGGGCAACTACGATCGACGTAGATTTCCCACAAGGAGGCTGCTCATCATGTCCGATCAGACATCCGTACCGCCCGCGCTCGCCACGGGTGAGCACGCCCCTGACCGGAACCTGGCGCTGGAACTGGTCCGCGTGACGGAGGCGGCCGCGATGGCGGCGGCCAGGTGGGTCGGCCGGGGCGACAAGAACGGCGCCGACGGCGCGGCGGTGAACGCCATGCGCCAGCTGATCAACACGGTCTCCATGAACGGCGTGGTGGTCATCGGCGAGGGCGAGAAGGACCACGCCCCGATGCTGTTCAACGGCGAGCAGGTGGGCGACGGCAGCGGCCCCGACTGCGACGTGGCCGTGGACCCCATCGACGGCACCCGGCTGACCGCGCTGGGCATGCCCGACGCGGTGTCGGTGATCGCGGTGAGCGAGCGCGGCTCGATGTACGACCCGTCGGCCGTGTTCTACATGGAGAAGCTGGTCACCGGCCCCGAGGCGGCCGACGTGGTCGACATCGAGGCGCCCGTCTCCGCGAACATCAACGCGGTCGCCAGGGCCAAGCACTGCTCGCCGTCCGACGTGACCGTGGTCGTGCTCGACCGGCCCAGGCACGAGCGGCTGGTCAAGGAGATCAGGGAGACGGGCGCGCGGATCAAGTTCATCACCGACGGCGACGTGGCCGGCGCGATCATGGCGGCCCGTACGGGCACCGGCATCGACCTGATGCTGGGCATCGGCGGCACGCCGGAGGGCATCGTGGCCGCGTGCGCGCTCAAGTGCCTGGGCGGCGTGATCCAGGGCAAGCTCTGGCCGCGCGACGACGCCGAACGCCGCAAGGCCCTGGACGCCGGGCACGACCTCAACCAGGTGCTCACCACGAACGACCTGGTCAGGTCCGACGACGTGTTCTTCGCGGCGACCGGCATCACGCACGGCGAGCTCATGCAGGGCGTACGGTTCCGCGCGGGCTCGGCGGTGACCGAGTCGCTGGTGATGCGCGGCCGGTCGGGAACCATCCGCAAGATCGAGAGCGAGCACCAGCTCTGGAAGCTGCGGGCGTACAGCGCGATCAACTTCGACACCGCGGGCTGAGCGCACCGCCGGCGACCGGGCGCGCCGACGCACGGCTCGGCGCAGTCGCGACCGCGCCGCCCCGAGCCGCCGCGCCCCCGGGCAGTCGCGGCCATGGCACCGTGACTCGGGAGCGCCCCGGGCAGCCGCGGCCACGGCACCGTGGCTCGGGAGCGCTCGCCCAGCGGCGGCCATGGCGCCCCTGAGCGGCGGCCCCTCGCGCAGGCGCGGCCCGAGGGCGCCGTTGGAGGCGGGTAGCGGCGCGGGCGGAGCAGCGGCGCTGGCGGCGGCGGGGCGGTGGTCAGCGGCGGCGTTTGCGGCGAGGGGGCTCCTTGACCTTGATCTCGCCCACGAAGTTCGTGGTCCGCACCTCGACGACGGGCGCGCCGGGGTCGGTCGGCTGCTTGGTCAGGCGGACCGACTTGCCCTTGGCGACCCTGATCACCTCGAGCCCCTCGGGCACGTGGATCTCCAGCCCGCCGAAGACCAGGGTGGCGTTGATGATGACCTGCCGGTTCTGCAGGATCGCGTCGCGGAAGTCCAGCTTGGTGGTGCCGAACATGGCCGTCACGTCCAGCTCGGCCGGCACGACCCAGCGCCCGCCGCGCTGCTCCTGCTTGAAGATGGCCGACACGGGGCGGCCGTCCAGGTTGAGCGGCTGCTGGTCGGCGGGCAGCAGGTCGGCGGTGAGCTCGGCCAGCTGGCCGAGCGTGCGCGCGGAGTAGAGGACGCCCAGCCGCTCCTCCAGCTCGTCGAGGGTGAGCCGGCCGTCGGCGTGCGCGTCCTGGAGCACCTGGGCGATGCGCTCACGGTCGGCGTCGGACGCGCGGAGCTCGTGGGGTGGCGGCACGTCGTTCGCCGCCTGCGGTCGCCGGGCCGACACAAACTCCTCGGCCAGCCGCTCTCCGACTTCCTGCAGCTTCGGCAGCCACGATCCCGCGCGTTCGTTCACACATCCGACGATAACCGGCGCCCGCGAGAATCGCTCGCGCCAAACGGACCCGCATCAGCGGATTCGCGCCAGAAGTCCGGCAATCTCCTCCGCCAGGTCCACGTTCACCTCGGCGTGGCGGTTGAGCAGCCGGTACCACATCGCACCGAACACGAGATCGACGGCCAGGTCCAGATCCACGTCATCCGGTACGGCGCCGCGTGCCAGCACTGAGCGGAGGGCCGCGCGGCGCGGCTCGATGAGCTTGGCCCGCAGCTCGGCGGCCAGCCCGGGGTCGGACTGGGCGTCGGCCATCAGCCCCACGACCACCTGGCCCGCGACCCCCTGCGCCAGCACGAACGTCTGCTCCAGGAACGTCACGAGATCGGCCCGCGCGTCCCCGGTGTCCGGCACCTCCGGGAGGTCCTCGGCCAGGACGTCGGTCAGGCTCTCGAGCAGCACCTGCGCCTTGGTCTGCCACCACCGGTAGACGGTCTGCCTGCCGCTTCCGGCCGCCTGAGCGATGCCCTTCATGGTGACGTTCTGGTATCCGTCCCGGGCGCACAAATCGAGCGCCGCCCGGAGGATCGCCTTCCTGGCCACTTCGCTGCGCGGTCTGCCAACCATGGCGCCCACTTTACAAGACACTGTGCCTCGTTTATATTCGAGGCATGATGTCTCGTATTGAAGGGGATTCAGAGATGCGAGTAGTGATCGTCGGCGGCACGACCGGCATCGGCCTGGCTACGGCGGCCCGGCTGGCCGCGGGCGGCGCGGAGGTGTTCGTCACGGGCCGCTCGGAGGAGCGCCTGCAGGCGGCGTTGAAGCAGCTCGGCGACCAGGCGAGCGGCCCAGTGAGCGGCCCAGTGAGCGGAGAAGTCGTCGACGCCCGTGACACCGGCGCGACGCGGGCGTTGTTCGAGCGGCTCGGCAGCGTCGATCATCTGATCATCACCGTGACGGGCCGGGGCGGCGCGGGGCCGCTGAGCTCGCTGACCAGCGAGACGCTGACCGGCGCGGTGCAGAACAAGCTGGTCCCGCACCTGCTGACCGCACAGGCCGCGCTCGGCGCGCTGAGCCCCGGGGGCTCGATCACCTTCGTGACGGCCGCGTCGGCGGGCGCGGCCCTTCCCGGCATCGCCGTGCTGGCGGCGGTGAACGGGGCCCTCGAGGCCGTGGTTCCCGGCCTGGCGGTCGAGCTGGCGCCCATCAGGGTGAACGCGGTCTCCCCCGGCGTGATCGACACCGACTGGTGGTCAGAGCTGGGCGACGAGGCCCGGGCCACGTTCCTGGAGGGCGCCGCCGCCAGCCTGCCGGTCGGGCGCGTCGGCAGGCCCGAGGACGTGGCCGCCACGATCGAGTACGTCGTGCGCAACTCGTTCGTGACCGGGACCGTGGTGACCGTGGACGGAGGGGGAAGGCTGAAGGCATGAGGTCAGTCCTGACCTGAGAGGAATCTCCGCGCGCTCCTCTCCGTTGATCTCGGAAAAGGGAGGTTTGCGCGTGCATCAACCGGCGCGATGGGGTCTCGGCGCGGCAGGCGCGGGCATAGCGGTGATCGTGGTCCTGGAGCTGACCAGCTTCGACGAGATGAACCCGCTCAGGCGGACCATCAGCGAGCACGGCCTCGGCCCTGACGGATGGATCTTCGGGTTGGCAGTGGGGCTGCTCGCGGCCGGGTCGGCGGCCATCGGGGTGTCGCTGGCACGCAAGAGGCTGGCCGGGATCTTCGGCACCATCGCGCTCATGGGGTGGAGCATGGGGCTGTTCCTGACGGCGTGGTTCGAGAAGAACGACTGGTCGGTGGGGCCGAGCCTGCACGGGAGCATCCACCGGGTGGGCAGCTTCATCGCCTTCCTCAGCCTGCCGCTGGCCGCCGTGATCATCGCCAGGCCCTGGCGGCACCGGGAGCGGTCGCGGGCCACGCTGGTGGCGTTCGGGCTCGGGGTCTGCTCGGTGCTGTGGGTCGTGGGCATCGCCACGCTCATGCTGATCGGGGCGATAGACGGGCTGCCGTGGTGGCGCGCCATGCCGCTCGGGCTCGTGGAGCGCGGCCTGGCCGTGACGGAAGTGGCCGCTCTCCTCGCGCTCGGCGTTTGGGCCGCGGCCAGGCAGCTGAGCACGACAGGGCAGGCCGATCAGCTCGGTGAGGCCTCGAGCGGCGAGGGAGCAAGGCCGGGGCCGGCGGGCGAGTTGGACGGGGTGCGGTGACGGGCTGGGCCCGGTGCCGTGGCGGGCTGACGCCGGTGCCGTGACGGGCTGGGCCCGATGCCGTGGCGGGCTGGCGCCGGTGCGGTGACGGGCTGGACGGGGTGCGGTGGCGGGCTGGCGGAACGGAGTGGCGGGCCGCTAACCTGACCCCGCCTCACGTTTGATTCCCCCCATCAGGAGGCCGTCGTGCCGTCCTCGCGTGATCGTCAGGCCCGCATCGCCACGTACGTCGTCTATGCCGTACAGGGCCTGTCCTTCGCCTCGCTGCTCATCCAGGTCGCGAACCTGCAGGCCAAGCACGGCCTCAGCGAGGGCGCGCTGACGCTCCTGCTGCTGATCGTGCCCGTGTTCGCGGGGGTCGGCAGCGTGGCGGCGGGCACGTTCGCCGCCCGGTTCGGCAGCAAGCTGCTCCTGCGCGTCGCCCAGCCGGTGGTCGCGGTCGCCGTGGTGCTCGCCGGGCTCGCGCCCAGCGTGCCGCTGCTGGTGCCGGTGCTGCTGCTGTTCGGCGTGGCGGTGGGCGCGGTGGACGCGGGCATGAACATGCAGGGCGTGGCGGTCGAGCGCAGGTACGGCGTGCAGGTGCTGAACGGGTTCCACTGCGTGTGGAGCGCGCTCAGCGTGCTAGGGGCGGCATGGGCGTCGGTGGCCGCCGATCTCCCGCTCCCGTTGATCATGTCGATCCCGATGGTGCTCGCGGTGGCGGGCTCGCTCGTTTCCGGGCGTGACCTGTACACGCCGGAGGAGGAGAAGGTCGAGGACGCTCCCGCCGGCGCGGCCACCGGCAGGTTCCCGTGGCGGCCGATCATCCCGCTCTGCCTGGCCATGGGGTTCCTGTACGTCGGCGACGCCGCGGTGTCGAACTTCAACACGTTGTTCATGAAGAACGTGCTCCAAGCGAGTGCGCAGGTGATCCCGCTGGCGTACGCCGCCTACCAGGCGACCACGCTGGCCGTCCGGCTCGGCGGCGATTTCGCGGTCCGGCGGTACGGGCCCGCCGCCATCGTCAGGATCGGCGGCGTGATCGCCACCCTGGGTTTCCTCGGCGTCGTACTCGCCCCGAACCAGCCGCTGGCCATCGTCGCCTTCGGGCTGACCGGAGTGGGACTGTCGGTGGTGGCGCCGCAGTCGTTCTCGGCGGCGGGCAAGCTCGACCCGGCCGGGACCGGAGTGGCCATCGCCCGGGTGAACCTCTTCAACTACATCGGCTTCATCGTGGGCGCGGCCCTGGTGGGCGGCATAGCGGACGCGGCGGACATGCGATGGGCGTTCGCCGCGCCTCTGGTGCTGGCCGGCGTCATCATCGTCCTCGCCCCGGGCTTCGAGCCCAGGCGCCGAGCCGCCAACCCCTCCGCCGCCTGACCCCAGCCGGAGGCCCCCTGCCGCACGCCCCATCGCTCGCCGAGACGCAAAACCGGCACAGGGGGGTCATGGGGCAATGCCGAGAGCGCGGCGAGCGACGCGCGCCGCCGTGCGCTGAGTCGCCTTACCGGCCATCGGACCGGGCGCCGCAGCGGGGCGACGGTCTCAGCCGCGCACCTCGGCGACCTCGACGGTACGGCGTTCGCGCAGCGACAGGTCGGCGGCCTCGGCCACGTAGAGGGCCTCGAGTGCGTCCTCGATCGTGCAGAGGCTCTTGTCGCTGGTCAGGAAGCCGTCGATCTCGCTGCGGTAGGCGGCCTCGAACCGGGTGACGAAGTCCGGCCAGGGCTCATCGAGGCCGGGCAGGCCCTCGGTCGAGTGCAACGGGGCGCGCGGGCCGAGGCCGACGGCCTGGGTGCGCTTGGCGCCGGCCAGTTCCATGCGGACGTCGTACCCGGCGCCGTTGTAGCGCGAGCCCTGCAGGGTGGCCAGCGTGCCGTCGTCCAGGGTGAGCAGCGCGGCGCTGTTGTCGACGTCGCCCGCCTCCGCGAAGAACGACGCCCCGCGGTTCGCCCCCGTCGCGTGCACCGAGACCACCTCGCGGCCCGTCACCCAGCGCAGGATGTCGAAGTCGTGGATGTGGCAATCGCGGAAGATGCCGCCCGAGGTCGCGATGTACTCGGCGGGCGGCGGCGCGGGGTCGGCGGTGATCAGGTGAACGCGGTGCAGCTCCCCCAGCTCCCCGGCGCGCAGCGCGCGCGCCGCCGCCACGTAGCCGGGGTCGAACCTGCGCTGGAACCCGATCTGCACCCGGTTGCCGGCGCTCGTCTCCAGCACCTTGACGGTCTCGGCCACCGTGCTCGCGACCGGCTTCTCACAGAAGACCGGTATGCCCAGCTCGCAGGCCTTCATGATGAGCTCGGCGTGGGTGCCGGTCGGGGTGGCGATGACTACAGCGTCCGAATCGAAGGGGTCCCCGGGCCTGCCGTACGGCGACATACGCACGGGATCGGCCACGATCAGCTCGTCCACCAGCGGATGCGCGGCCAGGGTCGCGGCGTGAAAGGCTCCGATCCTGCCCAGACCCAGCAGTCCGACACGCATGACGCCTCCAATCGGAAATCCGGCTTTCTTTCTAAGCGAGGTCTTATCCCTCAGTCAACCTTTTGTCCTGACATTCTGACCTTCAAGCCTCGTACGGCCTCAAATGCCTTGTGCGCCGGCAGCCGGGCGAAGCCCACCACCACGGCCGCGGGCCCCGGCGAGTCGCGCATCGGCCCCACCGGCTCGGTGGACAGGCCGAGCTCCTGCGCGGCGCGCGTGGTTTTGAGCTCGTCCCAGCCGTCCGGCAGCTCCAGGTAGACGTGCAGGCCCGCCTCGATGCCCTTGACCCGGATCTCGGGCAGCTCCTCGGCCAGCGCCCTGACCAGGGCGTCCCTGCGGCGGCGGTACTCCCGGCGCATCCTGCGCAGGTGCTTGTCGTAGCCGCCGGTACGCAGGAAGTGCGCCAGCGCGTACTGCTCGATGACCGGCGAGCCCAGGTCCAGCTCTCCTCGTGCCCGGCGCACCGCCTCGGCCAGGTCGGGCGGCGCCGCCAGCCAGCCCAGGCGCAGGCCCGGCGCCATGGCCTTGCTCACGCTGCCCGAGAGGATCACCCGGTCGGGGGCCAGGCCCTGGAGGCAGCCGACCGGGTCGCGGTCGAAGCGGAACTCGGCGTCGTAGTCGTCCTCCAGGATCGTCCGGTCACCCGCGTACGCCCACTCCATCAGGGCGGCACGGCGCGGCGGCGAGAGGACCACGCCCGTCGGGTACTGGTGCGCCGGCGTGACCAGGACGGCGTCGCCGCTCAGCCGCCGCACGTCCAGGCCCTCCTCGTCCACGGGGACCGGCACGAGGTGCGCGCCCGCCCGCCTGAGCAGCGGCGCCTGGCGATGGCTCGTCGGGTCCTCGACGGCCAGCTGGAGCGGGCCCTTCCGGCTCAGCACGTGCAGGACCAGGCTGAGGCCCTGGGCCACGCCGCCCACGATGACGAGGTTCTCCGGCCGCACGTCCGCCGCCCTGACCCGCCTGAGGTAGCCGGCCAGCTCTTCGCGCAGCTCGGGCACCCCGCCGGGGTCGCCGTAGTCGAGGGCTTCCGACGGGACGGTGGTCAGGACATGTCTGACGGCGGCGAGCCAGCGCTCTCGGGGGAAGTGGCTGAGGTCGGGCGAGGTGGGGCGGTGCCCGTAGTACGGCGCGCACACGGGGGCGCCCGGGCGCGCCGGCTCGGGGCGGGGCGAGGCCCGGGTGACAGGCCTGGCGGCGGCCTTGGGGGTGACCTGGGTGCCGACGCCCACCCTGGACACCAGGAAACCCTCGGCGACGAGCTGCTCGTACGCCTCCACCACCACGCCCCTGGAGACCTGAAGGTCGGTGGCCAGGTCGCGGGTGGCGGGAAGGCGGGTGCCGGGGGTCAGCCGGCCGCCTCTGATGGATTCGCGCAGCTCAGCGGCGATCTGCCCGGCGATCCCTCCCCCATCACGATTTATCCGGATATGGAGGTCAGCCATATTGGTCCTGTCTTTTGGCGGGACATTGGACTGTTTGTGCGAACCATTGTCTCCCTAGCATCCTTCGCATGAGAAGCGGCATCGTCGGGGCTGCCTCGGCCATGTTCCTCGTCGGGACGCTGGCCGGGGTGTCGGGACTCGTGGACGGCTATCCCATATACGGCGGACAGGCGGTCCGGTATCTCGCGGCCTCGGTCGTTCTGCTCCTCGTGACGCGAGCGCTCGGCCTGCGGTTCGTCCGGCTCACCCTGCGCGAGGCCCTCTGCCTGGGCGGGCTCACCATGCTCGGCCTGGTGATCTTCAACGTATGCGTGGTCGAGTCGACCCGCGCCGCCGGGCCCGCTCTGGTCGGGACCGTGCTCGGCACCGTGCCGCTGGCCCTCGCGCTGGCCGGTGGCCGCCCGGCGCCCCGCCTGCTGGCCGGGGCCTGCGTGGTGGTGGCCGGGGCGACGCTGGCCACCGGGCTCGGCAGCGGCAACCTGCCCGGACTGATGTGGGCCCTGGGCGCGCTCGTGGGCGAGGTGAGCTTCTCCATGCTGGCCATCCCGCTGCTGCCGAAGCTGGGGGCGATCAGGGTGTCGGCCTACTCGACGGCGCTGGCCGTGCCCCTGCTGGCCGTGGCCGGGCTGGCGGATGACGGGATGGCTGGGATGTTCAGGCCGCCGACCTGGGCGGAGGTGCTCGGGTTCGCGTACCTGGCGGTCGTGGTGACGGTGGTGGCGTTCTTCCTCTGGTACAGCTCGCTGCCCAGGCTGGGCCCCGGCCGGGCCGGGCTGTTCGCGGGGCTCATCCCGGTGGGCGCCATCGTGACGGGGGTGGTGCTCGGGGTCGCGACGCCGTCCGCGTACGACCTGCTGGGCGCGGGGCTCGTGATCGCGGGCATCCTCGTGGGCCTGACCGCGGAACGGTCACGGGCGGTCTCTGAAGTGCCCGCACCGGGAGGCGCGTAATCTCTTGGGGGATCGAAAGGATGGACATGGGCGACTTCGACTACACCGACCTGCTGCCGCTGGGAGCCGATGAGACCGAGTATCGGCTGATCACATCGGAGGGGGTGCGGAAAGTCGAGGCGGCCGGGCGTACGTTCCTCGAGGTCCAGCCGGAGGCGCTGCGGCTGCTGACCGAGACGGCCATCCATGACATCTCCCACTTCCTGCGGGCCTCGCACCTCGCCCAGCTCAGGAAGATCGTCGATGACCCCGAGTCCAGCGGCAACGACCGGTTCGTGGCGCTCGACCTGCTCAAGAACGCCTCCATCTCCGCCGGCGGCGTCCTCCCCATGTGCCAGGACACCGGCACCGCGATCGTCATGGGCAAGCGCGGGCGCCACGTGCTGACCGACGGGCTCGACGCCGAGCACATCTCGCGGGGCGTGTACGACGCGTACACCAAGCTCAACCTGCGTTACTCGCAGATGGCCCCGCTGACCATGTGGGACGAGAAGAACACCGGCGACAACCTGCCCGCCCAGATCGAGCTCTACGCCGAGGACCCGCACGGCCATCCGGACGAGTACAAACTGCTGTTCATGGCCAAGGGCGGCGGCTCGGCCAACAAGTCGTTCCTGTACCAGGAGACCAAGGCCGTGCTCAACGAGAAGCGCATGATGGCCTTCCTGGAGGAGAAGATCCGCTCGCTGGGCACCGCTGCCTGCCCGCCGTACCACCTGGCCGTCGTCGTGGGCGGCACCTCCGCCGAGTTCGCGCTGAAGACCGCCAAGTACGCCAGCGCCCGCTACCTCGACTCGATCCCCACGGAGGGCTCGGCCTCGGGGCACGGGTTCCGCGACCTGGAGATGGAGGCCAAGGTCTTCGAGCTGACGCAGAAGCTGGGGATCGGCGCGCAGTTCGGGGGCAAGTACTTCTGCCACGACGTACGCGTAATCCGCCTGCCCAGGCACGGGGCGTCCTGCCCGGTGGCCATCGCGGTCTCCTGCTCGGCCGACCGCCAGGCGCTGGCCAAGATCACGCCTGAGGGCGTCTTCCTGGAGAAGCTGGAAACCGACCCGGCACGCTTCCTCCCGGAGACCACCGACGAACACCTCTCGGACGACGTCGTGCAGATCGACCTCAACCGGCCCATGCCCGAGATCCTCGCCGAGCTGACGAGATATCCGGTCAAGACCCGCCTCTCCCTCACCGGCCCTCTCGTGGTCGCCCGCGACATCGCCCACGCCAAGATCGCCGAGCTCCTGGACAACGGCGGCGAGATGCCGCAATACATGAAGGACCACGCCGTCTACTACGCCGGACCGGCCAAGACCCCCGAGGGGTACGCCTCCGGCTCGTTCGGGCCGACGACCGCCGGGCGGATGGACTCGTACGTGGAGCGCTTCCAGGCGGCGGGCGGATCGATGGTCATGCTGGCCAAGGGCAACCGGTCCAAGCAGGTCACCGAGGCCTGCCAGGAGCACGGCGGCTTCTACCTGGGGTCCATCGGCGGGCCCGCGGCGCGGCTGGCGCAGGACTGCATCAAGAAGGTCGAGGTGCTGGAATATCCGGAGCTGGGGATGGAGGCGGTCTGGAAGATCGAGGTGGTGGATTTCCCGGCGTTCATCGTGGTGGACGACAAGGGTGATGACTTCTTCACCGACCGCACCGGCCCGGTCCTGACCATCGGCCGCCGCTGAACCGACGCGATGCCGGGCCGCCGTCGCCCTCGAGGGCCGGCGTCCCGGAGAACCGAACGACCACCGCGGGCGACGCGCCTCCCGAGCCCCGTCCCCGCGGCCGGCTGTGGGCGCGAGCCGCGGTGGTGGCGATGCGGCAGAACCCTCAGCCGTAGAAGGTGAGTCGCGGGGGGTGCGCCGGGAGGACGGCGCGGGGGGCGGGAAGCGAGTAGACGTTCACGCGGCCACCGGGGACCGGTGCGGTGCCACGACGGTGCCGTCGGGCAGCAGCAGACCGGTGTCCTCGAACAGCACGACGCCGTTGCAGAGCAGGCTCCAGCCCTGGTCAGGGTGGGCCGCGATGACGTGCGACGCCTCACGATCGGGCGAGTCGGCGCTGGGGCAAACGGGGTAGTGACTGCACATCGCGCACCTCTCAGATTGCGCTCCTGATTCCTGGCATTCAAAAGGGCAGCGGGCGCCCCGATGGCGTGCGAAGGTCCAGCGTGGTGGCTCTGGTCGACCTCTTGGGCCGGCGGCGAACCTGGGTCTGGCGCATCTTCATCACGTCCCTCAATAGCCTGTCGTTAGTGGTGGAACCTGGCGTACACCCTCAGTCTGACCGTCTGGACCGACAGTTTGCGGGCCTTTGGGAGAACGCCTTCTCTCTTGGCTGTACCATGCTCCGCCCCCCTTACGGCACCCTTACAAGCTGCTGACAGCATCCCTGAAGTTCCTGACAGTCAGCCTGCCGTACGCCTGAAAGCCCCCTACCAGGCATCATGCACATTTATCTGCGACACAGGTGTGCCGGACGACACACATGCCCGGCGAGCTGCGCAAACGCGCTCGAGAAAGTTGGGCGGGGAAGCTGGCCGAGGCCCGCGACAAGGCCGAGTTCTCGAACCTGGTGGGCCTGGAGAAGACGTTCGCCTTCAACCTGTCCGGGCACGTACTGCACTCGATCTTCTGGGAGAACCTGTCACCGGACGAGCCGCTCAGGGACGCCATCGACGAGCAGGTCTATGACCACCATGGCAACGTCGGCATGAACACCACTCCGCTGCTGGTGTTCGACGCCTGGGAGCACGCGTACTACCTTCAGTATCGCAACGTCCGCCCGGACTACGTCGAGAAACTGTGGGACCTCGTGAACTGGGCCGATGCGGCCAGGAGGTTTGCTGACGTGACGAGTCAGGCAGGTTGACTTAAGTTCGCAACAATTTATCGGCCGCGCCTCTACTGGTCGGTTTACACAAATAGGTAAGCTGCCAGGCATGCGTGCGCCCTCTGGTTACCTACTCGCCGCGCGCTACCGGCTTGTGGAGCCGGTTGGCCGCGGTGGCATGGGCACCGTTTGGCGAGCGCATGACGAGCTGCTCGACCGCGAAGTGGCGGTCAAGGAGGTGCGCCTGCCGTCCGTGCTCGACGAGGAGCTGCGTGCCGAGCTGTGCGCGCGGACCGAGCGCGAGGGCAGGGCGACCGCGATGGTCGCGCACCCGTCGGTCATCACCGTCTTCGACGTGGTCACCGAGGACGACCGGCCGTGGATCGTGATGGAGCTGCTCCGGGCCAAGTCCCTGGAGCAGCTCATCCAGGAGGAAGGACCGCTCCACCCGCGCAGGGCCGCCGAGATCGGCCGGCAGATCCTCGGGGCGCTGCGCGCCGTCCACGCCAAGGGCATCCTGCACCGCGACGTCAAGCCGAGCAACGTGCTGGTGACCGAGGACCGCGCGGTGCTCACCGACTTCGGTCTGGCCGCACTCGAAGGTGACGTTTCCATCACCCAGGTGGGCATCGTTCTCGGTTCCGCGGGCTACATCGCTCCAGAGCGGTTGCTTGGTTCGAAGGCCAGCCCCGCGGGGGATCTGTGGTCGCTCGGCGCGACCCTCTACACCGCCGTCGAGGGCAGGGGTCTGCACGGTCGCCGTACGGCCGCCGCCGCGCTCGCGGCGCTCACCAGTGGCGAGCCGATCCCGATGACCAAGGCGGGGCCGCTGGCCCCCGTGCTTGACGCGCTGCTCAGGATCGATCCGCAGACCAGGCTCGACTCCGTACGGGCCTCGCTCATGCTGGCCAGGGTGGCCGCGGGAGGCTCGGCCGAGGAGCCCCTGCCTCCGCGCAAGTCCATCCGGATGGGCACGTCGACCATCACGCCGCCGTCTTTCACACGCAGGCCCGCGCATCGCGGGCTGCACAGGGCGGACGTCACCACGACAGCGCTGTCGGTCCCTGCGCCGCGGCTGGAACGCAAGCCCGGTGAGGGCGTGCACAGGAGACGTGTCGAAGCGCGGCCGACGCCGTCCGCTTATGCCCGTTTCAAAGCGGCGGTGATAAAGTTGTGCCTTCCTCGACGGTTCTGGCCAAGAGAACTTCGCAAGCGAGGTTAAAGCACTTCCCAAGCGAGAATCGATATCTTCTTCTCATGCCGGAACAGCAGACCCGCCTGCTCGCGGAGCGCTACGAGCTCATAGCCCCGCTCGGCCGGGGGACCATGGGCACCGTGTGGCGCGCCCGCGACCGCGCGCTCGGGCGCGAGGTGGCGGTCAAGGAAATCCGCCAGGACCCCGGTCTCACCGAGGAACAGCGGACCGAGCTGCGCGAACGCATGGTCCGTGAGGGGCGCATCGCCTCACGCATCAACCACCCCTCCGTCGCCGCCATCCACGACGTGCTGATCCAGCACGACAGCCCGTGGATCATCATGGAGCTCATCGAGGCCCGCTCGCTGGAGCAGGTGGTCGAGGAGGAGGGGCCGCTGCCGCCCCGGCTGGTGGCCGAGATCGGCGTGGATCTGCTCGGGGCGCTGCGCGCCGCGCACGCCCAGGGCATCACCCACCGCGACGTCAAGCCGGGCAACGTGCTCATCACCGAGAGCGGGCGCGTGGTGCTGACCGACTTCGGCATCGCCAAGGCCGAGGGCGACTCGCGGCTGACGAAGACGGGCATGGTGATCGGCTCGCCCGGCTACACGGCTCCGGAACGTGCCAGGGGTGAGTACACCGGCCCCGAGTCCGACATCTGGTCGCTCGGGGCGACTCTGTACTTCGCCGTCGAGGGTCGGCCCGCGTACGAGCGGGCCACGATCGCGGAGACGCTGGCGGCGCTGCTCACCGAGAGCGCCGACCCGCCCACGCAGGCGGGGCAGCTGCGCCCCGTGCTGAACGGGCTGCTGAGCAAGGACTACCGGCAGCGGCTCGGCGCTGCCAAGGCGGAGACCCTGCTGCGCATGGTCGCCGACACCCCCACGAGCGAGATGCCGGTGCTCACGGCGGAGGCTCTGATGGCGCAGGAGGCTGCCGTGCCCGATCCGTTCGCCGCCCCCAAGAACCCCGCCCCTCCCCAGCCTCCCGCTCCCGCGGGTCAAGGCCGTCCCGGTGCCCCAGGACCTTGGGGTCCGGCCGCCGCTCCGGGGATGCAGCGGCCTGCCGGGCCGGGCGGCCCGATGCCCGCAGGACCCGGTGGACGACCGGTGGGTGCTCCCGCCCGTCCCGCGCCTGGAGGGCCTGGCGGCCCAGTGCCCACAGTCCCCGGTGGAGCCGTACCTGCCGGGCCGGGCGCGCAAAGGCCCACCCGACAGGGACCCGGCGGTCAGGGACCCGGTGGACAGACGCCCGCTGGACAGGCGCCCGGTGGACAGGCGCGTGGACGACAGGGGCCGGGGCAGCGACCGGTTCCGGGGCCCGCCTCGGGGGCGCAGGGGCCGAGCGGCCCCAACGCGCCCACCGTGCCGCGGGTCACCCCGCCGGTTTATCCCCCGCCTGGCGGCGTGCCGCAGACCGGCGCCTTCGCCACCCCGGGCGCCTCGTCCCCTGAGGCGGCCTACGACCCCGAGCGGACGGTCAGCATCGCGCGGCCCAAAGGACCGCTCCCCCCGGCCACCGAGCGGGCACAGCCCCCGCGGCAGCCGACCGACGAGGGCGCCGTCGCCACCCAGCGCATCCAGCTCCCGAAGTCGCCGGGCCAGCAGGTCTATCCGCTGCCCGGGTCGGCGACGGGCCGGCCCCAGCCCGCCTCCCAGCCGCAGCAACCGCCGGTCACGCCGCAGCCGCAGGTCCCGCATCAGGGGAAGGGCCTCGGCACCGACCTGTTCGCCATCGCGGGGAACCCGGAGCAGAAGCCCGCCGGCCGCCGCAACGGCATGCTGGTGCTCATGACCGTGGCCGCCGTCGCGGCCGTGGTGATCGCCGTGCTCATCGTGGCCCTGTTCTCCGCCTGACCACCCGCGCCGCGGCGAGCGCGCGGCCGTGGGTCAGACTGGAAGTCATGAGCGAGTTCAGAATCGAGCATGACTCGATGGGCGAGGTACGCGTGCCGTCCGGCGCCAAGTGGCGCGCGCAGACCCAGCGGGCAGTGGAGAACTTCCCGGTCTCGGGACGCCCTCTTGAGCCGTCCCACATTGCCGCGCTCGGCCTGATCAAAGCGGTGGCCGCCGAGGTGAACGGCGAGCTGGGCGTGATCGACAAGGACATGGCCGAGGCCATCGCCCAGGCAGCGGCCGACGTCGCCGAGAACGAGCACGACGCGCACTTCCCGATCGACGTCTTCCAGACCGGCTCGGGCACCTCGTCCAACATGAACGCCAACGAGGTGATCGCGACGCTGGCGGAAGAGCGCCTCGGCCGTCCCGTGCACCCCAACGACCACGTGAACGCCTCCCAGTCGTCCAACGACGTCTTCCCGACCTCGATCCACGTGGCGGCGGCGACCGAGGTGACGTTCCACCTGCTGCCCTCGCTCCAGCACCTGGCGGCGGCGCTGCGGGAGAAGGCGATCGAGTTCGACGGGGTGGTGAAGTCGGGGCGCACCCACCTGATGGACGCGACCCCGGTGACGCTCGGCCAGGAGTTCGGCGGGTACGCCGCCCAGATCGAGCACGGGGTCGTACGTGTCTCCGCGGCCCTCGAGCACGTGCTCGAGCTGCCCCTGGGCGGCACCGCCGTCGGCACCGGCATCAACACCCCGCCCGGCTTCGCCCAGGAGGCCATCGCCAAGCTCCGCGAGGCGACCGGCATCCCGTTCGTCGAGGCCGGTGACCACTTCGAGGCCCAGGGGGCACAGGACTCGATCGTCGAGCTGTCGGGACAGCTCAAGGTGGTGGCCGTCTCGCTCACCAAGATCGCCAACGACCTCCGCTGGATGGGCTCGGGCCCGCGCGCGGGGCTCGGCGAGATCAACCTGCCCGACCTGCAGCCCGGCTCGTCGATCATGCCCGGCAAGGTCAACCCGGTGATCCCCGAGGCCACGACCATGGTCGCGGCCCAGGTCATCGGGAACGACGCGGCGATCACGTTCGCCGGCGCGTCCGGCAACTTCGAGCTGAACGTGCAGCTCCCGGTCATCGCGCGCAACATCCTGGAGTCGATCAGGCTGCTGGCGAACGTGTCGCGGCTGCTCGCCGACCGCTGCGTCGCCGGCATCACGGCCAACGTCGAGCGCCTGCGCGAGTACGCCGAGTCGTCCCCGTCGATCGTCACCCCGCTGAACAGGTACGTCGGCTACGAGGAGGCCGCGAAGATCGCCAAGCAGGCCCTGGCCGAGCGCAAGACCATCCGCGAGGTCGTCATCGAGCGCGGCCACGTGGCCGGCGGCACCCTGACCGAGGAGCAGCTCGACGCCGCGCTCGACGTGCTGTCGATGACCAGGCCCTAACGATCGGGCGCTGATGCCAGTGCCTGGGTGGCTTCGGCCCAGCGGGTGAGCAGGGACAGCGCGGCGCCGGAGTCGACCGCGTCCGCGGCGTGCTTGTAGGCGGCGCCCAGGGCTGCCGTGAGGTCGGGCGCGGGCGGCGTGCCGTCCGCGGCCACCACGGCGGCGGCCGCGTTGAGCAGCACGACGTCGCGCACCGGCCCCTGCTCCCCGGCGAGCACCGCCCGTGCCACGGCCGCGTTGTGCCGGACGTCGCCGCCGCGCAGGTCGTCTGGGCGGGCCCGCGGGATCGACAGGTCGGCCGGGTCGAAGGCGGTACGCGTCACGGCGCCGCGGCGTACCACCCACACCGTGGAAGGGCCCGAGGTGGTGAGCTCGTCGAGCCCGTCGTCGCCTCTGAAGACGAGCGACGAGCCGCCGCGCTCGGCCAGCACGCCCGCGATGACCGGCGCCGTCCCGGGATGGAAGACGCCGACCGCCTGGGCGGGCGGCAGCGCGGGGTTGGTGAGCGGGCCGAGGAAGTTGAAGACCGTGGGGACACCCAGCTCGCGGCGCGGCCCGGAGGTGCGCCTCAGCCCGGGGTTGAACGCGGGCGCGAAGCAGAACGTGATGCCGACCTCGTCCGCCACCCTGACCACGGCCGCCGGCGGCAGGTCGATGACCACGCCGAGCTCTTCGAGCACGTCCGCCGCGCCCGCCATGGAGGAGGCGGCCCTGCCGCCGTGCTTGACCACCTTGACGCCCGCGGCGGCGGCGACGATGGCGGCCATCGTGGAGATGTTCACCGTGTTGGCGCGGTCGCCACCGGTGCCGACGAGGTCGACGGGATCGCCGGAGACCCTGATGGCGGCCGACCTGGACAGCATGCCGTCGGCCAGCCCGGACACCTCCGCCACGCTCTCGCCCTTGGCGCGCAGCGCGACCGCGAACGCGGCGATCTGGGCGTCCGTCGCCGCCCCCGTGATGATCTGCTCCATGGCCCATCTGGCCTGGCGGGTGGTGAGCGACCTGCCCTCGAGCAGCGTGGTGAGCAGTGCAGGCCAGGTGGTCATGGTGTGCGCCCCTTTCGTCAGTGCTCGACGGGCGCGCCTGTGACATGCCGACGGCCGCCTCGTCGAGGCGGCCGTAGTGCGTATACGCCGGGAGGTCCGCCTAGGAGGCGGGCCACCACTGGGACGAATACGCGATCATGCGCTCAACATAGCAGACTCCGGTGATCCACATAGAACGGCGCTCATCTATGTCGCCCGCACCCATGCGTCGAAGCGCGGTCACCGCCTAGGGTTCGGGGTATGGCGAAGGAGCTGACGGGGCGGACCGCGCTTGTGACGGGGGCGGGCGGCGGGATCGGGGCGGCCTGCGCCCGGCGCCTGGCCGCCGAGGGGGCCAGGGTGCTGGTCGTCGACATGCGGGCCGAGCCCGCCGAGAAGGTGGCCGCCGAGATCGGCGGACAGGCCGTGGTCGCGGATCTGAGCGATCCCGGCTTCGTGGGGGCGCTGCCCGACGAACCGGTGGACATCGTGGTGAACAACGCCGGGTTCCAGCACGTCTCGCCGATCGAGGAGTTCCCGCCCGAGGTCTTCTCGGCGATGCTCAAGGTGATGGTCGAGGCGCCGTTCCTGATCGCGCGCAAGGTGCTGCCCGGCATGTACGCCAAGGGCTGGGGCCGGTTCGTGCACCTCTCGTCCGTGCACGGGCTGCGTGCCTCGCCGTACAAGTCGGCCTACACGGCGGCCAAGCACGCGCTGGAGGGCTTCTCCAAGGTCGTGGCGCTCGAAGGGGCGCCGCACGGGGTGACCTCGACCTGCGTCTGCCCCGCGTACGTGCGGACCGGGCTGGTCGAGGCGCAGATCGCCGACCAGGCTAAAGTGCACGGCATCGAGCCGGACGAGGTCGTGGAGAACATCATGCTGCAGCCCGCCGCGATCAAGCGGCTGATCGAGCCGGAGGAGGTGGCGGAGCTGGTCAACTACCTGTGTGGCCCCGCCGGGTCGTTCATCACCGGTGTGTCGCTGCCTGTGGACGGCGGTTGGACGGCGCGCTAGTGGCCAGACGATTCCTCGAACTGCTGGCCAGGGAGGCCTCCGCGGTCGAGTTCGAGGGGCCGATCATCGAGGCCAGGGCAGCCGGCGCGGATCCGGCCACGATCGAGGAGCTGGAGCAGGCCAAGGTCGAGGCGCTCAGGGTGCGCGAGCTGCTCAAAAGGCGTGCCAGGCGCGAGGCCGAGCTGTCGGCGCTGTACGACACGGCCGGCGACCTTGCGGCGCTGCGCGACCTCGACGCCGTGCTCGAGGCCATCGTGCACCGGGCCAGGCAGCTCCTGGCCACCGACGTCGCCTACATGACGCTGCACGACCCCGAGCAGGGCGACACGTACATGCGGGTCACCGACGGCTCGATCTCGGCCAAGTTCCGGGCGTTGCGGCTGGCCATGGGGGCGGGGCTGGGCGGGCTGGTGGCGCAGACGGCCGTGCCGTACTCGACCGCCGACTACTTCGCCGACGCCAGGTTCCGGCACAAGAACGACATCGACGAGGCCGTCAAGGAGGAGGGCCTGGTCGCGATCCTGGGCGTGCCGCTGCGGCTGGGCCAGCGGGTGATCGGCGTGCTGATGGCGGCCAACCGCAGCGCGCGGCCGTTCCACCAGGAGGAGGTGTCGCTGCTGGCCAGCCTGGCGGCGCACGCCGCCGTCGCGATCGACAACGCCAGGCTGCTGCAGGAGACCAGGAACGCGCTGGAGGAGCTCTCCCAGGCCCACAGGATCGCCAGGGAGCACGGCGACGCCGTGGAGCGGGGCGCGCTGGCCCACGACAGGATGACCTCGCTGGTGCTGCGCGGCGGCGGGATCGAGGACGTGGCGGCCGTGGTGACCGACGTGCTCGGCGGGTCGCTGGCCGTGCTCGACGACCTGGGGCGGCCGCTCACGGGCGACGTGGGCGAGCTCGATTCAGGCGTGTTCGAGGCGGCGCAGGCGTCCAGGGCGCTGGGGCGCACCGTGCGGCGGGGCGACCTGCTGATCGCGTCCGTGGACGTCGGCGGCGAGCCGCTGTGCACGCTGATCCTGCGCAGCGACGACGCCGACGAGCGCATCCTGGAGCGGGCGGCGCTGGTGTGCGCGCTGCTCCTGCTGTTCCGCAGGAGCGTGGCGGAGGCCGAGGGCCGGGTCAGGGGCGAGCTGCTCGACGACCTGATCTCCCGGCCCGACTCCCCCGGGCTGACCGACCGGGCACGAAGGCTGGGCGTGGACCTCCACGCGCCGCATGTCGTGGTGGTGGCCAAGCACGGCGGGCAACGGGAGCGGGCCGCGTTCTGGGCCTCCTCGCAGGCCGCGCTGCGGCACGGGCTGGCGGCGGGGCGGGGTGACGAGGTCGTGCTGCTGTTGCCCGGCGAGAACGCGGGCCGCATCGCGCAGAACGTGGCCGCGGAGCTGAGCGCGTCGCTGCACAGCACGGCCACGGCGGGCGCGGCAGGAACCGCCGTCGAAGGGAACGTGGCCGGCGCCTACCAGGAGGCCCGCAGGTGCGCGGAGGCGCTGATCGCACTGGGCCGGGCCGGTGACGGCGCGAGCGCGGCCGAGCTGGGGTTCGTGGGGCTGCTCGTCGGCGACGGCCGTGACGTGCGCGGCTTCGTCAGCAGGGTGCTGGGCGCCGTGACCGACTACGACGCCCGCAGGGGCACCGCGCTCGCCGACACGATGGCCGCCTACTTCGGCTCGGGCGGCTCACCCTCCCGTACGGCCGAGGCCATGCACATCCACGTCAACACCGTCACACAACGGCTCGACCGGATCGGCAAGCTCCTCGGCGACGGCTGGCTGGAGCCGGAGCGCGCGCTCGAGATTCAGCTCGCGCTCCGCCTGCACCGGCTCGGCCACACATCCACCCCATAGACTGTGGGCTCCGGCCCCATATGAGTGATGCCGGTCACTCCCTACCGTGACCGGCATGGCCACTTCCATCAAGAAGATCGTCGCCGCGAGCCTGATCGGCACCACCATCGAGTGGTACGACTTCTTCCTGTACGGCTCGGCAGCCGCCCTCGTCTTCAACAAGCTCTTCTTCCCCGAGTCCGACCCGCTCACCGGCACGCTGCTGGCGTTCCTCACCTACGCCGTCGGATTCATCGCACGCCCGCTCGGCGGCCTGATCTTCGGCCACTTCGGCGACCGGCTCGGCCGCAAGACGCTGCTGGTCGTCAGCCTGCTGACGATGGGCGCCGCGACGTTCCTGATCGGCTGCCTGCCGACGTACGAGACCCTGGGCCCGGCCGCGGCGCTGTTGCTGACCGCGCTCAGGCTCGTGCAGGGCTTCGCGCTCGGCGGCGAGTGGGGCGGCGCAGTGCTGATCGTCTCCGAGCACGGCGACACGGCCCGCCGCGGCTTCTGGGCCTCCTGGCCGCAGGCCGGCGCCCCCGGCGGCAACCTGCTGGCCACCGGCGTGCTGGCGGCCCTGGCCGCCTGGCAGTCGGACGAGGCGTTCCTGGCGTGGGGCTGGCGGGTGCCGTTCCTGCTGTCGGGCGTGCTCGTGCTGATCGGGCTCTGGATCCGGCTGACGATCAGCGAGTCGCCGGTGTTCCAGCAGGCCCCGCCGGAGAAGGCGCCGCCCATCAAGGGAGTGTGGCGCTACCACCGCAAGGACGTGCTCACCGCGATCGGCGCGCGCCTCGCGGAGAACATCTCCTTCTACCTCCTCACCGTCTTCGTCATCACGTACGCCAAGTCAGTCAAGATCGAGAACTCCACCGTGCTGAACGCGGTGCTGATCGCCTCGGCCATCCACTTCATCACGATCCCGATGTGGGGCGCGTTGTCCGACCGGATCGGCCGCCGCCCGATCTACCTGGCGGGCGCCGCCGGGATCGGGGTGTGGATCTTCGCGTTCTTCCCGCTCGTGGACACGGGCAACTTTTTGGTGATCACTCTCGCCGTCACCGTCGGCCTGCTCTTCCACGGCATGATGTACGGCCCGCAGGCGGCCTTCTTCTCCGAGCTCTTCGGCACGAGGATGCGCTACACCGGCGTCTCCATCGGCGCGCAGCTCTCGGCGATCGTGGCCGGCGCGCTCGCCCCGATCATCGCGGTCGCGCTGCTGAAGAGCTACGGGAGCAGCGTGCCCATCTCGGCCTACCTCGGTGTGGCCGCGCTGCTCACCCTGGTCGCGGTCTACGCCGCGCGCGAGACCCAGGGCCGCGACCTGGCCGAGAGGATCCACGCGAAATGAAGGTCCGCACGCTGCGCTCATGGCCTCACTCCGTGAGGCGGGCTCAGTCGCCCTCGATGCCGCCGCCTTCCCCCGCTCTGGTCGCTTCGCTCCCGCCGCTCCTCCAGGCGACGGCGCTCCCTACGCCCAGGCTCACCCAGAACGTCCTGACCGTCGAGGGCAGGTACACCGGCGAGCCCGTGCTGTTCGTGCACGGCAACGTCTCATCGTCCGCCTTCTGGCGCGACAGCATGGCGGCGCTGCCCGGCGGCTACCGGCCGCTGGCGGTGGACCTGCGCGGGTTCGGGGAGAGCGATCCCGCACCCGTGGACGCCACGAGGGGCCTGCGTGACTACTCCGACGACGTGATCGAGCTGGTCGAGGCGCTCGACCTGGACGGGGTGCACCTGGTCGGCTGGAGCCTGGGCGGCGGCATCGTCCTGCAGGTCCTGCGCGAACGGCCGGCCGCGGTCAGGAGCGTCACCCTGGTCAACCCGATCTCCCCGTACGGCTTCGGCGGCACGGAGGGACCGGACGGCCGCCTCACGCACCCCGACGGCACGGGGGCGGGGGCCGGGGCCGCCAACCCAGACTTCGTGGCCCGGCTCAAGGCGGGCGACATGTCGGACGAATCTCCTACATCGCCCCGTAACGTCTTCCGCTCCGCGTACGTCAAACACCCCGAGGTCCCCGACGAGGACTTCTACGTACGCTCGATGCTCACCACCCACGTGGGCGAGGCCAACTACCCCGGCGACCCCGTCACCTCCGCCGAATGGCCCGGCGTGGCCCCCGGCAAGACCGGCCTGCTCAACGCCATCGCTCCCACCCACTTCCGCCTGGACGACCTCCACGAGGTCGACCCCAAGCCGCCCATCCTGTGGATCAGGGGCGCCGACGACGTGATCGTCTCGGACACGTCGCTGTTCGACCTGGCCCACCTGGGCGCGCTCGGCGTGGTGCCCGGCTCCCCCGGCACGCCGGCCCAGCCCATGGTGACCCAGACCAGGGCCGTGCTGGAGCGCTACGGGCCGTACCGCGAGGTCGTGCTCGACGACTGCGGCCACAGCCCGCACCTCGAACACCCTGAAGAGTTCCAGCGCCTGCTGGCCGCCCACCTCGAGGAGTCGTGATGTTCGTCGCGCTGAGCTTAGTGGCGAGCCTGCTCACGCCGACCCCGCAGCTCACGGTGCCGGGCGCGGAGCAGGCCGTGGTCGCCACGCTTGACGACCTGACCACGGCGGGCACGGTGCAGACCGGCCACACCGACCCGGCTGACTGGGCGGGCCTGCACTCGGCCGCCACGGTGAACCCGACGGGCGTGCCCGGCACCCAGATCGACGGCTACTTCCCCGACACCTCCACCACCAACGCCACGCACGGCTGGAACCACGACTCCCAGTTCGTGATCAGGCTTCCCGACGACTGGAACGGCGGCCTCGTCGTCAGCGGCACCCCGGGCAACAGGGAGCAGTACGCCAACGACTACACGATCTCCGACTGGGTCCTGGCCAAGGGGTACGCGTTCGCCGCCACCGACAAGGGCAACGTCGGCGTGAACTTCCACGAGGACGGCCGCCGCCCGGGCGACGCCATCGCCGAGTGGAACGACCGCGTCACCCAGCTCGCGGTGGCCGCCAAGGCCGTCGTCAGGCAGCGGTACGGCAAGCGGCCGGAGCGCACGTTCGTGGCGGGCATCTCCAACGGCGGCTACCTGGTCAGATGGCAGCTGGAGAACCGCGGCTGGCTCTACGACGGCGGCGTGGACTGGGAGGGCACGCTCTGGCGGGTCAAGGGCGACAACCTGCTGAGCTTCCTGCCGCCCGCGCTGAAGGCGTACCCGGACGAGGCCGGGGTGCGGGCGGCCGGGTTCGCGGCCGGCTCGGAGTTCCTGTGGCCGTTCCACCGGCAGTACTACTGGGAGCTCACCCAGCAGCTCTACCAGAAGGAGCTGGACCCGTCCTACCAGGGCGCGGCGGCCGATTACGACTACGACGAGCGCCGGCCGTACGCGGCGGTGTCGAAGATCGCGCTGACCGGCAGGATCACCAAGCCGCTGATCACGATCCACGGGACGCTCGACACGCTGCTGCCGATCTCCCGCGACTCCGACGTGTACGCGAAGATGGTCGGGCCGAACCGGCCGTTCCGCTACTACCGCGTCGAGGGCGGCAACCACCTCGACAGCCTGGTCGACGCCTATCCCGAGCGGCTCAAGCCCATGCTGCCGGTCTTCAGGAACGCCTTCGAGGAGCTGGAGGGCTGGGTCAGTCCTTGAGGTAGCGGTGCTTGCCCGCGCGCGCCAGGCGCACCAGGTGACGCGCGCCGGGCAGCCGCCTGCCGATCCTGTGCAGCATGGTGTCCCTGCCCATGGGCGAGCGCCGTCGCGGATCGACGGCGGCGGCGGGCCGTACCTGGATCCTCCCCCTGCGAAGCTCCAGCGCGAACCTCAGCCCGGTCTCCTCCTCCGAGGAGCGCAGCGACGACACCCACCTGCCGGGGCCGAGCTGGTCGGGCGTCGGCATCAGCCACTTGACCGGCACCTTGGCGACGAGCTGCCCGGCGAGCTTGCCCGGCACCCCCGCCTCGACCAGCGCCGGGGCGCACACCTCGCGCCCGCGCCGCCCGGTGCCGCGCAGCACCAGCTCCAGCGGCGGGCCTCCGCTCGGCGGCACGTACGGGACCGGCAGCACGACGTACACGTGCCCGTCGAGCTGCTTGATCTCCACCCCCGGCGACACCAGCGCGATCGACTCGGGGAACGAGCGCGGCTCGACGGCCAGCCCCAGCTCGCCGTGGTCGCTCCAGCACGGCACCACCAGCCGCACCCTGGGGCGCTGGGCCAGCACGCCCAGGCAGTTGAGCGGGCCGTCGGAGCGCCCGACCCGGCTCCTGGCCTGGTTCGCGCCCCCGAACATGCGGACGTGCACCTCCCACTGGCCGGGTTTGAGCGGCTCGCCGTGCGCGGCTTTCGTCACGTCGAGCCGGCCCTCGCCCCTGATCTGCACCCTGATCTTGTTGCGGCCGTCGGGTACGCGCTCCACGCGCTGCGTCATCGGCAGGAAGTGGATCGCGCCGGTCTCGGAGTGGCGCACGTAGAGCTCGACACGGGCCCGCTCGACCGCGTCGGTGATGTCGGTGACGCTCTCGTCGAGCGCGCCGGTCTCCAGCGCGCGCGGCGGTATCCAGTGCACGCGCTCGCCCTGCGTGCGGTACCTGTCGAGCGTGCCGTCGCCCGCCAGGACCTCCACGGTCAGCCCGAGCACCAGCACGTGGGCGTCCCAGCGCACCTCGGTCAGGTCGGCGCGGAGCCCGGCGCGCTTGGAGGAGTTCGACAGGAGCACGATCTGGTCCAGGCGTCCCATGCGGACGTACGCGGCCAGCACGCGGAGCTGGACCGGCAGGTAGCGGTCGAGCCGCGCGGGGAACCGCTCCGTGACGAGCTCCTGCACCACCCGGAAGTGCAGGCCACGATCGACGGAGGAGTTGGCGAACCTGGCCGTCAGCAGCGGGCGCAGGACGGCGTACCGGAACCAGTGGGCGTACATGCGATCGCGCTGGCGGCCCTCGCCGACGTAGGTGTCGATGTCGTCGAGGAGCCCGATCAGCTCCTTGACCATCGCCCGCGGCTCCTCCTCGTCCCCGCGCGGCTCGCCGAGGTGGCAGCAGATGTGCTCGGACAGCACGGCGATGACCTTGGCCCGCAGGTAGGCCCGCATCACGAACGCCTGCTCGGCCATCCGCCCGCCGGGCACGGCGAAGCCCAGCTCGTGCTCCTCCAGGAAGGCGCGGCGGTAGAGCTGCTGCGGCGCGAGCAGGCTGAGCAGCCGGTCGCGCAGGATGTCTGCGCGGGCCGTGCCGCGCTCGAAGGCGGTCATCGGCGGCCCGAAGTCCCGGATCAGGCGGCCGACCAGGATGTCGGCGTCGGTCTCCACCGCACGCTCGTACATGCGGGCGATCGCGTCCTTCTCCAGCCGGTCACCCTGGTCCAGGAAGTACACGTACTCGCCGGTCGCCGCCGCGAGGCCCACGTTGCGTCCGCGCATGGCGGAGCCGGTGTGCGGCAGGTGCAGCACGCGGACGTTCCTGCGAGCCGCGGCGATGGTGTCGAGCCGCTCCCCGATCCCGTCCGTGGAGCCGTCGTCCACGAAGATCACTTGATATTCGTCCGTGGGCATGGTCTGCTCCACGGCCGAACGGATGCACGCGTTGGCGGTGCCACCCGGATTGTGGACATTGACGATCACACTGACCTTCACACCCATGCGGCCAGCGTGCGCGGACCTACCCCGTCCGGCGCGGCGGCTTGCCGATTAGAGAAGGAAAGTTGACCCTCTAATACCAACCCACCGACTGTGAATGGCCCCAGGCAGCGCACGGCGTGCCGTAACGGCCCTTGATATAGCCGAGGCCCCACTTGATCTGGGTCTCGGCATTGGTCTGCCAGTCGGCGCCCGCGCTGGCCATCTTGGTGCCGGGCAAGGACTGCGGGATGCCGTACGCGCCGGAGTAGCGGTTCATCGCCCGCTCGTTCCAGCCGCTCTCCTTGTGCCAGAGCCGCTCCAGGCAGCCCCACTGGTCGTCGCCCCAGCCGTAGGACGCGAGCATGGCCTTGGCGGTGGCCTTGTTGCTGCCCGGCGAGGGATTGCTGCCTGGCGGGAAGTTCATGGCTGGGAACCCGTCGCCGCCCGGCGCTCTCTTGGGCACGACCCAGTCGAGGTCGTCCTTCTTGCTCGCGCCGGAGCGGCCCTTCTTCAGCTGGTCCGCCTTGTATGCCTGCTGGGCCGCGTTCTTGAGCGCGTCGCTCTTGGGGTCGGGCACGTAGGGGTCGCCGTTGAGGATCGAGCCGAGCTGCTCCGCCGTGAAGGTGTCGCCGACCGGCCTGTTGGCGTTCTGGATCGCGCGGTAGGCGACGAAGCCGCCTCCTCCGACGACGACCACCAGCGAGGCGGCGATGACGACGATGCGCTTCGGGGTGAAACGCGCAGGCCGACGCGCCGAAGGCAGATCTTCCTTCGGCGGGCGCTCACTCAACTGCGGACCGGGGCTCACGAACCATGAGCTTGCCCTGTCCTGGGGGGTGGTTGGCAACCGAAACGCGGTAATCGCTTGGCTCTACATTGATTAACCGGCAGGTAAGCATGACGTTTCGAAACGGTGTGATATTCGTCACACAGGCCCCAGGCTCCCCTTCGGGCACCCGTAACCGAAGGGAAGCCGTTTCCAGGGTGCCGCGCCTAGTTCGGGATCCCGTCCATGACATGTCACAGTTTGGTGACTTAGTTCGGGCATTCGGGACATGGAATAATAATGTGCGCGTGGCCGGCATCCTCCTTGTTGAAGACGACCCCTCCGTCCGTACCGCTCTCGAGCTGGCACTGACCCGGCAGGGGCACTCCGTCACGTCCTATGCGACGGGCGAAGAGGCGCTCGATCACATCAGGGCCCGCCGCCCGGAGATCGCGATCCTCGACGTGATGCTGCCGGGCATCGACGGGATCGAGGTGTGCCGCCGCGTACGCAAGCTCGACCAGCTGCCCGTCATCCTGCTCACGGCCCGCGGCGACGACCTGGACGTGGTGGTCGGGCTGGAGGCCGGCGCCGACGACTACGTGGTCAAGCCGGTCGAGCCCAGGGTCCTGGACGCGCGCATCCGCGCCATCCTGCGCAGGGCCGAGTCCGCCGCCTCCGATCGCATCACCTTCGGCGACCTCGTGATCGACCGGGGCGCGCTCAAGGTCACGCTGGCCAACAAGGAGATCCACCTGACGCCGACCGAGCTGCGGCTGCTGCTGGAGCTCGTACGGCACCCAGGCCAGGTGCTCAACCGCCGCTACCTGCTGCGCGCGGTGTGGGACCACACGCACATCGCCGACTCGCGGCTGGTGGACGCCTGCGTGCAGCGGATCCGCGCGAAGATCGAGCCGAAGCCGGCCGAGCCCGTGTTCATCCACACGGTGCGCGGGTTCGGCTACCGATTCAGCCCTCCGTGATCCCGCTGCCCACCGGGCTGCGCGCCCGCCTCGTCATCACGTTCACGCTCGTCGCCGTGACCGCGTCGACGCTGGTCGCCACCATCGGCTTCGAGCTCGCCAAGACCGCGCTCGTGACCCGGGCCGAGAACACCTCGCTCGACCTGGTCACCAGGGAGCTGAGCGGCATCGCCTTCCCCGTCGGCAAGCTCCAGCCGGGCGAGGCCGCGCCGACGACCAAGGATCTGGACCGCGTGACCGCCGCGCTGAGCGGACCGGGCAGAAGCGTGCTGGTCGAGTACGGCAACATGGTCTCCGCCGAGGGCGCCTTGAGCATGAACGACGTGCCGAACGAGCTCTACGGCCGGGCCAAGCAGAGCGTCGTCACCCAGCGCAAGATCATCCATGACCAGCTCTGGCTCATCGTCGGCGCCGAGGTCTACCGCGACAACGCCGGCGTGCCGGAGGCCACGGGGCTGCGCGCGTTCGTCTTCTTCCCGATGCACGACGACGAGAGCCAGCTCGACACGCTCAGGACCACGCTCGTTCAGGGCGGCGCGGCCATCGTGCTGATCGCCCTGGTCGTGGCGCTGCTGTCGGCCAGGCAGGTGCTGCTGCCGGTCCGGCGGCTCAGCGCGGCCGCGCAGGCGCTCGGCCAGGGCAGGCTCGACACCCGCCTGCCCGTCCACGGGCAGGACGAGCTGGCCGAGCTGACCGCCAGGTTCAACGACGCGGCCGCGGCGCTGGAGCTGAGCGTGTCGGAGCTGCGCGCCCTGGAGGCGATGTCACGCCGGTTCGTGGCGGACGTCTCGCACGAGCTCCGTACGCCCCTGACCGCGATGACGGCCGTGGCCGACATGCTGTCCGAGGAGGCCAACCGGCTGCCCGAGGCGCCGGCGGAGGCCGTGCGGCTGGTGCTCAGGGAGATCGAGCGCCTGCGCGAGCTGGTCGAGCACCTCATCGAGATCAGCCGCTTCGACGCGGGCACGGCCACGCTCAACCTCGAGCCGGTGAACGTGGCCGACGCCGTCATGGACTGCCTCGAGGTACGCGGCTGGAGCGACCGGGTGGAGGTGAAGGCCTCCCAGGGCTTGACCGTGAACCTCGATCCGAGGAGGTTCGATGTCATCGTGGCCAACCTGGTCGGCAACGCGCTCAAGCACGGCAGGCCCCCGGTCGTGGTCAGCGCCAGGGCCACGGAGAACGGCCTGGAGGTGAAGGTGCGCGACCACGGCAAGGGCATCCCGCCCGAGGCCCTGCCGCACGTCTTCGACCGCTTCTTCAAGGCGGGCGCGGGCCGGGCCCGCAGCCAGGGCAGCGGCCTCGGCCTCGCGATCGCCAGGGCGAACGTCCACCTCCACGGCGGCACGATCTCCGTACGCCCCCAGAGCCCCGGCACCCTGTTCACGGTCTGGCTCCCGCACTGATGACGGCCATCCGCGCTCTCATGCTCATCTGCCTGCTGGCCCTGGCAGCCTGCGGCATCTCGCCCACGGACGTCCAGGACCGCGGCAACGTGCCCACCATCAAGGTCCCGCCGCCGTCCAAGACGATCTACCTGATCAAGGACGGCAAGCTCGCCCTGGAGCCTGCCGACGTCGAGAACGACACCGTGGGCAGCCTGCTCGGCGCGCTGTTCGAGGCCTCCACGCAGCCGCTCGGCGACCGGGACACCGCGCTGCGCGGCTTCACGTACCTGGGGATCAAGGACTCGCTGAACCCCGTGCAGCGGGACGAGGTCCAGCTGCCGCGCACCTCGACGCTGACCGTCTACATCAGGGGCGACGGCACGCTGACCAGGCTCGGCAAGGCGCAGATCGTCTGCACGGCCCAGCAGGACGCGGCGTTCGAGCTGGTCAAGATCGTCCGCGAGAACGAGAACCGCCCCTCCAGGTCGGAGGGGCGGTACACCTGTCCCGAACTCAAGTGAGCTGTCAGAGGCTCAGGTCCTCCAGCATCTCCGTCACCAGCGCGGCGATCGGAGAGCGCTCGGAGCGGGTCAGCGTGACGTGTGCGAAGAGCGGGTGGCCCTTGAGCTTCTCCACGACCGCCACCACGCCGTCGTGCCGGCCGACCCGGAGGTTGTCGCGCTGGGCGATGTCGTGGGTGAGCACGACCCGCGAGTTGGCGCCGATCCTGCTCAGCACGGTCAGCAGCACCCCGCGCTCCAGCGACTGGGCCTCGTCCACGATCACGAACGCGTCGTGCAGCGACCGGCCGCGAATGTGCGTCAGCGGGAGCACCTCCAGCATGCCCCTGTCGAGCACCTCCTCGATGACCTCGGGTGAGGTGATCGCGCCGAGCGTGTCGTAGACCGCCTGCGCCCACGGGCCCATCTTCTCGCCCTCGGTGCCCGGCAGGTAGCCGAGCTCCTGGCCGCCCACGGCGTAGAGCGGGCGGAAGACGACCACCTTGCGGTGCTGGCGGCGCTCCAGGACCGCCTCAAGGCCCGCGCAGAGCGCCAGCGCCGACTTGCCGGTGCCGGCCCGGCCGCCCAGCGAGACGATGCCGATCTCCGGGTCCATCAGCAGGTCGAGCGCGATGCGCTGCTCGGCGGAGCGGCCGTGCAGGCCGAACACCTCGCGGTCGCCGCGCACGAGCCGTACCGACTTGTCCGGCTGCACCCGGCCGAGCGCCGAGCCCTTGGCCGACAGCAGCCGCAGGCCGGTGTGCGTCGGCAGGTCCCTGGCCTCCTCGACGTCGGCGGTGCCCTGGTCGAAGAGCGAGTCGACGTCCTCGGCGGTCACCTGGACCTCGGCCATCCCGGTCCAGCCGGACTCGTGAACGAGCTCGGCGCGGTATTCCTCGGCCGCCAGGCCGATCGAGCCCGCCTTGACCCGCAGCGGCAGGTCTTTGGACACCAGCACGACGTCGCAGCCCTCGGCGGCCAGCGAGCGGGCCACGGTCAGGATGCGGGTGTCGTTGTCGCCCAGGCGGAACCCCACGGGCAGGATGGAGGGATCGCTGTGATTGAGCTCAACCCTGATCGTGCCGTCCCCCGTAGGCATCTGCTCGTCGAGCCTGCCGTACTGGATCCGCAGGTCGTCGAGGTAGCGCAGGGCCTTCCGCGCGAAGTAGCCGAGCTCGGGATGGTGCCGCTTTCCCTCCAGCTCGGTGATGACCACGATGGGAAGGACCACGTCGTGCTCGGCGAAGCGGGTCATTGCCGCCGGGTCGGCCAGCAGGACCGAGGTGTCCAGCACGTACGTCCGCTTGGCCGACTGGTGAGTAGGGTTGCTCGAGGACACTGCCACACGTTCTCCCCCGGGCGCCCATTGGGGCGGGCACCCTGCAGACGAGGCGGGAATCGGACCGGACCCGCTTCCCCGACCGCGAGCCGCCGTCGGCGCCGGGTTCCGGCCCCCTCGGCAGGTCATGGTGCAAAGGCGGGCCCTCTCCGAAATATCCGACCTTCGGCCGGATATTTACTACGTTAGGTTCTGAATGCCCGTTTGTCGCCTCATGAACCGTAACGTCGGTGTCTCGCAGCGTAGTCGCGCAGCGCCCGCAGGAAGTCGACCCTGCGGAAGTCAGGCCAGTAGGCCTCGTGGAAGTAGAACTCAGAGTGAGCGCTCTGCCAGAGCATGAAGCCGGACAGGCGCTGCTCGCCCGAGGTCCGGATGAGGAGGTCCGGGTCGGGTTGGCCGCGAGTGTAAAGATGCTCCGCGATGTGCTCCACATCGAGCACCTCGACGAGGTCCTCGATGCTCGCTCCTCTGCTCGCGTGCTCCTGGAGCAGTGAGCGCACCGCATCGGCAATCTCACGTCTTCCTCCATACCCAACTGCAACGTTCACAATCAGGCCCGGACGGTGTGATGACGCTTCCTTTGCATTTTTTAGGACATTCGCCGTTCGGTCGGGCAGGAGGTCGAGCGCGCCGACCGGGCTGATCCGCCAGCCCTCCTCCACCAGCTCCTGCGTCACGTCCTCGATGATGCGCAGCAGCGGCTCCAGCTCCTCCTTCGGCCTGTTGAGGTTGTCGTTGGACAACATCCACACCGTGACGACCTCGACGCCGGTCTCGCGGCACCAGCCGAGCAGCTCGGAGATCTTGTCGGCGCCCTTGCGATGGCCGCTGGCGACGTCCCGCATGCCCATCGCGCGCGCCCAGCGGCGGTTGCCGTCGATGATGACCCCGACATGCCGGGGGATGCTGTCCTTCGACAGCTTGGACTCCAGCCGGTGCTCATACAGCCGGTAGACCAGATCGCGCAGGCCCACGGAGTTCCTCCCCAGCGGTCGCCTTTGGTCGCTTGACCCAACAGGCAATTATCACCGCGATTCGCCTGTGCCTGCTCCTTCTATCGGATTCCTCGCCAGATCTCTACCTTCTAGACATCCCTCCGCCTCGTTCACGAGACCTCGTACGAACCTCGCCAACTCGGCCGACGTCAGGACCGCACGCATGCCCACGCCCGTCGAGCCCCACGCCTCCACGTACGCCCTCCTGGTCAGCCGCCACTGGCCCTTGGCCGCCTGCCACACGGGGATGGTCCTGAGCTGGCAGCGCAGCTCGCCGCCGCCCACCAGGCCCGCTCTGGTGCGGTAGCGGAAGGAGAACAGCTCGCTGTCCGGCTCCTCGTCGGGGAACCTGTCGTCCGGGTCGGTCCACCGCCTGGCCGCTCCCCGGCCCGCGCGGGCCTCGTCCACGCCGCGCGCGAGGCGCGCGAGCAGCCAGCCGCACCGCTCTCCGACGCTCCCGTACGGCGTGCCGTCCCTATGGAGCTCGAGGGTGACCTCGTACGGCGTGCCGACGCTGTCCTTGCATGCCACCGGCGTGACGGTCAGAAAAGATCCGTCGACGCAACGCAGTCCCCCCATTCCCTCACGGTTTCCGGCCCAATGTCGGCTAAACCGCCTTTGCCGGATCCGCGCCTGCCCAGCTAGGGGAGTAAGCGGGACCACCATCGGGGCTTGCGGGGCGGGTCGGGCATGCGGCCGCGTTCGCGCAGCCAGGCGGCGAAATCGTCGGCGTCGGCGCGGTAGCCCGGCGGCGGCGCGCTGCGGGAGCGGGCGTAGGCGGCGAACTCCGCGGCCAGGTCGGCGCCCGCCGCGGCGGCGGCGTCGGGCCGGAGCCTGGCCACGATGCCGCGCCGCTTGGCGATGAGGCTCGACGCCTGCACGCGCATCCGCTCGGGATCGAATCCCGCCGGCACGGCGGCCCCCGCGACGAGGGCCGCCACCACCCGCCCCTGCGCCTCCGCCAGCCGCCGCCGATCCTCCGCGAGGTCGGGTTCGCCGGTCATCCGGCCTCCCGGTCCGGGGACATCGCGGCCCTGATCCTGGACAGCTCGCTCACCAGGGTCTCGTCGCTCGGATACTCGTCGTCCCACTCCAGCAGCACGCCCGGCGGGGTGGCGCGGGCGCACAGCTCGGTGAGGACGTCGAGCACGGCCTGTGGCGCGGCGGCGGTGTGCGTGTCGTGCCAGATCCCGTGATGCTCCTCCCCTCCGGCCACATGGACGTACGCGAGGTGCTCGAGCGGGAGCGCGTCGAGCGCGTCCACGGCCGACAGGCCCAGGTTGACCTGGTTGGTGTAGAGGTTGGCCACGTCGATCAGCAGCCCGACCCCGGTGCGCTCGACCAGTTCGGCGAGGAACTGGGCCTCGGTCAGCTCGTCGTCGGGCCAGCCGAAGATCGCGGCCACGTTCTCCAGGGCCAGCGGCACCGGCAGCGCATCCTGCGCCCGGCGCACGTTCTCGGTGATGACCCGCAGCGACTCTCGGGTGCGGGACACGGGCAGCAGGTGCCCGGCCTCCAGCCCGCCGCCCCGTACGAACGCCAGGTGCTCGCTGACCAGCGGCGAGTCCAGCGCCTGCGCGCAGGCGGCCAGGTGAGCCAGCCGGGCCGGCGAGGGCGGTTCGGCGTTGCCTACCCCCAGCGACACCCCATGCGGGATCACCGGCAGGCCCCTGGCGCGCAGCAGGCGTAACGACTCGGGCAGGTGAGCGGGATCGATGTTCTCGGCGACCACTTCGAGGAAGTCGACGCCGGGCATCCGCTCGATCGACAGATCCAGCTCGGCCCGCCAGCCGATGCCCACCCCGAGCTCGGTCCTCAGCTCGCTTTCTTGGACGGCCCGCCGTCCCGCCTCCGGCTGGGACATGTCAGCTCCCTCCGCCCCCGCAACCACCGCCGCCGCAGCCGCTCCCGCCGCCGCAGCCCGAGGAGCCGCTGCCGCAGCCAGACCCGCTGTGGGCCGATCCGCCGCAACCGGAGTAGGAGCCGCCGCCACCGCTGCTGCTGCTGGACGTCGACCGCCGCGCGCGACGAGGCGTGGTCGGCGGGACGTAGTCGTCCAGCGCCCTGCTCAGGTCCGAGTCGCGTAGCGCCCAATGACCGTGCAACGCGATGTACACCGGCC
Source organism: Nonomuraea sp. NPDC049400 (assembly GCF_044466425.1). Classification (NCBI taxonomy): domain Bacteria; kingdom Bacillati; phylum Actinomycetota; class Actinomycetes; order Streptosporangiales; family Streptosporangiaceae; genus Nonomuraea; species Nonomuraea sp. NPDC049400. The sequence continues at coordinate 99,950 of NZ_JBITMP010000012.1, forward strand.
CGTTCCCCGAGCCCGCCGGATGCGCCTTCCTGGCCCGGTCCAGCTCCTCCGCCCCGTCGGCGGTGCGCGCGGCCCGCCTGAACCTCCTGTCGCCGGCGAGCGCGACCACCGCGCCGATCCCGGCCGCCACCAGGACGAGCAGGGCGAGCATCGGGAGCAGTGCCGAACCTCCGGCGAGTACGACCGCGATCCCGGCGACCACCAGGACCGCCACCGCCCTCAGCCCGGCGGCCAGCCACTTGAGCCGCGCGAGACGGGCGCCGGACACGATCAGGCCCAGCTCGGCGAGACGGCGCTCGAGCTCTCCCATGGCCGGGCCACGGCTCACCGCCTGGTTCACCAGGAACCTCGACGGGCCGCCGTTCGCCACGACCGCGGTGATCGTCTCCCGCTCGATGGGGTTGTCCGTGGCGGATCTCTTGGAGAGCGGGTGGAAGCGCGGCCCCCGTGACACGCGCAGGGCTCCGCTCTCGGCCAGGAGCGTGAGGGCCGTGTCGGCCACCCGCCCAGGCCCGCCCGCCAGATAGGCGAGCTCGTAGTGATCGAGGTTGCGAGCGCGGGCTCCGGCCGCGGCCGCCCGGGTGGCGGCATGCTCGCGTTTGATCGCGGAGGCGATGGTGACGGCGATCGCCGCCAGGGCCACCGAGAGAATCAGCAGGACAAGGTCCATTACGGCCTCCCTCCGTGCAGCCGATCAGGCTGGTTACCGGAGAGACGCGTAAAGGAAGGGTAAAGGTTTCGTTCTGCTCATTTAGATTACCGGCACTTTTTCAAACCGCCGGGACAGCACGGCGGCGCCGTCAAGCCAGACGGCGCCGCCGTACCGCACACGAGGGATCAGCCGAGCCGGTCGAGCAGGGCGTTGTACTCGTCCCACAGCTCCTTGGGCAGATGCGAGCCGAACTTGTCGAAGTGGGCCGGGATCAGCGACGCCTCCTCGCGCCACACGTCCTTGTCGACCGACAGCAGCGCGTGCAGGTCCTCCTCGGACAGGTCCAGGCCCTCGACGTCGAGGTCGGCAGGCAGCAGGCCGATCGCCGTCGGCACGGCCTTGGCCTCGCCGTTGAGCCGGTCGACGATCCACTTCAGCACGCGGCTGTTCTCGCCGAAGCCCGGCCAGATGAACTTGCCCTCGGCGTCCTTGCGGAACCAGTTGACGTAGTAGATCCGGGGCAGCTTGGCGCCCTTGCGGCGGCCGATGTCGAGCCAGTGGTCGAAGTAGTCGCCCATGTTGTAGCCGCAGAACGGCAACATGGCGAACGGGTCGTAGCGCAGCTCGCCGACCTTGCCCTCGGCCGCGGCGGTCTTCTCGGAGGCGACGTTGGCTCCGAGGAAGACGCCGTGCTCCCAGCTCAGCGACTCCGTCACCAGAGGTACGGCGGTGGCGCGGCGACCGCCGAACAAGATCGCCGAGATGGGCACGCCCTTGGGGTCCTGCCATTCGGGTGCGATGGTCGGGCACTGGGAGGCCGGGGTGGTGAAGCGGGCGTTCGGGTGGGCGGCCGGCTCGCCGCTCTCGGGCGTCCAGGAACGGCCCTTCCAGTCGGTCAGGTGTGCCGGCGGCTCCTCGGTCAGCCCCTCCCACCACACGTCGCCGTCGTCGGTGAGCGCGACGTTGGTGAAGATGCTGTTGCCCCAGAGCGTCTTGATCGCGTTGGCGTTGGTCACCTGGCCGGTGCCGGGCGCGACGCCGAAGAAGCCGGCCTCCGGGTTGATCGCGTAGAGGCGGCCGTCGTCGCCGAAGCGCATCCACGCGATGTCGTCACCGATCGTCTCGACCTTCCAGCCCGGGATCGTGGGCTGGAGCATGGCGAGGTTGGTCTTGCCGCAGGCGCTCGGGAAGGCCGCGGCGATGTAGCGGGTCTCGCCGGAGGGCGGGGTGAGCTTGAGAATCAGCATGTGCTCGGCCATCCAGCCCTCGTCGCGGGCCATGGCGCTGGCGATGCGCAGGGCGTAGCACTTCTTGCCGAGCAGGGCGTTGCCGCCGTAGCCGGAGCCGTACGACCAGATCTCGCGGCTCTCGGGGAAGTGGCTGATGTACTTGGTCGAGCTGCACGGCCAGGGCACGTCCTCCTGGTGCGGCTCCAGCGGCGCGCCCACGGAGTGCACGCACCTGACGAACTCGCCCCTCTCCTCGATGAGCTGGAGCGCCCTGTCACCCATCCTCGTCATGATCCGCATGGAGACGGCGACGTACGGCGAGTCGGTGATCTCGACGCCGAGCTGCGAGATCTCGCCGCCGAGCGGGCCCATGCAGAACGGGACGACGTACATCGTGCGGCCGCGCATGCAGCCCTTGAACAGCTTCCCGAACGTCCGGCGCATCTCGTCCGGAGCGATCCAGTTGTTGGTGGGCCCCGCGTCCTCCTCGCGCTCGGAGCAGATGAAGGTACGGTCCTCGACCCTGGCCACGTCGCTGGGATCGGACTTGGCGTAGAAGCTGTTGGGCCGGGCGGCCAGCCGCGTGAACGTGCCCTGCTCCACGAGGAGGTTGGTCAGGCGCGTCCACTCCTCCTCAGACCCGTCGCACCACTCGATCCGGTCTGGCTGGGTCAGGGCGGCGATCTCCTTCACCCACGCGGCCAATTCGCTATTGCTGGTCGGTGCGGGCACTTCCACGGAAACGGACACGACGGCGACTCCTCCACTCTCTCAGGGCCCAGTCATCATTAACGACGGAGCGGCAAAAGGCCAATTGGCGTAGACCTGTTGGCTTTGGCCGTCGTCGCAGGCAGCGGCCCTGACGATTGGGGGAGCCTACCCACGCGGAGCGGATTTAAAAGAGAATTAACACGCAGTGGTCCAGTCCAATTGCGCTGGTCTAAACCAATTTCCCAAGTGGTTTAGTCCATTTCCGCGGCCGTTTCCGCTGGACCGTCTCAGGAATTGATGTCCGGCCCCGCCGAGCGAACCCGGTCGACATGCTGGAGAGCGTCCCGCAGATCCGCCAGCCACGTGTCGGTGTGCTTTCCGACCAATCGGACACACCAGGCAAGCGCGTCACTGCGGCTCCGGGCCACTCCTGCCGCCACCAGCGTGTCGAGGACCTGCCGCTCGGTCTGGCGCAACCTGGTCATCACGGGCACGGAGAGCGTGGTGAACATCACAGTCTCACCGCCGCAGACCACCCCCCAGGACACCTTCTGCCGGAACTTGCGCTCCGCCTCCCTGGCGATCTCGATCCGCCGCTCCCGCGTCTCTTCCCTGAACCTTCTGGCCAGCCCTTCGATCAGCGCGGCACGCTCTGTCTCGGACACGTCGCCGGGGGGATCGGGCAGCGTGCCGAGCACCGCGATCTCCTCGCGGTCCCTGACGATCTCCGGCGCACCGGTGAACCACCCTTCGGGCAACCGCCCGGTGAACCAGCCGTGAATCTGCGCCGTCTCGTTGTCTGTTGCCATGTAATCACCATTACACAGTTGCAGGCGAAATGCACGCACCGAGCACGCCTGGCTCACGGGACTGACTGGCGGGAGCGATCGTTCGTGGGGTGGCCGGGTTAGCGGACCTTGACCGCCATGGTGGGGCTGACGCGGACGACGCCCGCCAGGTTGCGGGTGTGCACCGGGGAGATCTTGACCACGTCGCCGGTACGCGGCGCCTGGATCATTTTCCCGTTACCCCAATAAATCGCCACGTGGGAGATGTAGCCGGGATTGGTCGGATCGGAGCGCCAGAAGATCAGATCACCCGGCTGGGCCTGCGACAACGGAACCTGGGGACCGGTCACCCACTGCTGGTGCGTCACCCGGGGCATCCGCACCCCTGCCCGGGCGAAGGCCCACTGGACCAGACCGGAGCAGTCGAACGTGTCGGGCCCCTCGGCGCCCCACACGTACGGCCTGCCCAGCTTGGAGGCGGCGGCCTGCAGCGCCACGGTGATCTGCTCGCCGGTCATGAACGACCCCGCGGGCCAGCTCCGCGCCTTGGTCTGCGGCTGGGGCAGCACAGGGTTGACCATGGCCACCTGCGTGCCCTTGGGCAGCGCCTTGAGTATGGCCTTGCGCAGCGTGTCGGAGTTGGCGTCCGGGGCGCTCACGATGAGCGCGTTGTCGCGGGGCAGCCCCAGCGTGCGGCCCACGTCCTTGGACACGACGGCGTCCACCGCGCCGAGTCCGGTGGTGGCGTACGCGCCGATCCGCAGCGTCCCCACCGGGCCCGCCACCCGCCTGTGCAGCGCGAGCCCGCCGTCGTTGCCAAGCACGAACGACACGGCCACGTCACCAGCCGCGACGTTCTGCCAGAGCGCGTCGGATGAAGCGGTCACCTTGGGCGTGTACGAGCGAAACGTGGACGGGTTGACCGCCAGTGTCTGCACCCGCTTGCCGTCGAGCGTGATCGACGCCGCGTCGGCCAGCTCAAGTGCGCGCACCCCGCGCAGCTTGGCGACCTTCCGTAACAGCTCGTTGGTGAACGGCTTGCGGGTGAGCACGAACAAGTTGGGCTTGTGCAGCTTCTTCAGCGGCGTCACGGGCTGGATCGTGCTGGCGGGCTGCTGCTGCGCCGGCTGTTGCTGTTGCTGCTTTTGCTGTTGCCGGCGCTGCTGCTGCGCCATGAGCGTCGACTTGGGCGTGGCCTGGGCGCGTACGGGCTGCTTGGTCTCCTGGCCGGATGTCGTGAGCAGCAGCACGTCGGCGGTCAGCACCGCGACCAGCGCCACCACGATGAACGGCACCAGCTTGTACGTGTCGCGCCGCTTACGAGACTTGACCAGAAAGCTGAGATCCTGGCGGATCCCCGAGGCATGCGAAAAATCCGCCGGGCCGACGTGGGCCCGGCGGTCGTCCTGCGGGGGAGTCAGTTGCCGATGTACGGCACTGCCTCGAGGATCTCGACGGTGTTCTGCCGTCCGTTGGGCATGGAGTAGGTCGCCTTCTCCCCGATCTTCTTCCCGTTGATCGCCGCACCCAGCGGGGACTTCGGCGAGTAGACGTCGATTGGCGCTCCGCTCTCCTCGCGGGAGGCGAGCAGGAAGGTGACCTCGTCGTCGTCGCCGACGAACCGGATGGTCACGGTCATGCCGGGGCCGACGACACCCTCAGCCTTGGGGGCCTCTCCCACCTGGGCGTTGTCGAGAATCTGCCGGAGATGGAAGATGCGGGCCTCCATCTTGCCCTGCTCGTCCTTGGCGGCGTGGTAGCCACCGTTCTCACGCAGGTCGCCCTCTTCACGGGCGGCTTCGATCTTCTTGGCGATGTCGACGCGCCCGGGGCCAGAGAGATATTCGTACTCCGCCTTCAGGCGGTCGTACGCCTCCTGCGTCAGCCATGTGACGTTCTCATCGCGAGAGTCGGCCACGGGTTCTCCTTGCTTGCCTAGGGGGCCCTGAGGTCACTTGAGGTTACGTGTGGTTGAATTGCGAAAGGCTAACAAGTCAACCGCTCCAACGCTTCCCCAAATGTCTCACTATACGAGATTGCAGTACTGGATGTGGACGGAAGTGGCCTCACCGCTCGTGTCGAGGCTTTCCTTGATCTGCTTACTACCCCCACCAGCCGGGATTCTTACTTCCTTGCTGCCCACTTCCGAGTGATAGACGTCCAGCGCCCTGATCCGGCAGACCGCCACCCTATCGTCTGGCTTGTACACCTCAAAGGTGATCTCCGCGCGATTCGCGCTTTCCACCTTGAACGTCACCACCTGCGCAGGCGCCTCAGAGCCGCCCGCCGTCATCGACCACATGACGTATCCCCAGCCACCGGCGATGATGGCCACCAGCACGCCGATCACGACGTGGACGACGAGCCGGCCGCCGCGCTTGGGACGGTCCTGGAACTCGTCGGGTGTGCCGAGAACTGGCCCGTTCTCGACATCTCTGGTCGCCATGGCGGAATCTCCCTGCACTCCCTGAGCGTTATCCGAGACAATTGTCGCCCGCGGGGGGTGTGCCCTCGCGACCGCCCAGCAGAAACTAGCCTCTCTGGGCGAGTGACCGGTCCCTACTGAGGAGACATCGAGCCCGTGAGTGCACCGCTGAGGCTGATGGCCGTCCACGCCCACCCCGATGACGAGTCGAGCAAGGGCGCCGCCACAATGGCGCGTTACGTGCGCGAAGGCGTGGAAGTGCTGGTCTGTACCCTCACGGGCGGTGAGCGCGGCTCCGTGCTCAACCCGAAGATGGACCGGCCCGAGATCGTGGCCAACATCGCCGCCGTACGCAAGGCCGAGATGGACCGGGCCCGCGAGATCCTCGGCGTGCAGCAGCGTTTCCTGGGCTTCGTCGACTCCGGCCTGCCGGAGAACGAGGACGAGGCGCTGCCTGAGGGCTGCTTCGCCGTGCAGAAGCTGGAGGACGCCGCGGCGCCGCTGGTGGCGGCCGTACGCGAGTTCAGGCCGCATGTGATCATCACGTACGACGACGACGGCGGCTACCCGCACCCCGACCACATCATGACCAACAAGGTCTCCGTGGAGGCCTTCGAGGCGGCCGGCGACCCCGACCGCTACCCGGGCACGGGCGACCCCTGGCAGCCGCTGAAGCTCTACTACCAGATGGGCTTCACCAAGGAGCGTTTCGAGGCGCTGCACGAGGCGATGACCTCGCGTGGCCTCGGCTCCCCTTACGCCGACTGGATCGCCCGCTGGGAGGACCGCCCGGCCAAGTGGCCGGTGACCACGCGGGTGCCGTGCGGCGACTACTTCGAGATCCGCGACCAGGCCCTGCTGGCCCACGCCACCCAGATCGACCCCGACAGCTGGTGGTTCGTCTGCCCGCGCGAGCTGCAGCAGGAGATCTGGCCGACCGAGGACTACCACCTCGCGCGCTCGCTGGTGGACACCGAGCTGCCCGAGGACGACCTGTTCGCCGGCATCCACGCCGAGGACGTCTCCCCCGCCTGCCACTGACGGGACCACCCGCCCCCAGTGGCAGACTGGAACTGTGAACGTTCTAGCAGCAGGTGAAGTGAGTCCGGGCCTGCTCGGCTTCGTCGTGGTCGCCTTTCTCGGGTTCGCCCTCTACTTCCTGATCAAGTCGATGAACAAGCAGATGTCGAAGATCAAGGTGCCGCACGAGGGCGACACGGACGACAAGAAGGCCGAGTAGATGTCGCTCGAAGTGGTCGACAACTCGACGGAGAGCCGGTTCGAGATTCTGGTGGACGGCAAGGTCGCCGGGTTCGCCGACTACCGTCTGCTGCCCACCAAGATCGTGTTCACGCACACCGAGGTGCTGCCCGCGTACGAGGGGCAGGGGCTGGCGAGCAAGCTGGTCGGGTACGCGCTCCAGGCGAGCGCCGACACCGGCCTGCGCGTCGTGCCCCTGTGCCCTTACGTCGCCAAATACATCGAGCGCCACCCCGAGTTCCAGGAGCTGGTCGACACCTCATTCGGCAGCAGGTGACCAGGCGCGTTCCAGGGCTTTGGGCAGCCCCCACCAGCCCAGCGGGGTGAGCACCTCGGTCTCGTCGACGATGCCGAGATAGCCCCACAGGCTCACCACCGACAGGAAGAGCGCCTCGATCGCGTCGAGGTCGTCGACGTCCTGGTCGTCGACGTCGATGTCCTCCGACTCGGAGATGAGCCGCGCGATCCGCTCGGGCGAGGCGAGCACGCCGGGGCCGAGCCTGGTCAGCGCCGCCACCCCGGCCAGCCAGTCGGCGTGCTGGACCGCGCAGAGGTTTGCCAGCGTGGCGTCCTCCAGGCTGAGCTCCCTGTCGAGATCGGCGAACTCCTCCAGCACGTCCGCGTTCTCCGACAGGTCCGAGACGGGCCCCACGATGCCCGCTGCCACCGCCAGCCACAGCTCCCGGTCGTCGTCCGGCATCGGGGCGTCGTCGTACCCCGCGCAGGCCCGCAGCACGTTGGCGGGATAGCCGGGCTGGGCGAGCAGCTCGCGCAGCCGCGCGGCGGCCCGCTCCAGCTCGCCGACCGGCAGCTCGGGCTGCTCTGGCAGGTCCGCGACGATGCGCCGCAGCTCCTCCAGCGCGAACGCCTCCTCCTCGTCCCAGGCCGCGAACAGCTCCTCGTCCTGCTCGTCGTTGACCGCGAACCCGGGCACCCTGCCGTCCGGCAGCGGCGTGCTGAGCCAGCGCTCCTGCAGCTCCTCGTACGCCCTGCGGGCCTCCTGGTCGCCCGCGGCCAGCGCGTCGGGGTCGATCTCGCCGGCCGCCACCCGCTTCTCCAGGTGGGCGACCAGCCGGTCGAACATCTCCTCCGCCACGGGGCCGCGCTCGTCCTCCTCCGGCCAGACGAAGTAGCTGGGCGTCATGAGTATCGGCTCGGTGCCGGTGGACTCGACCCAGCGCTGCACATCCCCGACCGTGGCGACGCCGGACTCGATGGAGCCGAGCGTGGCCTTGGCGGACTCCCAGAACGGGAGCGACAGCGGGTTGCCCGCCGACATCATCGCCCGTCGCAGGTCGGGCAGCGCCACGAGCGCCACCCCTGACGGCACGGCGAGCAGCGCGCGTGCCACGTCCCGGCGCGTGATGGCACTGGCGGGGCGTCCTGCGTGGGCGCAGACGAAGTCCATATCCACGTCCCGTAACCTACGCCGTCCGGCCCTCCTGGGTCAGCCGCCCGCCGGTTCGGGGGCGGACTAGGCTGATCAGGGGAGGTCCTGATGAACCGCTTGAAAGACGCCACAAGCCCTTATCTGCTCCAGCACGCGGACAACCCCGTGGACTGGCACCCCTGGGGCGAGGAGGCGTTCGCGGAGGCCAGGCGGCGGGATGTGCCGCTGCTCATCAGCGTCGGCTACTCGGCGTGTCACTGGTGTCACGTGATGGCGCATGAGAGCTTCGAGGACGCCGAGACCGCGCGCCTCATGAACGCGCACTTCGTCAACATCAAGGTCGACCGCGAGGAGCGCCCGGACGTGGACGCCGTCTACATGGGCGCCACCCAGGCCATGACCCGCCAGGGCGGCTGGCCGATGACGGTGTTCGCGACGCCCGAGGGCCACCCGTTCTACTGCGGCACCTATTTTCCGCGGCCCCACTTCCAGCGCCTGCTCACCGAGGTGCACAACGTGTGGGTGGGTGACAGGGAGACGGTGCTGGAGCAGGGCGCCAAGGTGGTGGAGGCGCTCAACGCGGGCACGACGCTGCCCGGCGGAGCCGTGCCCAACGAGGAGACGCTGGCGCGGGCCATGCGGAGTCTGCGTGAGGAGTTCGATCCGGCGCACGGCGGGTTCGGCAGGGCGCCGAAGTTCCCGCCGTCCATGGCGCTGGAGTTCCTGCTGCGCTCCGGTGAGCGCGAGATGAGCGGCAAGACGCTCGAGGCGATGGCCCGCGGCGGCATGTACGACCAGCTCGGCGGCGGGTTCGCGCGCTACAGCGTGGACGCGGAGTGGGTCGTGCCGCACTTCGAGAAGATGCTCTACGACAACGCGCTCCTGCTGCGCGTCTACACGCACTGGTGGAAGGCGGGCGGCGGCGAGCTGGCGCGGCGCGTGGCGCTTGAGACTGCCGACTGGATGCTGCGCGAGATACGCACGAAGGAGGGCGGGTTCGCCTCGGCGCTCGACGCCGACAGCGAGGGCGTGGAGGGCAAGTTCTACGTCTGGACCCCCGAGGAGCTCCGCGACGTGCTCGGCGAGGACGACCGCCGCTGGGCGCAGGAGCTCTTCGAGGTGACGGTGACCGGCACGTTCGAGCACGGCGCGTCCGTGCTGCAGCTCCCGCGCGACCCCGACGACACGGTGCGCTACGCGGGCGTCCGCGGGCGGCTGCTCGCCGCCAGGGACCAGCGGGTACGTCCCGGGCGCGACGACAAGGTCGTGGCCTCGTGGAACGGCCTGGCCATCGCGGCGCTGGCGGAGACCGGCGTGGCGTTCGAGCGGCCCGACCTCGTGGCTGCGGCCACGGCCGCGGCCGAGCTGCTCGCGAGCACGCACGTGGTGGACGGCAGGCTGCTGCGCACCTCCAAGGACGGCAGGGCCGGGACGAACGCCGGGGTGCTCGACGACTACGCCAACCTGGCCGAGGGCCTGATCTCCCTGTACGGCGTGACCGGCGAGGTCAGGTGGCTGCGGCTGGCGGGATCCCTGCTGGACACCGTGCTCGACAGGTTCGCCGACGGCGCGGGCGGCTTCTACGACACGGCGGACGACGCCGAGCGGCTCTTCCAGCGGCCGCAGGACCCCACGGACAACGCCACCCCGTCCGGCCAGTACGCGGCCGCGGGCGCGCTGCTGTCCTACGGCGCGCTGACCGGCTCCACCCGGCACAGGGAGGCCGCCAACGCCGCGCTCGGCACCGTGTCCGTGCTCGCCACGGGTCATGCCAGGTTCGCGGGCTGGGGGCTGGCCGTGGCGCGGGCGGCGCTGGACGGACCCGTGGAGGTGGCCGTGGTCGGCCCGGCCGACGACCCGCGTACGGCGGCGCTGCACAGGCAGGCGCTGCTGGCCGACGTGCCGGGGCTCGTGGTCGCCCTCGGCCCCGGCGACTTCCCCGAGCTGCTGGAGGGGCGCGGGCTCGTCGGCGGGGCCCCCGCCGCGTACGTGTGCAGGGGGTTCACCTGCCGCCTGCCCGTGACCACGGTCGAGGAGCTCCGCGCCGAGCTGGCCGGGTAAGCCGCGCTAGCCGGTTTGCGGGCGGCCCGTGCCGGGGTCAGTCCCCGTGTCGTCCCCCGTCGTGGGGACGGGGGCCTGTGTGGCCGGGGGCTCCGTCTGCTCGGGCTGCTGGTCCTGCTGCCCGTCCTGCCCGTCGTTGTCGCTCGGCGCATCGGTCGACGGCGGGTCCGTGATCGTGGGATCGCTGGTCTCAGGATCAGGCGTGCTGTTCCAGCCGTTGGGGTTCGTCGGAGACGTGTAGTCCTGCTGGGGTACGTCCTGGTTGTCGTCGGGCGCCGAGTAGTCGGGTCCCCAGCCGTAGTCCGACGGCTCGGGGAACTCCTCCACCGGCTTGCCCGCCATGGCCTCGGTCATGAACGCCCGCCAGATCTGCGCCGGCAGCTGGCCGCCGAACTGCGTGCCGTACCCGGGGATCGTGACGGTGGCGTTGTCCTCCCTGAACATGTCGACCGCGACCGCGAGCTGCGGCGTGAACCCGTTGAACCAGACGGACTTCGACTTGTCCGTGGTGCCCGTCTTGCCGGCAACCGGGCGGTCGTAGAGCCGGGCGGCGGTGCCGGTGCCGTACTTGACGACCTGCTGCATCGCGTACGTGGTGTCCGCGGCTGCCTGCTCGCTGACCACCCGCGTCGCGACCGGCTCGATGACCTTCTTCTGGTTCTTCGCGTCGGTGACCGACATCACCACGTGGGCCTCCATGTGCACGCCCTTGTTGGCGAACGTGGAGAAGCCCGAGGCGTTCTGGACGGCGCTGACCGAGGAGACGCCGAGCGGGAAGGACGCGTAGCTCTGCTGCGGCTCGATCTGCGACTTGGGGATGCCCGCCTTCTCGGCCACGGAAGCGACCTTGTCCAGGCCGACCTTCTGGCCGAGGTCGACGAACGCGGTGTTGACGGAGTTCTGGGTGGCCCGCACCAGGTTGATCTCGCCGTACGACCGGTCGCTGTCGTTGGGGATCGGCTTCGGGTCCGACGCCACGCGCATCGGCGAGTTGCCGTTGACCCTGGTGGACAGGTCGAAGCCGTTGTCGAGCGCCGCCGCCAGCGTGTACGGCTTGAAGGTCGACCCGGCCTGGACCTTGGCCGAGAACGCGCTGTCGTACTGTGACCGGGCGGGACTTCCCCCGTAGAACGCGACGATCTCGCCGGTGGCGGGATCGACGGCCGCGAGCCCCGTGTGGACCTTCTTGGGCGTGGCGTCGGGCAGCACGTCCTTGACGGCCCGCTGCGCCGCCTGCATGAGCTTCTTGTCGAACGTGGTGACGACCTTCAGGCCGCCGCCGTTGATGTCCTCGTCGGTGTAGCCGCGCCGGTTGAGCTCGGCCGTCACCTGCTCCAGCATGTACTGGGCCTGGCCCTTGAGCTCGAACGGCTTCTTCGGCGCCGCGAGCTCGGGGAAGCGCTGGGCGGCGACCTGCTCGGGCGTCAGCGTGCCGGTCTGGCCCATCGCGTTGATCACCGACTGCCAGCGCTCCTTGGCCGCCGCGAGGTCGGGGCCCTTGGGATCGGCGAACCTGCTGGGCTGCTGGATCACCGCGGCGAGGTAGGCGCCCTCGGCGATGCTGAGCTGGTCGACGTGCTTGCCGAAGTAGGCGCGGGCGGCCGACTCGACGCCGTTGGCGCCGCGGCCGAAGTAGATCGTGTTGAGGTACTGCTCCAGCACCCAGTCCTTCGACTTGGACTGGTCGACCTTCATCGCGATGAGGATCTCTTTGAACTTCCGGGTGACGGAGCGCTCCTGGCTGAGGCCGCTGTAGTAGTTGCGCACGAGCTGCTGGGTGATCGTCGAGCCGCCCTGGAGCTGCTGCCCGCTGACGGTGGACCAGACGGCCCTGGCGGTGCCCTTGACCGAGACTCCGCCGTCCTCGTAGAAGGAGCGATTCTCGGCCGCGATGACCGCGTCGCGCACGTGCTTGGGCACCCTGGCCAGCTCGACGTTCTTGCGGTCGATGCCCTGCCGGGCGAGCACGCTCTTGCCGTCGCGGTAATAGATCACCGAACCCTGCGCGGTGGCCTGCTTCTGCGTGGAGTCGGGAATGGGCGTCATCGCCCACGCGATCGCGAAAAGCCCGACCAGTACGAGGATTCCCGCACCCAATGAAATCAGTAGAAGTCGGAGAACTCGCCGCTTTCGCATCCCGCTACCACCACCACTCCGCACCTCGACCCCCCTCGTCGACCCTCGGCCAACCCCCGCTAGCTGGGCGAATGCCAAGGGTAAACGATCGATATCGGTGCCCCGTCCCTAAGCGATAGTACGGCCGGAACTAGCCCCTGCGCGGGACATCGGCGACCAACGGCAGCACTCGGTATGGAACCGGTGTGTCCAGGGCGATGATCGAATTAGTCCTGAGCACCCCCTGAACGTCCACAATCCGGTCGATAACCCGCTGCAAATCGGCATTCGTCCGCGCGACCACGCGGCAGAGCAGGTCGCTGTCGCCGGTGATCGTGTGCACCTCCAGCACCTCGGGGATCGCCGCCAGCCGGTCGGCCACCGGGTCGTGCCCGGCGACCTGCCTGATCTCCATGGTGACGAACGCGGTGACGCCGTAGCCGAGGGCCTCGGGCGACACGTCGGGACCGAACCCCGTGATCACGCCTTTGGCGATCAGCCGGTCGAGCCGGGCTTGCACGGTGCCGCGGGCCACGCCGAGCCGGCGCGAGCATTCGAGCACGCCCAGGCGCGGCTCCTCCGCCAGGAGGGCGATCAGGCGGGCGTCCAGCTCATCGATCAGCATACTGTACAGATTTATCCGACATTTCGCGGAGAAGCTAGGCAGGTTGTCCACTGGTTCAGGTAACTCTTGCGCAGCTCGTCCAGGAAAATCGACAGTTGGACTTATGAATGACGCTTTTCCGGTCAACGGGATGGACGCCGTCGTGTTCGCCGTGGGCAACGCCAAGCAGGCGGCCCACTACTACTCGACCGCGTTCGGCATGAGGTTGGTGGCCTACCGCGGGCCCGAGAACGGCAGCCGGGACGAGGTCGCGTATGTGCTGGTCTCTGGCGGCGCCACGTTCGAGTTCCGCGCCTCGCTCCGGCCGGGCACGGACCTGTCCAGGCATGTCGCCGAGCACGGTGACGGGGTGATCGACCTGGCCATCGCGGTGCCCGACGTCGAGGCGGGGTACGCGTACGCGGTCGCCCATGGGGCCAAGGGGCTGGTGGAGCCGTACACGATGGAGGACGAGCACGGCAAGGTGCAGCTCGCGGCCATCGCCACCTACGGCGAGACCCGGCACACGCTGGTCGACAGGTCCAACTACGGCGGTCGCCACCTGCCCGGGTACGTGGCCGCGGAGCCGCTGGTCGCGCCCCCCGAGACGAAGAACGGGCGGCTTTTCCAGGCGATCGACCACTGCGTGGGCAACGTCGAGCTCGGCAAGATGGACGAGTGGGTGGAGTTCTACCGGAAGGTGATGGGCTTCACGAACATGGCGGAGTTCGTCGGCGACGACATCGCCACCGAGTACTCGGCGCTCATGTCCAAGGTCGTGGCGGACGGCTCGCGCAAGGTCAAGTTCCCGCTGAACGAGCCGGCGGTCAGCCGCAAGAAGTCGCAGATCGACGAGTTCCTGGAGTTCTACGGCGGGCCGGGGGTCCAGCACATCGCGCTGGCCACCAACGACATCCTGACCACGGTCGACCACATGCGGGCGGCCGGCGTCCAGTTCCTGGACACGCCTGACTCGTACTACGACGACCCCGAGCTGCGGGCGCGCATCGGGAAGGTGCGGGCGCCGATCGAGGAGCTGAAGAAGCGGAAGATCCTCGTGGACCGGGACGAGGACGGCTACCTGCTGCAGATCTTCACCAAGCCGGTGGAGGACCGGCCCACCCTGTTCTTCGAGCTGATCGAGCGGCACGGGTCGCTCGGGTTCGGCAAGGGCAACTTCAAGGCCCTGTTCGAGGCGATCGAGCGCGAGCAGGAACGGAGGGGCAACCTTTAGTTTGCCCCGACTTAGTGGTGGTCATCAGGACATCATGGGATCACCACCGGGGCTGGCGGGACGCTGGCGACGCCTGTTCGCCGGCGTCCTCGACTGGCTCATCGTCAACGTCGTCTCCGTCCCCTTCAACTTCTCGAGCTGGGAGTACGTCTGGGACCGGGGCCGAGGCGCGTGGGACCGTTATCCGGTGGAGCACACCTTCCTGGCCGGGCTCGTGGCCTTCCTGTACTTCTGGCTGCTGCACGCCTTCTGGAACGGTCAGACCCTGGGCAAGAGACTTTTCGGCATACGAGTCGTTCAGGAGCACGGCGGCAGGATCACCGTGACGCAGGCCGCGGTGCGGCAGGCCGTGGCGGCCGCGTTCGCCTGGCTCTGCTGCGTCGGCCTGCTGGTGGACCTCGCCTGGATCCTCTTCGACCCCCGCAAACAAGCCCTGCATGACAAGGCGGCCAGGACTGTCGTCGTCAGCGCGTAACGCAGCGTAAGCTTCTGGTCACGATTTGAAGGGGGATCGTTAGCCGATGCGTTCCAACAAGCGCTGGGTGGCAATGCTGGCGGCGCTGATCAGCGTGCTGGGCTGCTCGCCCGCGGACAAGCCACCGTCGCTCGCCGACCACCGGCTCGACGACCCGCCGCCGCTCACCGGCCACCGGCCGGGCGCGGCCGGCATCGGCGACACCGACTTCCCCACCGACGGCAACGGCGGCTACGACGTCTCCCACTACGACCTGGCCGTCGACTACACGCCGATGACCAAGCAGCTCCAGGGGGTGGCCACCATCCAGGCCGCCGCCACCCAGGACCTGTCGAGCTTCAACCTCGACCTCTCCGGGCTGACCGTGAGCAAGGTCTCCGTCAACAACTCCACCGCGACGTTCCGGCGCCAGGGCGAGGAGCTGACCGTCACGCCTGCCAAGCCGATCGACGTCAAGTCCCGCTTCTCCGTCAAGGTCGTCTACTCGGGGCAGCCCAAGCCGATCCAGGACAGCGCCAACCTGGGCACGTTCGGATTCGTCGCGACCCCTGACGGCGCGTTCGTGGCCTCCGAGCCCGACGGTTCCAAGACCTGGTTCCCCAACAACGACCACCCGGCCGACAAGGCCACGTACGACATCACGATCACCGTCCCCGCCGGGGTGACCGCCCTGGCCAACGGCGAGCTCGTCGGGCGGCCCACGACCGCCCAGGGCAAGACCACCTTCCGGTGGCGCGAGCGGCATCCGATGGCGAGCTATCTGGCGACGGCCACGATGGGCAAGTTCGCCCAGCGCGAGGGCCGCACGCCCGCCGGCATCCCGGAGATCGCCGCCGTCGATCCCAAGTTCAAGACCTCGCTCGACAAGCTGTTCACGCTCACGGGCGAGATCACCGACTACTGGTCCACGGTCTTCGGCCCCTACCCGTTCTCCTCGACCGGAGGCATCGTCGACGACTTCGCCGCCGGCTACGCGCTGGAAAACCAGACCAAGCCGCTTTACGGGGGCTTCGCGCCCGACCAGAGCATCATCGCCCACGAGCTGGCCCACCAGTGGTTCGGCAACAGCCTGTCGATCAAGCGCTGGAAGGAGCTCTGGCTCAACGAGGGCTTCGCCACGTACGCGGAGTGGCTCTGGTCGGAGCACAAGGGCGGGAAGAGCGCAGAGGCCATCTTCAACGAGTTCCACGCCCGCCCCGCCGACGACCCGATGTGGGCCTACCCGCCGGGCCGGGCCAGGCCCGACGACCTGTTCAACTTGTCGGTCTACAATCGCGGCGCCATGACGCTGCACGCCCTGCGCAAGGCCGTCGGCGACGCCACGTTCTTCAAGCTGCTCAAGACGTGGACCGCCGATCACCGCCACGGTCACGTCACGACGGACGAGTTCATCCACCTCGCCGAGCAACTGTCCGGCCAGAACCTCCGGCCACTGTTCGACGCCTGGCTCTTCCAGCCGCGCCGCCCTGCCTGATTCTTGGGCCTGATCCTTTCGGAAACGCTTCTCGTCGCTCGGTCCAAGTACGGGTGTAAGGCGAACGACGAAGGGAGCGAGGCCAGTGCGCCTCAACGAGGACCCTGCGGCCTTTGAGGCCTTCTATCGCCGCCACGTCGATGCCGTCATGCGGTTCGTGGTCCGGCGGGTGAGCGACCCTCACCTCGCCGCCGACCTGACGGCGGACATCTTCCTGGCGGTCCTGGACTCGGCGCACACCTACGTGCCCGGCCGGGGCAGCGAGATCGCCTGGCTGTACGGCGTCGCGCGCAACGTCGTGTCCGCCCAGCATCGCAAGGCGGCCAGGGAGGCGCGGGCGACCGGCCGCGTCGCCGGCCGCCGGCTGATGGACGACGACGATCTCGTCAGGATGGAGGAGCGGGTCGACGCCGAGCGCCAGATGCGCAACGCCCTGGAGGCCATGCGCGGCCTGCCCGAGGGCGAGCGCGCGGTGCTCGAACTCGTGGCGATCGACCAGCTCACCGTCACCGAAGCCGCCGCGGCCCTGGACATCAGGCAGGTGACCGCACGAGTCAGATTGCACCGGGCGAGACGGGCCCTTGAACGTGTCGCTTCACCGTCACCTGCGTACGTGGAAGGACAGGCATGAGCAACTTCGAAGAGCGACTTCTCAGTGCACTCAAGGAAGAGATCACCACGCGGAAGGCGGAGGACGGGATGACCACGACCGTGACACCGGTCGAGCGCGGCTCTCGGCGGCGCTTCGTGGGGCTGTCGGCCGCGGTGGCGGGGGTCGCCGCCGCCGCGACCGCCGTGGTGACGCTGACCGGGCTCACCGGCAGCCCGGCGTACGCGGTCACCAAGGGCGCCGACGGGGCGGTCAACGTGCAGATCAGCGAGTTCAGCGACCCCGAGGGGCTGGCCTCGGAGCTGGCCGGGGCCGGGGTCAGGGCGGTCGTGGACTACCTGCCCGAGGGGCAGACCTGCAAGGAGCCACGCGGCGAGCGCGGGTCCGCCACGGGGAGGTTCGCGGCGAGCGTCGGCAGGTCGGGCAACGGGATCTCCTTCAAGATCGAGGAGGGGCAGGTGCCAGCGGGCGAGACGCTGGTCCTGGCCGTCTCGAAGAGCAAGGAGGGTGACGACAAGCCGCCGTTCGCGATGTCGCTCAGCATCGTGAAGGGTCCGGTCGCGCCCTGCGAGGCCACCTCGATGCCCGCTCCCGGCTCCGGCGACGGCGGTGCCCGGGTGGACACCAGGACCGCGGGCCCGGACCAGGGGACCAGCCTCAACACCGAGTAACCCACTCTCCCGGGTCGGCCCATCCAGGCCCGGCGACCTTCCCGAGCAGACGGGGTCGCCGGGCCTTCAGCTCCAGTAGTGCTCCCCCGCCAAGATCAGGGCGGCGGCGCCGACCAGCCCGGCCTCCTGTCCAAGGGCGGCGGGCACGACCTCCACCCGGCGGGCGAAGCGCATCCTGGCGTGTTCCCGCAGCGCCTCCTCCAGCGGGCCGAACAGCGGCTCGCCTGCCTGCGACAGCCCGCCGCCGATGGTGACCAGGTCGAGGTCGCACAGGTGGGTGGCCGAGGCGATGGCGATGCCGAGCGCGCGCCCGGCCCGGCCCATCGCCAGCAGCGCCACCGGATCGCCGGCCAGCGCGTCCGCCGCCAGCACCCGCGCGGTGACCACCCGATCCTCCCGGTATGCGCTGGGCTCACCAGGCACGGCGCCGGACTCACCAGACGCGGTGCCAGGCCGACCAGGCACGGCGCCGGGCTCACCAGACACGGTCCCGGGACCACGAGACACGGCGCCGCGCCTGCCAGGCGCAATGCCAGGCCCCCCAGACACAGCGCCGCGCCCACCAGAGCCAGTGCCAGGGGTGCCGGTCCGCACGAGCCGCGCCCCGCCGTCCACAGCCCGTACGGCGTTCGCCGCCTCCGCTGCGACGGTCACGGACTGGGCGGCACCGGGGATCCAGCCCTGCTCCGAAGCCCAGGCGGACAGGGCGGGGCCGCGAGCGACGGACTCCAGGCAGCCGTGACCGCCACAGCCGCACCGGGGACCGCCGACGGGCTCGACGATCACGTGGCCGATGTGCCCGGCGTTGCCTGTTCTGCCGTTGACCAGCCGCCCGTTCAGGATCAGGCCGCCGCCCACGCCCGTGGACACCACCATGCCCAGCATGTCCGCCGTGCCCCGCCCAGCGCCCTTCCAGTGCTCGGCCACGGCCAGGCAGACGGCGTCGTTGTGGAGCCGTACCGGAACGCCGGGGAAACGGGCGGCCAGCCGGGCGCGCAGCGGGAAGCCGCGCCAGCCGGGGATGTTCAGCGGCGAGACCTCCCCGTCAGGCCAGGTCATGGGCCCCCCGCAGCCCACCCCGACGCCCTCGACGCCCCCGTCGACGACCTCCGAGAGCGGCTCCACGAGGTCCACGAGCGTCTTCCACAGGGTCGCGGCGTCCGCGCCCTGGGGCGTGGCGGCCCGGACGGACCGGGTCACCGTGCCGTCGCGGGCGACCAGACCGGCGGCCATCTTGGTGCCGCCGACGTCGATCGCGAGGATCACGGACGGCTCGCCGTACCGGGCCGGCTCATGGACCGGCGCTGGAGAACACCAGGACGGACGCCGTGAACCCGTGCACATGGTTGTGCCCGGCGACCGGGCCGACCTCGCCGGCGGCGAAGAAGCCGGCCATGCCGATGGGCCCCAGCGTGTCGCGCAGGGCGACCGGGTCGTGGTCCGCCGTGCCGAACATGGCCGACCCCCGGCCGTTGCAGGAGAACAGCAGCGCCCCGTCCACCCTGCCGAGTTGCTCCCGATGGGCGTCGAGCAGGTCGTACAGGTCCTCGTCGGCGGTGGCCGCGTCGCGCACCTGGAAGCGCACGGTCCTGCCGATCTCCACGATGTCGCCGATGGCCACGGCCTCGCGTTCGGGGTCGATGCCGATGACCCCCCTGATGAGGAAGTCGCCGCGCTCGTGGCGCTCGGCGTACTCGTTCATGGCCACGCCGATCTGCAGGCCGGAGGCGACCAGCTCGCGGTCGTCCTCGTCCAGCTCGCTGACGATGTCCTCCAGCCGGGCCAATGCCGGCTGACCGGCCAGCTCGAGCAGCAGGTTGTCCTCCGACGCGGTGACGACCATGCTGGGACCGATCGGGCGGCAGCCCTGGCTCACCACGGTGCTGATCCTGACCGGGCCGCTGATCAGCACGCCGATCGCGCCCTCGGTGTAGACCTCGCCGTCGGCGAACAGCCGTACGGAGCCCCGGCCCTGCAGCCCGTTGGCCAGCCCGCCGATCAGCGGCAGCTCGCCGAGCACATCGACCGAGCGCTCCACGAAGGCGTCGGTCGGGAAGGTGTACGGGTCGGCCAGCAGGATCGCCACATGGTCGTCCCCACCCCGCTCGGGCAGCCCGACCACCACGAACCTGTCCTCGGCGGCCAGCGTCTCCAGCGCGAAGGTCGTCAGCCTCGCGCCGTCCAAGGTCGCCGCCCACGCGCTCACGGCAGGCGTCAGCTCGACTCCTTGCCCGTCGCCGATCACCCCCGTGGCGCTGCAGCCGATCACGTGCGCGTCGGGTGCGAGCTTCATCGCTGCCTCACCGGCTCGCGCGACGGTATCCGGGTCGTCGCCGCAGATGAAGAAGCAGACCAAGTCAGCTCGTCCGCTGAGCCTCGACAGTGCCCGGCCGACGGCGGTCTCCGCGGCCTCCACCAGGTCGGAACCCACGGCGAGGCCGTCGGCGAAGCGGCTTGTCATCAGTGCCACGGGTCTCGCCTCCCTCGACATGTCAAAGTTCCCTAGGCCGCATTCTCCCCACTAAAAGGACAAGCACGCACACGAACCATCACTCAGTGGTTGATCTCCGAAATCTCCGCCAGATGCGAAAGTCTCTGCCGCATTGCTCGCGGGGGACGTAGTCTCGATCCCGTGCATCAGCCACGTATTCTCCGCGAGTTGCGAGAGAGCGGCCACGTTCATCGCACCGTCAAAGCCGAAGTCCGGGAAAACCTGCTGGCCAAGCTGCGGGCGGGTGAGCCCCGTTTCCCCGGCATCGTGGGCTTCGACGACTCCGTCCTGCCGCATCTGGAG
This sequence comes from Nonomuraea sp. NPDC049400, assembly GCF_044466425.1. Classification (NCBI taxonomy): domain Bacteria; kingdom Bacillati; phylum Actinomycetota; class Actinomycetes; order Streptosporangiales; family Streptosporangiaceae; genus Nonomuraea; species Nonomuraea sp. NPDC049400. The sequence continues at coordinate 120,443 of NZ_JBITMP010000012.1, forward strand.
CGGGCGCTGCTCGCCGGGCACGACCTGGTGCTCCTCGGCGAGCGCGGCCAGGGCAAGACCCGGCTCATCCGCACCATCACGGGCCTGCTGGACGAATGGACCCCGGTCGTCGAGGGTTGCGAGATCAACGACCATCCGTACGCGCCGGCCTGCACGCGCTGCCAGGCGCTCGCGCGGGAGCTGGGTGACGACCTGCCGGTCGCGTGGAAGCACCGCGACGATCGCTACGGCGAGAAGCTCGCCACGCCCGACACCTCCGTGGGCGACCTGATCGGCGACGTCGACCCGATCAAGATCGCGGAAGGGCGCACGCTAGGCGATCCCGAGACCGTCCACTACGGCCTGGTGCCCCGCACCAACCGCGGCGTCTTCTCGGTCAACGAGCTGCCCGACCTGGCCGAGCGGATCCAGGTGTCGCTGCTCAACGTGCTGGAGGAGCGCGACATCCAGGTACGCGGCTACAACCTGCGGCTGCCGCTGGACATCCTGCTCATCGCCAGCGCCAACCCCGAGGACTACACCAACAGGGGCCGGATCATCACCCCGCTGAAGGACCGCTTCGGCGCGGAGATCCGCACCCACTACCCCCTGACGGTGGAGGACGAGCTCACGCTCATCCGCCAGGAGTCCATGCCGGACATCGGCGCCGACGTGCCCGAGCACCTGGTCGAGGTCATCGCCAGGTTCACCCGGCTCGTCCGCGAGTCCACGGCCGTGGACGCCCGCTCCGGCGTGTCGGCGCGCTTCTCGATCGCCGCCGCCGAGACCGCCGCGGCCTCGGCCGTGCGCAGGGCCGCGATCGCGGGCGAGGAGCAGGCCGTCACGCGCGTGGTCGACCTGGCCTCCGTGGTCCACAGCCTGCGGGGCAAGGTGGAGTTCGAGGTCAGCGAGGAGGGCAGGGAGACCGAGATCCTCGCTCACCTGCTGCGCAGGGCCACGGCGGAGACGTTCAGGACCCGGCTGGGCGGCATGGACCTGTCCGCGATCATCGACAAGTTCTCCGAGGGCACCCAGGTGGAGTCTGGCGAGCTGGTCCCCGCGGGCGAGCTCCTGCACCGGATGGGTCCCGTCCCCGGGCTGGCGAAGGTCATGTCCCGGCTCGGCATGGGAGCGGGCGAGGAGTCGCCCGGGCACGCGGCGGCGGCCCTGGAGTTCGCGCTGGAGGGGCTTTACCTCATGCGGCGCCTGTCCAAGGAGGACATGGACGGAGTCTCCGTCTACCGCACGTGAACAACCCGGCGGTCTCCGGCGTCAAATGGGTAGCTGATCCACCCTGACGAGGAGACCGCCCATGCGTTTGCTTGCCTGTGCCGCCGCTCTCGCCATGAGCTTCTCCGCCGCGCCCGCTTCCGCGCAGGCCACCGAGGTCGTGTACGGGTACGCCTGGGCCGACGGCAAGGGGCACCTGCGAATCGTGCCCAAGTCGGCCACTTTCGTGCGGAAAGACGGCTTCCTGGGCTACCGGCTCAAGACGGTGGCCAAGGCCAAGGAAGTGCGGCTCGGCTACACCCGCGCGTCCTACCGCCGCGTCACGGTGACCTGCGACCTGAAGGAGACCGAGGGCCGGGTGGCCCTCGACGCCAAGGGGCTGGGCAGGACGGCCTGCAAGCCCGGCGATCTCGACGACGCGATGGGCCGCGGCCCCGTTCCGCTGCGCGTCGAGTACCGCGGCTCCAATGCCGTCAAGGTCAACGAGTTCCTGGTCACGGAGTGGCCCGGCTCGCGTACCGCACGCGGCACTCTCAAGCGCGTCAACGACACCACCGTGCTGTTCGCGACCGGCGGAAAGCAGGTCAAGCTCGGGTACACGTACGCCACGTCCTTCCACCGGACCACGGCGCGGTGCCGGGACGGATGGCTGGCGGGCGAGCCGGTCAACGCCGACAAGAACGGGCTCGGCAAGAAGTCGTGCACCTCGGCCGACCTGACCAGAGCACTCAAGACGGTCAAGCACCCCGTACTCGTGAAGATCAACTACACGCCCGGGGTCGACGGCGTGAACGAGGTGTGGGAGGTCTTCGGGGACGCCTAGCCGGCCCCGCCGAGAAGGCCGACAGGGGACGCATAACCGGGCGGATCGGGTTAGCGTGGGTGCGTGATGGCCTTTCGCTATGGCGAGTACCACGACGGCCCCGACCCCCTCGCCCCGCCCTATGACGTGCGGGCGGCCCTCGACGAGATGGGCGACGCGATCCTCTCCGGCTCGACGCCGGTCCACGCCCTGCGCGACCTGCTCAAGCGCGGGCTCCCCGGCACGCAGGACCGCCGCGGGCTCGACGACATGCTCAGGGAGGTACGCAGGCGCCGGCGCGACCTGCGCGAGCGCGGGCGGCTCGACGGCACCCTCGAAAAGGCGCGGGCGCTGCTCGACAAGGCCATCGGGCAGGAGCGGGCCGAGTTGTTCCCCGACCCGTCCGACGACGCGCGGCTGCGGGAGGCAGGGCTCGACGCGCTGCCCGATGACACGGCGAGCGCGATCCAGGAGCTGAGCACGTACGACTGGCGCTCGTCGGCGGCGCGCCAGACGTTCGAGGAGTTGCGGGACCTGCTGCGGCGGGAGGTCCTGGACAGCCAGTTCAGGGGCCTGCGGGACGCCCTCGCCAACCCGGACCCCGAGGCGATGGAACGCGTCCGGCAGATGATGTCGGACTTGAACGACATGCTGGACAAAGACGCCCGCGGCCAGCACACGCAGGCGGATTTTGACGCCTTCATGGGGAAATACGGCGACTTGTTCCCCGAGAAGCCGCGCAACCTGGAGGAGCTCGTCGACATCCTGGCCCGCCGCGCCGCCGCCACGCAGCGCATGCTTGCCTCGATGACCCCACGCCAGCGGGAGGAGCTCGCCAACCTGATCAACCAGACCCTCGACCAGGCCGGGCTCTCCGACGAGATGCGCCGGCTCGGCGAGGCCCTCTACGCCCGCCGCCCCGACCTCGCCTGGAACGCCCCCGAGCGCCTCACCGGCGAAGAGCCCCTGGCCATGGGCGACGCCGTCACGGCCCTTGAGGAGCTGGCCGACCTCACCCAGCTGGAGACCGCTCTGCGCCAGGACTACCCGGGCGCGCGGCTGGACGACATCGACGAGGCCGCCGTACGCCGCGCGCTCGGCCGCTCGGCCGTGGACGACCTGGAGGCGCTCAAGCGCATCGAACGCGAGCTGGAGCAGCAGGGCTACCTCCTGCGCCGCCGCGGCAAGCTCGAGCTCACCCCCAAGGCGGTCCGGCGGCTGGGCGAGACGGCGCTGCGCCGCGTGTTCGCCTCCCTCGACGCGGGCCGCCGCGGCGACCACGACCAGCACGACGCGGGCTCGGCCGGAGAGCTCACAGGCTCGTCCCGGCCGTGGCGCTTCGGCGACGAGCAGCCCATCGACGTGGTCCGCACGCTGGTGAACGGCGTACGCAGCGGCGGCGTCACCCCCAAGGGCAGCGGGGGTACGGCCCTGCGGTTGTCGGTGGACGACTTCGAGGTCGCCGAGACCGAGCGCCGCTCCGCCGCCGCCGTCTGCCTCCTGGTGGACCTGTCGTACTCGATGGCCCTGCGCGGCACCTGGGCCGCCGCCAAGCAGACGGCCCTGGCGCTCCAGGCCCTGGTGGCGTCCAAGTTCCCGCAGGACGCCGTCCAGATCATCGGCTTCTCCAACTACGCCAGGGTCCTGCAGCCGGACGAGCTGGCGGGCCTCGACTGGGACATGGTCCAGGGCACCAACCTGCACCACGCCCTCCTGATCGCCGGCCGCCACCTCGACCGCCACCCCGACTTCGAGCCGGTGGTGCTGGTGGTCACGGACGGCGAGCCCACGGCCCACCTCATGCGCAACGGCAGGTCGGCGTTCGAGTGGCCGCCCTCGCACGAGACCCTCGAGCTCACGCTGGCCGAGGTCGACAAGATGACCCGCCGCCGGGCCACGCTCAACGTCTTCATGCTGGCGGCGGACGACCGGCTGAAGGAGTTCGTGGACGAGGTGGCCCGCAGGAACGGGGGCCGCGTCTTCTCGCCGAGCGCCGAGCGTCTGGGCGAGTACGTGGTCAGCGACTTCCTCCGTCTCCGCCGCGCCCGCTGAATTGTCGGCGGCCTTTGGCAGTCTTGCTCGGCATGAGCGATGACGTGCTGATCCGAGACGTGGTGGAGGCCGACCTGGAGGTGTTCCTGGAGCTGGAGCACGATCCGGAGGCGGTCCGGAGATCGAAGTTCCGTCCCCGGCCCCGGGAGGCGTTCCTCCGCCACTGGACCACCCAGATCCTCGGCGACCTCACCGTGTTCGTGCAGGCCGTCACGGTGGACGGCGATCTGGCCGGAAACATCATGGCCTGGTGGGAAGGAGACAGACGCTTCATCGGCTACTGGTTCGGCCGCCGGTTCTGGGGCCGCGGCATCGGCACCCGCGCCCTGGAGCTCTTCCTGCGGCAGGAGAAGGCCCGCCCCCTCTACGCCGACCCCTTCGAGGGAAACACCGCGTCCGTCCGGCTCCTGGAGAAGCACGGTTTCCAGCGGTCGGGGACGGTGCGCCACGGCGAGGACGAGCACATCATGCTGGTGCTCCACGCCCCGGCGCCCTAGCTCCTGCCGCCGGCCCACTGAAACAGGGCCGTCGCCGGTCAGCCGTGCAATCGCAGGTGCAGGTTGCCCTCTGGATCGGTCAGCATGTGCCACGACTCCTGCCCGGTCTGCCCCATCTCGGCGGGCCTGGCACCGATGCCCGGCCTCCTGATCGCGATCGGCCGGATGGACGTCGATGTGCAGTGGCAGTTTGCCCGGCTTCGGGCTGTCGCTGACACGGCATGCCAAGCGGTCGTCCGTACCCGACCCACGAGGTCAGAGCCCGATGTCACGGCTATAACATGACGGCGTGACGGACCCCGCCGCGGACCTGACCGCGTTCGAGCAGGCAGCCCTCGCAGCGGAGGCCCCCGACACGCTGTCCGCCGACGGACGGTTGCTCCTGACCCCAGTCACGGGAGCACGTGAGAGCGGGCGGGCATGACCGGCTGGTGGGGATGGGACCTGCTGATCGGGCTGGCGGTCGCGCTCCTCGCCGTCTGGGCTGCGCTGATCGCGGCGCTGGTGGTCGTACGGCCGCGCGGCGGCATGCTGCGTGAAGCGCTCCGGCTGCTCCCCGACGTGCTGCGCCTGGTCCGCCGCCTGGCCGCCGACCCCGCCCTGCCCCGTGGTGTCCGCGTACGGCTCGGTCTGCTGCTGGCCTACCTGGCCATCCCCATCGACCTGGTGCCCGACTTCATCCCGCTCCTCGGTTACGCCGACGACGCCATCATCGTCACCGCGGTGCTGCGCTCGGTCGTACGACGTGCCGGGATCGACCCGGTACGCCGCCACTGGCCCGGCACCGACGACGGCTTCGCCGCACTGTGCCGCCTGACCGGCCTGAAATGACCCCTCGGAGGAGCCGTCTCAGCGCCGTGTGACTGCCGTATCAGCGGGGGGCGCGATCGTCTGCCACATGGAGAACACCAAGTCCCAGACCCGTCCCCGCACCGTCACCGTCGCCGCCGTCCTGCAGCTGCTGTTCGCGCTGGCCTTCCTGATCGCCCCCGTGGCGGGCCTCGTCTACGGCGCCGAAGTCAAGGCCGCGATCGAGGCCGAACTCGTCCGGCAAGGCCTGTCCCCCTCCATCCTGGCCGAGAACGGCATCCAGCTCGACGAGGGCGGCTATGCGCTGGTGCTGCCCTTGGCCACCACGGCGATCGCCGCGATCCTGGCGTGGCTGAACCTCGCGGGGAAGCGCATCGGCCGGATCCTGACCCTGATCGTTCAACCGATCTTCCTCGCCCTGGACGTCTTCATCCTCGCCACCCAAGTGTCGCGGGTGCGGGATTTCCAGGCGATCCTCGGTGAGACCGCGGACGTGCAGGCGATCTTCGATGCCGGCGGGCGCGTCTACCCGGCGTGGCTGCTCGCCGTGTCCAACGGCCGCCTCGCCTTCACCATGCTGGCCTCGCTGGCCGTCATCGTCCTGCTCCTGCTCCCGACGGCTCGCGCCTACTTCCGGAAGTGACGCGGCGCCGAGAAACCACTTGTCAAGATCGGCCCTGACACGCGATCATGAACGTCCGTGACGAAAAAGATCCTTTCCAGCGTTGCCGGCATCGCTCTCGGGGCCGCCGCCCTCATCGGCGGCACCGCCTCCCCCGCCGCCGCGATCAGCGGCTGCTCCAAGACCGGGAGCACCGACCACTCCGTGAGCGTCAAGTGCACCAGCGGGCTGGAGACCTACTTCCGGGTCTACGGCTACTTCTGTTCCACCTCGTCCTGCTCGTACGTGCCGGGCAGCCTGGTCTACAAGGGCAGCACGAGCAAGGCCACGAGCGGCGCCTACTACAGCGGCAAGTGGTACGTGAAGGGCTGCTACGTGACCGACGGCTGCTGAGTCGCCAGGGCCTGGGCCTCTCCCGGAGGTCCAGGCTCGCGAGGTGGCGCTAGGCGTCGATGAGGCGGGTGTAGAAGGCGAGGGCCACGTCGAAGCCGTCGCGGCAGTTGCGGTGGGAGCGGTAGCAGGGCCGCCAGGCGGAGCTGGCGCCGACTCCGGCCCTCGCGTCGCTGAGGGCCGTCGGTACGCGTTCCGGCTTGGGCAGGAGACCGTGGCCCAGGTAACGGATGCCGTTCAGCTCGGTGTGGGCGCCGCGGCCGCCCGAGACGAACGTGCCCAGGCGCCAGCCGCTCTCCTCGTCCCACACCAGCGCGGTGCCGTCGGCGAGCCGGAGAGTGGCGTCGCGCGGATCGCAGGGCCCCTCCCACCAGTCCGCCACCTCAGGTCCGAGAACGTCGATGACCTGCCGCACATAGCTGGTCGGCTGCTGCAGCCACTCGTCGGTGTACGGCTCGACGTGCCTGATGGCCACGGACGGCACCCCCTTGTGCCCTAACGGTAAGAAGAAAAAGACAGGTAGCAACCATACCCGGGGCGAACTTATTCCGTTGCACGGACGTCTAGTCATTACGGACGATATTTAAGTCCGACACGGGTAAGGAGGGGTGCCTCATGATAGCCACGGTTCTCCTCATCGTCCTGATGGTCGTCGCCGTCGCGACCACAGAGCTGATCATGCGGTGCTCCGAGAAGAGCAAAGAGGGTGTCGAGTCCCCCAGCGAGATCACCGGCGACTAGTCTCTGCGGCATGTCGTCCCTGCTTCTCTGGCTGCACATCGGATTCGCGATCTTCACCATCGGCCCGGTCACCGCCGCGACGATGGCCGCGCCGCGCGTCATCCGCAACAAGAACGTGTCCGCGCTGCAGTTCATCCAGCGCCTGACGAGGATCTACAGTCTCGGCACCCTGGGCGTGTTCGTGTTCGGGCTGGCGCTCGGCGCGGTCATGGGCCAAGGGCTGCTCGGCAAGTGGTACATGACAGCCTCGATGACGCTGTTCATCGTGGCCGCGGTGCTGCTCGTCATCATCGACCGCGACCTGCGTACCGCCGTCCGGGCGCTCTCGAGCGAGAGCGCCGAGGACGACGCGAAGGTGCAGAACGGGCGGATCGCCGCGATCAGCGGGCTCCTGTCCGTGATCTGGCTGGTGATCCTCTTCCTGATGGTGGTCCCGACCGGCTGAGGGCCTTCAGACGCTTACCCGAGCGCCTGCGTGAGGTCCGCGAGCAGGTCGTCGATGGTCTCGATGCCGACGGACAGCCGCACCAGGTCGCTGGGCACCTCCAGCGGCGACCCGGCCGCCGAGGCGTGCGTCATCCTGCCCGGATGCTCGATCAGCGACTCCACTCCGCCCAGCGACTCGCCCAGCGTGAAGATCTTCGCCCGGTTGCACACCTCCACGGCCTCCGCCTCGCCACCGGCGACGCGGAACGACACCATGCCCCCGAACCGCCTCATCTGCTTGGCCGCCACCTCGTGCCCCGCGTGCTCGGCCAGCCCCGGGTAGAGCACCTGGGTCACCCGGGGGTGGGCCAGCAGCAGGTCGACGACGCGCTCGGCGTTGTCGCAGTGGCGATCCATGCGTACGCCGAGCGTCTTGAGCCCGCGCAGCGTCAGCCACGCGTCGAAGGGCCCGGCCACCGCGCCCATCGCGTTCTGGTGGTAGGCCAGCTCCTCCCCCAGCCCGCGATCGACGGTGATCAGCGCGCCGCCGACCACGTCGGAGTGCCCGCCCACGTATTTGGTGGTCGAGTGGACGACGACATCCGCCCCCAGCAGCAGTGGCTGCTGGAGGTACGGCGACGCGAAGGTGTTGTCGACCACCAGCAGCGAGCCGTTGTCGTGGGCCAGCTGCGCCAGCGCGGCGATGTCGGCGATGCCGAGCAGCGGGTTGGTGGGGGTCTCGACCCAGACGACCTTCGTCTTCTGGGTCATCGCCGCCGCCACGGCGTCGAGGTCGTGCAGCGGGACCGGGTCGTAGTGCAGGTCCCAGCGCTGGTGGACCTTGGCGAACAGCCGGTACGTCCCGCCGTACGCGTCGTTGGGGATGATGACGTGGTCCTGCGGCTTGCACACCGTGCGCAGCAGGGTGTCCTCGGCGGCCAGCCCCGAGGCGAACGCCAGCCCGCGCACGCCGCCCTCCACCGCCGCCAGCGCCTCTTCCAGCGCCGTCCTGGTGGGGTTGGCCGAGCGGCTGTACTCATATCCGGAACGCAGGCCCCCCACACCGTCCTGCTTGTAGGTGGACGTCGCGTAGATAGGCGGAACGACCGCACCCGTCACCGGGTCGGGCTCTTGACCTGCGTGGATGGCCAGCGTCTCAAAACCGTTGCTCATAGAGGCCACGTTAATGGAAGTCGGCCCGCGATCCGTCCCCTCCGGATCGCGGGCCGCTCGCGGGACGCCGTCCCCCAACGGCCCCGCGATGGCTCGCGCACCATGCCCGCGCGAGCCAGGTCCTCAGGCCGCCTGCGGCTCGTTGCGGTCCTGGCGGCGCTCGAGCCGTACGATGTCCGCCTCGACGAACCGGCCGCTGCCGCCCTCCGCGGCCTCCCCGTTGATGCGGGAGAGCAGAACTGGGTCGGCCAGCGCGAGCAGCACCCCGACCAGCAGCCCGACGCCCAGCAACACGAACCCGATAGCCACCATTTCCTGTCCCCTTCCGACATATCCCAGCATCGGGTACGTCCCCCGGCTTCCGCCTCCGCTGAAGGATTGGTCTCTGGCGGCCCGGCTCGGCCGAACGGTTGATACGACATGTACGACTTCCGGCCTAGGCTCGGGGCCGTGGGGGAGACCAAGCGCATCGTGTACTGGATCCGGCGGCTCAGCGAGATCGCGATGATCGGCTGGCTGGGCATGATGCTGCTGATCGACCTCGTACTGGCCGTCGGCATCGGGAGCTTCCAGTGGCTCGTGCCCTTCTGCGGCGCGTGCGGCATCGCGGCCGTGGCGCTGCGGCGCAAGCGCCGGGTCGAAGGGTTCAGCGCCCTGCTGGCCCTGTCTCTCTGCACGTCGGTCGTGCTCGGGAGCAGCGGGCTCGTGGCCGCGCCCGGCATGGCGGAGACCGGGTCTCTGCTCATCCTGATCATCGGCGTGCTGCGGCACGTGGAGCCGGTCCGGCGGGCGGCGCTGCTCGCGTGCGTGGGGCTGATCGTGCTGATGGCCGAGGCCGTCGGGCGCCAGTACCACAACGCGGGGTTGGTGTTCTCGTTCCTGCTGTTCGCAGGGTGGTCGACGGCGACGGGCGTCGGCGGCTACCTCCGCTTCCAGCAGGAGCGCCGCGTGGAGGCCGTCCACTCGGTACGGCGGGCGGAACGGCTCGAGCTGGCCAGGGAACTGCACGACCTGGTCGCCCACTACATCACGGGCATCGTGGTCCAGGCCCAGGCCGCGCGAACGGTCGCCGAGACGAGCCCGGAGGCGGTCACGCCCGCGCTCGACGCCATCGCCGCGGCCGGTTCGGAGGCGCTGACCTCGATGCGGCGCATGGTCACGGTGCTGCGTACCGAGGACGACGCGGCCCGCAAGCCCGGCGTCACGCTGGCCGACCTGCGGATGCTGACCGACCGGTTCTCCGCTGACGGGCCGCAGGTGGCGTTCGAGATCGGGCAGGGGCTGGACGATCGCACGCTGCCGCCGGAGGTCATGACCACCCTGCACCGGGTGCTCCAGGAGGCGCTCACGAACGTGCGCAAGCACGCCTCCCGCGCCGCCTGGGTCGAAGCGGATCTGCGGCGCCACGAGAAGGCGGTGGTGCTGCGGGTGCGGAACTTCGGGGCCGCGTCAGATCCGCGGGTCTCCCGCCTCGGCGGCGGGTTCGGGCTGGTGGGGATGGCCGAACGGGTCGAGGCGCTGGGCGGCCGGCTCCACGCGGGCCCCTCCCCGCAGGGCGCCTGGGAGGTGGTCGCCGAGTTCCCCCTCCCCTAGCTCGCAGGCAGCGGCCCTGGCGGCACGAGGCGCTGGCTGAGGCCGGGCTGGAGACCACGGTGCCGGGCGCGCTCAAAGCGCTGTTCGAGCGCGCCGACGCCGAGGGGCACGGCCACGAGGGCCTCGGCACCGTGATCGAGTCGAGCAGAAAGCCCTAGTGGTTGGCCAGGAAGGCGAGCAGGTCCTGCCTGGTGATCAGGCCCGACGGCTTGCCGTCCTCAAGCACGACCGCCGCATCGGCCTTCTCCAGCGCTTCAACCGCACGGGACACAGGTTCACCACTGCCGATCATGGGTAGCGGCGCTGACATGTGATCGGCGATCGGGTCGTCGGAGGAGAGCCTGCCGTGATAGAGGGCTTCGAGGAGGTCGCGCTCGACGATGGAGCCGACCACCTCGGCCGCCATGACCGGCGGCTCCTCCTTCATCACCGGGAGCTGGGAGACCGAGTATTCGCGCATGATCGAGATGGCGGTCTTGACGGACTCGTGCGGATGCGCGTGCACGAACTCCGGCAGCCCCGGCCCCTTCCTGGACAGCACGTCGCCGACCAGCCCCTCTTCGGAGGACGTGGTCAGGAAGCCGTAGTCGGCCATCCAGTCGTCGTTGAAGATCTTCGACAGGTAGCCGCGGCCGCCGTCCGGCAGCAGCACGACGATCACGTCGTCGGGCGCCGCCGTGGCCGCCACGCGCAGCGCCGCCACGACCGCCATCCCGCACGAGCCGCCGACCAGGAGCCCCTCCTCGCGGGCCAGCCGGCGGGTCATGTTGAACGACTCCTTGTCGGACACCGCGATGATCTCGTCGCAGATCTTGGTGTCGTACGTGGCCGGCCAGATGTCCTCGCCGACCCCTTCCACGAGGTACGGCCGGCCGGTGCCGCCCGAGTAGACCGAGCCCTCGGGGTCGGCCCCGATGATCTTCACCCGCCCGCCGGAGATCTCCTTGAGGTAGCGGCCGGTGCCGCTGATCGTGCCGCCGGTGCCGATGCCCGCGACGAAGTGGGTGATCCGGCCCTCGGTCTGCTCCCAGATCTCCGGACCCGTCGAGTGGTAGTGGGAGTCGGGGTTGTTGACGTTGGAGTACTGGTCGGGCTTCCAGGCGTTCGGCACCTCGCGGGCCAGCCGGTCGGACACCGAGTAGTACGAGTCAGGGTGATCGGGCGAGACCGCGGTCGGGCAGACCACGACCTCCGCCCCGTACGCCCGCAGCACCGAGATCTTGTCCTGGGCCACCTTGTCCGGCACCACGAACAGGCACCGGTACCCCTTCTGCTGAGCCACGATCGCCAGCCCCACGCCGGTGTTGCCGGAAGTCGGCTCGACGATCACGCCGCCGGGACGCAGCGCGCCCGACGCCTCCGCGGCCTCGATCATCCGTACCGCGATGCGGTCCTTGACCGAGCCTCCCGGATTGAGATACTCGACCTTGGCCAGCACCTGGGCGGGCAACCCCGCATTGACTTTGTGCAGCCGGACGAGCGGAGTGTTCCCGATCAGATCGACCAGGGAATCGTAAACGCGCACCGAGGTGTTCACCTTCTTTGCCGAAGCTTGGTCAGCTTGTCTGTGGCCGAGATCCATTGGGGGTGGCAGGCCCTCGACTAGTTTTCAAGCAAACGCTACCGCCGAGTCCGACTAGGAGGACACGTACCGTGGTCTGGCCAGCTGGTATGGCGCGTGCGGCACGCAAGATCGCCGCCGCGGCGGCGCTCGGTGGTGGCGGGCTGACCGCTCTCGGCGCCACGGCATACGGTCTGCTGATCGCCGAAGGGCTGCTCGCGCGCAAGGCCATCGGGCGCCCGCACGGGCTCGACGGGCCGCCGTCCGACGGGACGTACGGCGACTTCCCCGGCGAACCACTCAAGATGGCCATGCTCGGCGATTCCACCTCCGTCGGGCTCGGCATGACGGAACACAGCGACACCCCGGGTGTGCTGCTCGCCAACGGCCTGGCCTCGGTGGCGGAGCGTCCGGTGCACCTGCTCGTCGCCGGCAAGTCGGGCGCGCCGTCGTCCGAGCTGGGCGAGCAGGTGGACAAGGCCCTGGCCATGGAGCCCGACGTGGCGGTGATCTTCGTGGGGGCCAACGACATCATCACGCAGACGCCGCCGGCGATCGCCGTACGCCATCTGACCAAGGCGGTGCGGCGGCTGCGTGACGCGGGGGTCGAGGTGGTCGTGGGCACCTGTCCCGATCTCGGCACGGTGCGGCCGATCGCGCAGCCGCTGCGCTGGGTGACGCGGCGCTGGAGCCGCCAGCTCGCGGCGGCGCAGACGGTGGCGGTGGTCGACGCGGGCGGCCGTACGGTGGCGTTCGCGGACGTCCTGGGGCCAGAGTTCGCTACAAATCCGACAGAAATGTTCGGACCGGATCGTTTCCATCCATCTGCCCGAGGTTACGCGCAGGCCGCTAACGCAGTGCTACCGTCGGTGTGCGCTGCGTTGGGGCTGTGGCCTGAGCCGCGGCCCGCACGTGGCGAAGCACTGCAACCGATCTACCTCGCGGCGGCTACGGCCGCGGAGGAGCCCGGCACCGAGGTCACCGCGACCCGGGTCGACGGGCGGGCGACGGGCCTGCACGGGAAGTGGGCGACGTTGCTCCGCCGGCGGCTCGGCGTGACGTTCAACGACGCCCGGCGTCTGACGTCCAGGCTCGACGAGACGCTCGACGACGCCTGACGTCCGACGCTCAGGCCAGGCGGGACACGCCCGGTGCCGGTTACTCTGCGCGCCGGAGTCGCCACTCCTCGTCCTCTTTGGAGTGGATTGCCCGTGCAGCGGCCCCCCTGGAAACCGTCCATCGCCCTCGCAGGAGCCCTCGTAGGAACCCTCGCCGCGGCCGCCTGCTCCGGCAGCGACGCGGCCACCACCACGAACTTCCCGACCTGGCAGAACACCCAGGTCAACGTCGTCAGCCGGATGGCGGTGGCGGGCGGGGTGGTCGCCACCACCTCCATGAAGTCCGACGGCACACTCGAGACCGTCGCCGTCGGCCTCCGCGACGGCAAGCGGCTGTGGGCGCACCCGGCCACGATGGCGGGCCGCCTGCCCGGCATGGGCGTCTCGACCCCCGCGATCGTGGAGACGGCCCAGGGGCAAGGAGTGGTCGTCGCGCTCGACCCGGCCAAGAGCGGCCGCTGGAACGCCACGCTCGTCGCCCGTGACGCCCGTTCCGGGGCGCAGAAGTGGACCAGGCCGATGCACTCGACGTTCGGACCGCAGCGCTGCGGTCCGTACGTCTGCGTGTCCGAGCACACCGCTCTGGCCAAGGCCCGCACGGTGGTGCTCGACCCGGCCACGGGCAAGCTCCTGTGGAAGCTGCCGGGGATCTCAGAGGTGGAGTGGTCGGACCCGGCGCGGGTCCTGCTGCTCAGGCTGGCCGCCAACCCCATGATCGAGTCGTACGAGCTCAAGACCGGCAAGCTCCAGTGGCAGCAGCCGATCGAGCAGGCGCTCGGCCCGGGCATCGACATGTCGGGCGGATGGGCGTTCGGCGCGACGGGTGACAACCTGGTCGGCTACGTCGCCCCCTACACCAACCCGCAGACCAAGAAGGTCTCCACCTTCGGCCTCTTCTCCGTCAAGATCGGTGACGGGACGATCAGCTGGATGCGCCCCTCCGTCGTGCGCGTCTACCCCAGCGGCAACCCCGGCTACGCGCCCGTCGTGCGCCCCGTCGACCGCCAGGGGGCCTACGGCGGCTTCGCCCGGCTGGAATCGGAGAGTGGCCGGGTGCTCGGGCAGATCACCGCGACCGACGTCCCCGGCTCCGGCTGGTGGCTGGCCTTCCCCGACCGGATGGACAAGCTGGGCTTCCTCAAGCACAACGCCAAGGGCTCGGCGTTCGACCTGGCCTCGGGCAAGCCCGTGCCGGTCGAGGAGCAGCGCGGCTGGTCCTTCTGCGTCACCGATCCCAAGCCGCTGCCGCTGCGGGGGCAGGCGCCGGGCTTCTACTCGACGGCCGCCCTCTGCGAGTACGACCTCGCCACCGGCAAGCGGGTCCAGGGCGACGTCGTGCCGCCCCCGTGGTTCACGGGCAGCCAGGACGGGTGGCGGCTGTGGCGCGACGAGAAGGGGGCGATCCACGCCGTCAACGACCAAACCGCGACCGCTCCGGGTATGTACGGATAGGACCGAATATAGTTCTATCTGTAGCACCGACAAAGGAGGGGCCATGCCCGAGGCAGTCATCGTCGCTACCGCGCGTTCCCCGATCGGCCGGGCCTTCAAGGGCTCGCTCAAGGAGATCCGCCCCGACGACCTGACCGTGCAGATGATCCAGGCGGCGCTGGCCAAGGTGCCCCAGCTCGATCCCTCGTCCATCGACGACATCATGCTGGGGTGCGGGCTGCCCGGGGGCGAGCAGGGGTTCAACATGGCCCGGGTCGTGTCGGTGATGCTCGGGCTGGACAACGTGCCCGGCACGACCGTGACGCGGTACTGCTCCTCGTCGCTGCAGACCACGCGGATGGCCTTCCACGCGATCAAGGCGGGCGAGGGCGACGTGTTCGTGTCGGCGGGGGTGGAGATGGTGTCCCGGTTCACCAAGGGGAACTCCGACTCGCTGCCCGACACACAGAACCCGATCTTCACGGAGGCCGTGGCGCGCACCAAGGCCTTCGGCGAGGGCGGGAGGGTGTGGCACGACCCGCGCGAGGACGGCGATGTGCCCGACATCTACATCGCGATGGGGCAGACCGCCGAGAACCTCGCCCAGCTCAAGGGGGTCACGCGGCGGGACCAGGACGAGTTCGGGGTGCGCTCCCAAAACCTGGCGGAGAAGGCGCTGGCCGACGGGTTCTGGGCGAAGGACATCACGCCGGTGACGCTGCCCGACGGAACGGTGGTGGAGAAGGACGACGGGCCGCGGGCGGGGACGACGTACGAGAAGGTCGCCGACCTCCAGCCGGTCTTCCGGCCCGACGGGACCGTGACCGCCGGCAACTGCTGCCCGCTGAACGACGGGGCGGCGGCTGTCGTCGTGATGAGCGACGTGAAGGCCGCCGAGCTGGGGATCACGCCGCTGGCCCGGATCGTCTCGACCGGCGTCACGGGGCTGTCCCCGGAGATCATGGGGCTGGGGCCGGTGGAGGCCTCCAAGCAGGCGCTCTCGCGGGCGGGGATGGCGATCGAGGACATCGACCTCGTGGAGATCAACGAGGCCTTCGCGGCACAGGTGATCCCGTCTTATCGGGATCTGGGGATCCCGCTGGAGCGGCTCAACGTGAACGGCGGGGCCATCGCCGTGGGGCACCCGTTCGGGATGACGGGGGCGCGCATCACCTCCACGCTGATCAACAGCCTGCAGCACCATGACAAGTCCATCGGGCTCGAGACGATGTGCGTCGGCGGCGGCCAGGGCATGGCGATGATCCTTGAGCGGCTGAGCTGAGTTTCGACCCTCCGTCCGTCACGGCGCAGGCGCTGTACGTCTCGCGCCGGCGCCGTGCGGGCTCCGGGTGGAGTCAGCCGCGGAAGTCCGGACCGGCGTGGGCCGGGGTGATGCGGAGCAGGACGCGACGTTCGCGGATCATGGCGGCGCGGTAGTCGTCCCAGTCCGGGTGCTCGCCTGAGATGTCGCGATAGTACGACACCAGGCCCTCCATGGCGTCCGGCAGCGAGAGGAGGTCGGCCGTGCCGTCCACCTGGATCCAGTCGCCGTAGAAGGCGTTGGTGAAGACGCAGAGCGAGACGTTCGGGTCGCGGCGGACGTTGCGCACCTTGACGGCCGTCTCCCGGGTGCTGATGACGATCTGGTCACCCGCCACCCCGGCGGTCACCGGAGACATCTGCGGGCGCCCGTCGCGATGCCTGGTGAGAAGGATGGCCTGGTGGTTGGCGCGGAGGAAGGCGAGTGCCTTGTCGAGATCCATCCAGCCATGATGACGCGCCCGCGCTTCGGGCACGGGCGCGGGGTTGGATGGGCTTAGATGAAGCCCATGCGGTTACGGCGGTGCCGCTCGTGCTCGTGCACGATCGCGGCGGCATAGCCGTGGGACAGCCCGTGCTCGTCGGCGAGCCAATTGGCCCGTTCGTCGCACCTCAGGAAGGCTGGGCCGTTGTCGATGGCTTGGAACCACTCTGGGAGTTCGCGTCCCGTTATGGCCGGGACTCTGGCGATGAGCTTGGTCTGCGTCTCCGGTGAGTGGTTCAAGGACATGGGCACCTCCGCGGATAACGGTCCTTGGCTCGACACTGCAACACCAACGTCCGAATGGCAACCCCCCAACCAGGCATCATTTTGTGACGGCAAGTAGATTTTCGGTCGCATACGGCGAGGGCCCCGCCGAAACGGCGAGGCCCTCGATGGTGAAGCAGAGGTTAACGATCAGTCGCTACTGGTGAAATAGCTGACGAAACGGAGCACCTCGAGGTAGATCCAGACCAGGCTCAGCGTCAGGCCGAACGCGCACTGCCAGGCGAACTTGTCCGGCGCGCCCTGCTTGACGCCCTGCTCGATCGAGTCGAAGTCGAGCAGCAGGAAGAAGCAGCCGATCAGGATCATGACGATGCTGAACGCCCAGCCGATCGGGCTGTCGGTGCGCAGGCCGAGGCCGCCCTCGGCGAACAGGCCGACGAGCATGTTGACCAGCAGCAGCCCGAGCGCCGCGATGCCGGCGGCGAGGCCGAACTTCACGAGCTTGGGCGTGACGCGGATGATCCGCAACGAGTAGACCGTCAGCACCGCGCCGAACGCGAACGCCGTGCCGAGCACGGCCTGCAGCACGATGCCGCTGACGAGGCCCTCGAAGACGGAGCTGATCTTGCCGAGGAACACGCCCTCGAAGGCGGCGTACGCCAGGATGAGCGCCGGGTTGGTGCTCTGCGTGAACGAGGCGATCAGCCCCAGGATCATCGCGACCACGGCGGCGCCGATGGCGACCATGGGCGGGACGTTGAGGACCCACGCCGCGGCCGCTGCCACGACGAGCGTCCCCAGGGTGAGGAATCCGCGCACGACGACGTCGTCGAGCGTCATGGTGCGGTATGCGGGCCGGGTGGGCTGAGCGTACGACGGAGCGTCGTACATGTTCTGCAACTGGCTGGGTGACGGTGTCGGCCCAGCCCAGCCCGCGGCCTGCTGCCGCGACCGGCTGAAAACGGGGTTCTTGCTCTCCATCGCTGCCTCCTGTGACGCCGAGCCTACGGGGCGCAGCGGCACCTTGGTCAACTGGCGTATCAGATCGATGTTCATTCGGGACTTCGGCAGCGATCTCAACGAACGGGCCCGCCGCCGAGTTCCCAAGGTCATCGGGGCTATTTCAAGATCATCCAGCCTCCGCCGGCGGGCACCGGGCGGGCGAGGCCGCCGCAAGCGCCTTTTACTGTCCGTCCGCGCGAAAAGACCGGCAGTAAGGTTGTAGCCGAGCATTCACAGAAAGAAACGTCCCAGAGAAGCCGGAAGATGCAGAAAAACCGCGCCTTGTCAATATGGTCAGAGGTGAAAAGCAAACGACGCCCAGCTAGCTTACTCGCCCCCTCCAGGAGCGGCTCGACCGGCACCTCGCCAAGACCGGCATCCCCTGCCACTAGGGGCGTTGCGGCCGCTGAGCGCCCGGCTGCGTAACAACTCGATATCGGCCGCAGCAAAGGCCGTCCGACGATCGCGGTAAACCTCCAGGTCAGAGACCCAAAGGCGAAGAAGACGGCAAGTGCCCCCGGCGGGATTCGAACCCGCACGTCAACCCTTTTAAGGGGTTTGCCTCTGCCATTGGGCTACGGGGGCGCCGCAATCATACGAAACAGACCATACTTCCGAGGAGCACAACTTCGCATCAAGAGTCACAACTGTGAAGTCTGCGGTGAAGGGATAGCGCTCCAGGCACTCTGTCCAAGAAGAGTAGGCCGTCCAGATGGTCCAGTTGGTGCTGAATGCAGCGGGCTTCGAGGGCGTCCGCTTCGATGGTGACGGGCTCGCCCGTGCCTGGCAAATGCCCATGCACGGTGATACGGCTGGCGCGGAGGACATCTGCGGTGAGCCCTGGGATGGACGCGCACCCCTCCCGCCCGGGGTCCCAGTGTGAGGCGCTGGCGAGCCGTGGATTGGCCAGGACGAGCTCTCCGGCCCACGAACGGCTTCTGGGGTGGAGCCGGGTGTCAAAGGCGATCAGGCGCCAGCTCAGGCCGATCTGAGGGGCCGCCAGGCCGGTCGTGGAGGTCTCCTGGCGCAGAGTGGCGAGAAGGTCGGCGGCGGCGGCCACGATCTCGGGGTCGGTCGGATCGACCGGCTCCGCCGTGGCGGACAGGAGGGGGTGGGGGGCGCCGAGCACCTCGCGCGGGGTCCCCGCGCGAGCTCCGGCCACCGCCCAGCGCGAGCCGACCCACCCGTTCACAGCAGATCCGGTTCGACCGGGCGGAAGGTGATCTCTGAGTCCAGACTGGTGCCGACGGCCGCCAGCCTGCGCATGAGCGCCGCCACGTCCACCTCCTTCGGCAGCTCGACGTCGGCGATCAGCACGTACAGGCGGCCGGTGAGCCTGGTGCTCATCCCGGTGATGTTGCCCCCGTCCGCGGCCAGCACCGCGCTGATGGCCGAGATGATCCCCGGCCGGTCGGGCCCGTGCACGGTCAGCACATAACCGAGGCCGCCTCCCTCCTCGCAGAAGTGGCGCTGGGCCTCGATGGCGGAGGCGGTCACCACGAGGTCGGGTGCGCACAGGCGTTTGAGGAGCTCGGCGGAGTCCAGATCGCCCGACACCAGCAGCATCATCGCCACATGGCCGCCGAGCAACGTCATCGTCGAGTCCTGGATGTTCGCTCCGCAGTCGGCGAGCGAACCGGTGACTGCGGCGATCACGCCGGGCCGGTCGACGCCGAGCACGGTCACCGCTGAGAGCCCCACCCGTGGTACCCCTTCCGCTTGCGACCAGGGGTGCCGAAACGCCCCGGCGAGGCTCGCCGGGGCGCTGCCTTGCCTGGGCTAGCGGCGGGTCGTCGCGACCGCGGCCTTGAAGTCCTCACGCGGGTGCTCCATCTCACCCAGCGAGATCGTCTCCCGCTTGAAGAACAGGGCCAGGGTCCAGTCGACGACGACGCGGACCTTGCGGTTCAGCGTCGGCACCCGCGACAGATGGTAGGTGCGGTGCATGAACCACGCAGGGAATCCGCGAAGCTTGACGCCGTAGACATTGGCGACGCCTTGGTGAAGGCCCAAACCGGCGACCGATCCGACATACTTGTGGCGGTATTCGACCAGTTGCTGTCCGCGCAGGTGACGGACGATGTTGTCGGCCAGCACCTTGGCCTGCCGGACGGCGTGCTGCGCGTTCGGGGCGCAGAACTGGCCGGGGTTCGTCACGTCGGGCACCCCTGCGGCGTCGCCGGCCGCGAAGGCGCCGGAGACGCCGGCGACCGTGAGCATGGCGGTGGCCTTGATCCGGCCACGCTCGTCGAGCGGCAGGTCGCTGTCGTTCACGACGGGGCTGGGCTTGACGCCCGCGGTCCACACGAGCGTCTCCGCCTCGAACTCCGAGCCGTCCGAGAGGATCACGTGGCCGCCGACGCAGGACTCCAGCCGGGTCTCGAGCTTGACCTCGATGCCGCGCTCGCGCAGCTGCTCCAGCGTCCACTTGCCCATCTCGGGGCCGACCTCGGGCAGCACCCGCTTGGTTGCCTCCACGAGCACCCAGCGGATGTCCGACGGCCTGATGTTGCGGTAGTAGCGCGTCGAGTGCTTGGCCATGTCCTCCAGCTCGGCGAGCGCCTCGACGCCGGCGAACCCTGCCCCGACCACGACGAACGTGAGCGCCCTGCGCCGCACCTCTGGGTCGTCGGTCGACTCCGCCAAGTCGAGCAGGTACAGCACGCGGTTGCGCAGCGCGATGGCCTCGCCCACGGTCTTGAAGCCGATGCCGATGTCCGTGAGGCCGGGGATGGGCAGCGTGCGCGAGATCGATCCGGCCGCCATCACGATCACGTCGTAGGACACCTGCCGCGAGGCGCCCTCGGCCGGTTGGAACGTGACAGTGCGCTCAGAGTGGTTGATCTTGGTGACCGTGCCGTTGAGTATCTGCACCTTGGGCAGGATCCGCCGCAGCGGCGCCACCATGTGCCTGGGTGAGAGGTTACCCGCAGCCGCCTCAGGCAAGAAGGGCTGGTAGGTCATGTAGGACTGGGGGTCGATGATCGTGATGCGTGCCTCGCCGCCGCGCAGCTCCCGATGGAGTTTGCGCTGCAGCCGGAGCGCTGTGTACAGGCCGACGTATCCACCGCCGACGATCAAGATGTGCTTGTTCATCCTGAGGCCCCATCCCTCGTGGAGTGCTTGTGAAAGCATTCACAAGCTTACGTCAAGCGCACTTGATGAATCCAATCCGGGGGTGGTGCAACGCGTCACACAGCCAGTGACCTGGCCCTGGTGAAGATGTCGTCCAGCATCTGGGCGGTGACGCGGCCGGTGAACGTGTTCTGCTGGCTGGGGTGGTAGCAGCCGATCAGCGTGACGGGCGCGCCGGCGTACCGGACCTCGACCTCGACGCCGTGCCCGAACGGCGGCCTGCTGCGCGGCAGCTCGTAACCGGCGTCCTTGAGCGCGGGCCACACGGCCTGCCAGGCGTAGCCGCCGAGCGCCACCACCACCCGCACGTACGGCGCGACGAGCTGCACCTCGCGCGCCATCCATGGGAAGCACGCGGCCTTCTCCTCGGGCGTGGGCTTGTTCGCGGGCGGGGCGCAACGCACCGACGCCAGCACCCGCGCGCCGATGAGCCGCTGCCCGTCGCCCGCGTGCGTGCTGGTCTCCTGCGCGGCCAGGCCGCTGCGGTGCAGCGAGGCGAACAACCAGTCGCCGCTGCGGTCACCGGTGAAGATCCGTCCGGTCCTGTTGCCGCCGTGCGCGGCCGGCGCGAGCCCGACGATCAGGATCCGCGGCCGCTCGTCACCCCAGCCGGGGACCGGACGGCCCCAGTACGTCTGGTCCGCGAACGCGCGCCGCCTCACGTCGGCGACCTGCTCGCGCCATTCCACCAGGCGGGGACAGGTACGGCAGACGGACTGCCGGGCCGTGAGCTCCGCGAGGGTGTCACTGGTGGCGGCGAGGCGGCGCACGTCCGCGGGGTCGAGCGCGACCGGGGTGTCGGCGGTCGCCGGGTCGTCAGGCCAGCCGGTGCCAGGAGGTACGAAGCTCATGACACCGATGGTGCCCGATCACTTGCCCCGCGTCGGACTGGGTGTCGGGCTGGGCGTGGGAGTCGGGCACGAAGCCGCCTTGGCGGCGCCCTCCGTGTCCTCCACGGTCTGCTCGATCAGCGGCAGCGGGTAGCGGTTGAGTATGGGCTCGCCGCACGACCGGTCGACCGTGTAGCCGTAGTCCTCGGGGTTGGTGGTCAGCGGCTTGCCGTCCTGGTCGTAGAGGTAGACGTCGGCCAGCGGGGTGCCGTCCTTGGCGTAGGGCTTGATGTTGTAGACGCCCTCGTTGGACGACGCCGGATCCACCCACACCTGCTGGGGCGCCACCATGGCGACGGTCGCCGGGTCCGGGCCGTGCTCACTGGCCGAGATCATCCCGGCGAACAACGTCAGCGCCGCGACCAGGTTGAGCGCCGCCATGAGCCCCGTGGACAGCCGCCCCCTGCGCCGCCTGCCGAGCCAGACCGAGGCGCACACGCCCGCCGCGACCAGGGCCCAGCCCGCGACGTTCCCGGGGACGAGCCCGCCCTCGCCGGTGACCGCCAGCAGCAGCATGGCCAGCAGGTAGCCGCGCAGCACCCACCATCCGGGCCGCAGCTCCGGCAGGAAGCCCACGAAGCTCCGGTACGGGCCCTGGTGCATCAGCCTGGTGTGCGCGCCCAGCACCCACGCCCGAGGGCTGCGACGGCGCTTCCTGCGGCTCTCAGGCCGGTCTCCGTAGGCCGCCGCCAGCTCCTCCGCGTAGACCTCCGGCCGTCCGAGCCGGTCCTCCAGCGGCAGATCCGACTCCGCCGCGATCTCGGCCAGGTGGTCGTCGAGGTCTTCGAGCAGCTCCTCGCGGTCGGGGTGGCCGGCGAGGGCATCCCGTACGGCCTGCGCGTACTGGTCGGGGGTCATGCTTGTCCCTCCTTGAGCAGGGAGGCCATGGTGGCCGAGAAAGAGGCCCACGTCTTGGCCGAGGCGGCGTACATGTCCCTGCCGACCTCGTTGAGCCCGTAGTACTTGCGGTGCGGCCCCTCGTCGGAGGCCACCACGTATGACGTCAGCGCCCCGGCCTTGAACAGGCGCCGCAGTGTGCCGTAGACCGAGGCGTCGCCCACCTCTTCCAGGCCCGCCTCCCTGAGCCGGCGCACCACGTCGTATCCGTAGCCGTCGCGCTCGTTGAGCACGGCGAGCACGGCGAGGTCGAGCACGCCTTTGAGAAGCTGGCTGTGATCCACGGAAAGAACACTACTGTGCAAAGCGAAGTAGTGGCAACAAGAAACCGGGCGGCGCCCGAGGGTGCCGCCCGGTTCTCAGTCAGTCACGCGACCTCGGTCACCCCGCGGAGGGGGTGGGAGTCGGGGTCGGCGTCGCGCAGGGCGCGTAGGACTTGGTGATCGTGGCGCTGTTGTTCGGACCCGTGATCGACAGCGTCACGGAGCCGCCCTTGGCGTCATCGCCGGTCAGTGCCTTGGAGAACGACTCGACGCTCTCCGTGCCGCCGTTCCAGCCGAAGTACTCCGTGCCGCTGGAGACCGTCTTGCCGTTCAGCGACCAGGTGTAGGAGACCCGGGCGCGACCGGTCGAGGTGATGGTGCCCATGGCGTTGAGCGTGCAGGCCGAGGTGGTCGACACCGAGGCGGAGGCGGAGACCCTGGCGTCCGGAGCCTCGTCCTTGCACCAGACCCGGTAGTAGGCCCGGTTGGAGGAGGTGCCGTCGGGGCTCAGGATCTGCAGCTGCGCCCAGCCGCGCTGGCTGTGACGCGGCGAGATGCCGAGGTAGACCTTGCGCGAGTCGTAGACCTTGACCTTGCCGTAGTCGACCACGTCACCGTTGAGAACCCAGCGGTAACGGACCCAGCTCGGGGTGTTGGCCTGGATCAGCCCGACGAAGTCGATCTTGTCGCCGGGGGTGCAGGGGCCGACGTACGAGTCGGGGCTGGCCCACGCGCGGGCCGACACCCGCGGGTCGAGGTGCGAGCGCACCTCCTTCGGCTCCTGGCAGGTGACGGAGAAGTAGGTCTTCTTGGAGGTGACCTTCCGCGGACCGAGGACCTGGACGGCCTCCCAGCCCTCGACGTCCTCGTTGAAGGTGATGGACTGCTTGACCGTCACCCACTTGGTGCCCTTGCCCGTGAGCGTGAACGACTTGATCCTGCCCTTGGACCCGTCGCCGTGGAGCCAGCGGTAGACCACCTTCGTCTTGCTCTTGACCGCGGTGACCTTGACCTTGGCCGCGAAGTTGACCGTGACCGGGCAGGATCCTTCGTAGTCCCGGTCCGACGCGTAAGGCGTCGCCACCGAGACCTTGGGCTTGGCCTTCGTCGCCGCCTGGGCGGGGCTGGCGACCAGGCCCGCTGCCATGGCGGCCAGCACCGCGGCGGACGCGCCGAACGCCGCCACCCTGCGTGCTAACCCAACAGACTTCATGTGAGAGTGCTCCATTCCGTGAGGGAAGGTACGCGCTCGGGAACGGTTGCCACGCCAGCACCTTTCGTGCACAGCGATATGACAAAGCCCCCGTAATGCCTCTTTACCTAATCACAATACTGATTGCACACTCAACTCATGACATGTACCGGAAATGTCCGGATTTCTTCAGTTATCGGGCGATTGTCCATGCAATGCCGTCAAGGATGTCGTGCTCGCTGACCACGACCTGGGAAAACGCGAAACGTCGTACGATCCGGTCAAGTATTAGCGCCCCCGCGCCAATCACATCGACCCTTCCCGGATGCATGACCGGCACCTCGGCACGCTCACCATGGGTCATCGCGAGCAATCGCCGCGTCACTTCGTGAACCTGCCCGGCGGAAATCCGGGAGTGGTGAATCCTGGACGAATCGTAGGCAGGCAGGTCGAGCGCCATGCCCGCGACCGTCGTCACCGAGCCCGCCAGGCCCACGAGCGTGCGAGCCCGCCGGACGGGCACCTCCGCCTCGACCCGGTCGAGCGCCGCCTCGATGTCGGCCACCACGGCCTCCAGCGCCGGCGCGGAAGCCGGGTCTCCGGCGTCCTTCAGGTGCCGCTCGGTCAGGCGTACGCAGCCGATGTCCACCGACAGCGCGGCCTCGGCGTGCTCGGCGCCGACCACGAACTCGGTGGACCCGCCCCCGATGTCCACCACCAGGTAAGGGGGCAGCGGCCCCTGCGGCATCTCGGTCTCGGGCGACAGTCGCACCAGGCCCTTGGTCGCGCCGACGAACGAGAGCTCGGCCTCCTCGGCCCCCGGCACGACCTCCGGCTCGACCCCGAAGATCTCGCGGACCCCGTCCACGAACTCCTGCCGGTTGGTCGCGTCCCTGGTCGCGCTCGTGGCCACCACGCGGGTCCTGGTGGCGCCGTGCCGGTCGATCAGCTCACGGTAGGCGCGCATGGCCTTGAACGTGCGCTCCAAGGCGTCGGGGGCAAGCCTGCCGGTCCTGTCGACGTCCTGGCCGAGGCGTACGATCTCCATGCGCCGTTCGACGTCGTCGATGAGATCGTCGCCCACGTCGGCGACGAGCAGTCGCACGGAGTTGGTGCCGCAGTCCACGGCGGCTACACGCATGGTCCGTCACTCCACCACTCGGGGAGCGCGTCGAGCGCCTCCCTGCCGAACGGGTTGACTCCGGGCGCCGCCAGCTCGTGCGCGACGAGCGCGTGCAGGCACTTGACCCGCAGCGGCATGCCGCCGGTGCTCTGCATGTCGCGCGGCAGCGGCTCGAGGCCCTCCTCCTGCGCGGCCTTGTCGCGTCTGGCGACGTAGTCCTCGTGCGCCGCCCGGTAGGCGGCGGCCAGCTCGGGGTCGGTGGCCAGCCTGGCCTGCATCTCCCGCATCAGCCCCGAGCCTTCCAGCGTGCCGATGGCCGAGGCCGCCTTGGGACAGGTCAGGTAGTAGAGAGTCGGGAAGGGCGAGCCGTCGGGCAGCCGCGGCGCGGTCTCCACCACGTCGGGGTTGCCGCACGGGCAGCGGTGCGCCACCGCGCGCAGCCCCCTGGGCGGCCGCCCGAGCTGCCGTCGCACGGCCTCGACGTCGCGCTCATGGTCGCGCCCGCTTCGGCCCTCGTTGGCTCGTCCCTCGCTCTCTCGGGCCGAGCTCCTGCGCTCAGGACTGTCCAACGCTTTCCTTCCCCGTCACGGCCCGGCGCCCCGTGCCCTTGTCGACGGCCTCCACCGACTCCCAGAGCGTCTGGTACCACGGCGGCACCGCCGGCTGCTGCTGCACGGCCGCCTGCTCCTTGGTCGGCTGCCGCTCCATCACCACGTAGCACTTCTCGCCCGGCCCGCAGTAGAACAGCCGCTCCTTGGCCGTCTTCTTGATCCAGTTGGGATCGTAGGTCTGCCGGTCGCGCTCCAGCAGCGACTGCTTCTCCGCCTCGACCCTGGCCTTCTCCGCCCGCAGCTCGGCGATGCTGCGGCGCAGGCTGATGTACTCGCGCACGGGGTAGGCCAGGCTCATCGCGATCGCGCACACCACGATGGCCAGGATGGCGGCCCGCCCGGTCAACTGCGGTCTCTTCGCCAACTACTCCACACCCCTGCTTATGGCCTCCGCTCCGCGGAGGCGGCTCGGTCGCTGGGGAGCCGTCGCTTTCCTCACCATTCCGGTCGCTACGCTCCCTCCATGGCGAGGAAAGCGACGGCGCTCCCTCGCGAAACTAGCGCCGAAAACGCGGGAACGCGCCGCGACCCGCGTAGCGGGCGGCGTCGTCGAGGAGCTCCTCGATGCGCAGCAGCTGGTTGTACTTCGCCACGCGGTCGGAGCGGGCCGGGGCCCCGGTCTTGATCTGGCCGCAGTTGACCGCGACGGCCAGGTCGGCGATCGTCGTGTCCTCGGTCTCGCCGGAACGGTGGCTCATCATGCACCGGTAGCCGCTGCGGTGGGCCAGGTCCACGGCGTCGAGCGTCTCCGACAACGTGCCGATCTGGTTGACCTTGACCAGCAGGGCGTTGGCCGTGCCCTCCTTGATGCCGCGCTCGAGCCGCTCCGGGTTGGTGACGAACAGGTCGTCGCCGACGAGCTGCACCTTGTCGCCGAGCGCCTCGGTGATGGCCTTCCAGCCGGCCCAGTCCTCCTCGTCGAGCGGGTCCTCGATGGAGACCAGCGGGTAGTTGGCGACCAGGTCCTCGTAGAACGCGATCAGCTCCTGCGCCGACAGGCCCTTGCCGTCGATCGTGTAGACGCCGTCCTTGTGGAACTCGGAGGCGGCCACGTCGAGCGCGAGAGCGATGTCGTCACCCGGCACGTAGCCGGCCCGCTCGATGGCGACCAGGATGAGGTCGAGCGCGTCGCGGTTGGACGGCAGGTTGGGCGCGAAGCCGCCCTCGTCGCCCAGGCCCGTGGCGTAGCCCTTCTCCTTGAGCACGCTCTTGAGCGCGTGGTAGACCTCCGTGCCCATGCGCACGGCCTCACGGAACGTCTCCGCCCCGATCGGCGCGATCATGAACTCCTGGATGTCGACGTTGGTGTCGGCGTGGGCGCCGCCGTTGAGGATGTTCATCATCGGCACGGGCAGCACGTGGGCGTTGGGCCCGCCGACGTAGCGGAAGAGCGGCAGGTCGGCGCTGTCGGCGGCGGCCTTCGCGACGGCCAGCGACACGCCCAGGATGGCGTTGGCGCCGAGCTTGGCCTTGTTGGGCGTGCGGTCCAGGTCGATCATGATCTGGTCAATGATGCGCTGGTCCTCGGCCTCGATGCCGTTGATCTCCTCGAAGATCTCGTCGGTCACGGCGAGAACGGCCTTCTCCACGCCCTTGCCGCCATAGCGCTTGCCGCCGTCACGCAGCTCGACCGCCTCGAACTGGCCGGTGGACGCCCCGCTCGGCACGGCCGCGCGGCCGGTGCTGCCGTCGTCGAGCACCACCTCGACCTCGACCGTGGGGTTGCCTCGGGAGTCAAGGATCTCGCGGGCGTATACGACCTCGATGGTTGCCACGGGATGCGCTCCTAAATCGGAAAGGCAATATGCCATCAGAGCCTATCGGTACGTCCGCACGCCAACACCGCACGGTCATGCCCGTGCCCTGGTGAAGCCCGACGTGTCAGGCGGATTCCCAGGCGTGGACGCGGTCTCGGTACGTGCGCGCCGCGGCGCGGAGCTCGGCCTCGGCGTCGAGTCCGCCTTCGGCGGCGCGGCGGACCAGGTCGAAGAGCTCGCGAGCCACCCCCTGCCCCACGGCGGACGCCAGCGAGTCGGGCGCGCCGGCGCGGGAGGCGCGGCGCAGGAGCTGGGCGACCAGCGACAGCGCGGGCTGCCCCATGGGCACGCCGTCGAGCACCGACTCGCGCCCCTTGGCCGCCCGCTCGGCCGCCTTGATCGCTTCCCAGTTGTCGTTGACCTCGTCGGCGCTCTCCGCGCGTACGGAGCCGAAGACGTGCGGATGGCGGCGGACGAGCTTTTCCACGATCCCGGCGGCCACGTCGTCCATGTCGAAATCGTCGGCCACCCGCGCGTGGAAGACCACCTGCAGCAGCAGATCGCCCAGCTCCTCCCGAAGCGCCGGGTAGTCGCCCTGCTCGATGGTCTCCAGCACCTCGTACGCCTCTTCGAGCAGGTAGGGCACCAGCGACTCGTGCGTCTGCTTGCGGTCCCACGGACACTCGGTGCGCAGCCGGTCCATGACCGCCACCAGGTCGAGCACCCGGCCCCCTGGCAGGTCGTACGAGCCCGGCACCACCTCGATCAGCGGCGGCTCATCGAGCGCGATCGCGGCGTGCCCCACCGCGCGCATGAAGTCCTCGGACTCCTTCTCGGACGTCGAGGCGAGCCACACGACGGTCTCGCCGACCGCCCGCACCGCCAGCCCTCGCGGATCGGGCTCCGCGACCTCGACCGTGACGCCGGCCTCCGTCAGGTACGGGAGCTGCGGATGCGCGGCTGAGCCGGTCAGCACCGGCCCGGAGCGCAGCGCCTGCCAGGCCTGGTGGCTCAGCAGGCCCGGCGCGACCCTGGGCGAGGTGGTGACGACGATCAGCGGCACGACTCAGCCCTGCTGCTGTTGCTGCGCCTGCTTGGAAGCGGCCTTGCCGAACCTGCCCGTGTCGATGAACAGTGCCGGGTTCTCCTGCGACGGCGCCGGGTTCACCACGCCGAAGCGGGGGTTGAAGGTCGTCTTGATCTCGGTGAACTCCTTGCGCAGCTGGTCAGTCCCGCCCTGTCCGGCCGCCTGCTGCAGCTTGGTCATCCCGACGGTCGTGCGCGCGTACTCGCGGGCATAGGTCGGCGCGACGCCCATGGCCAGCAGGTTGATCTCGGGGTTCTGGTACTGGCCGGGATCCTGGAGCTTGGCGTCGATCTCCTTCTCGGTCACCTGCACGTTGCGGCGGGCCATGAACTGCCTGGCCGCGCTGATGTCGGCCAGCCGCTGCAGCACGTACTGGGTGACCGGCACGCCGAGTGCCGTCTCGTCCAGGTTGTTCTTCTTCAACGCGGCCTTGTACGCCTCCGCGTCCGCGGTGAGCTGGCTCGTCGAGATGCGCTCGCTCCCCACCACGGCCGCGGCACCGGCGTGCATGGGGGAGGAGCAGGCGGTCAGGGCGATGCCCACCGCCGCGGCGGCCACAGCCACTCGTATCGACTTCACGTGCGTCCCTTTCCGACCGAAAACCGCCGCTAGCTTACCCGCGCTGGCTCGAGGAACAGCGCCTCGACCAGGTCACCGCACCATTTGAGCAGGTCAAGATCGCGTAGTGGCTGCCCCCCGAGCGGCTTGGTCTTGGGGACCGGCACCAGCAGCGTCTCGGCCGCCTGCTTGTATATCGCCTTCTTGTAGAGCCGGTCGAGCCGGACCTGCTGCGACTCCCTCAGCCTGGCAGGACCGAACTTGATGTTCTGGGCCTGCAGCGTGACGTCCGTGAGCCCGGCCTTGCGCGCCTTGATCCGGAACCTGGCCACCTCCAGGAGGTTCTCCACCTCCGCGGGCGGCTTGCCGTAGCGGTCGGTCAGCTCCTCGCGCACCTCGTCGATGTCGGCGGGGGTGGCGATGGCCGCGATCCGCTTGTACGCCTCCAGCCGCAGCCGCTCGGACGTGACGTAGTCGTGCGGGATGTGGGCGTTGATCGGCAGCTCGACCTTGACGTCCTGCTGCTCCTCCTGCACCTCGGCGCCGTTGAGCTTGGCCTTCTGCTCCTGCACGGCCTCGGCCATCAGCCGCACGTACAGGTCGAAACCGACGCCCGCGATGAACCCGGACTGCTCGGCGCCCAGCACGTTGCCCGCGCCGCGGATCTCCAGGTCCTTCATCGCGACGTACATGCCCGCGCCCATCTCGGTGTGCTGCGAGATCGTGGCCAGCCGCTCGTGGGCGGTCTCGGTCAGCGGCTTCTCCGGCGGGTAGAGGAAGTACGCGTAACCGCGCTCCCTGCCTCGCCCGACGCGCCCGCGCAGCTGGTGGAGCTGGGACAGGCCGTAGTTGTCCGCCCGGTCCACGATCAGCGTGTTGGCGTTGGGCACGTCGAGCCCGGACTCGACGATCGTGGTGGAGACCAGCAGGTCGTACTCACGTTCCCAGAAGCCCACCATGATCTTCTCGAGCTGGTGCTCGTTCATCTGCCCGTGCGCCACCGCGATGCGCGCCTCTGGCACCAGCTCGCGCAGCCGCGCGGCCACCCGGTTGATCGAGGCCACCCGGTTGTGCACGAAGAAGATCTGCCCGTCACGCATCAGCTCGCGCCTGATCGCGGCCCCGATCTGCTTCTCCTCGTACGGCCCCACGAACGTGAGGATCGGGTGCCGCTCCTCCGGCGGCGTGAGGATCGTGGACATCTCGCGGATGCCGGTCAGGCCCATCTCCAGCGTGCGCGGGATCGGCGTGGCCGACATGGCCAGCACGTCGACCTGCGTACGCAGGTGCTTCATCGCCTCTTTGTGCTCGACGCCGAACCGCTGCTCCTCGTCGATGATGATCAGCCCGAGGTCCTTGAACCTGACCTCGGGGCTGAGCAGCCGGTGCGTGCCGATCACCACGTCGACCGCGCCCGACCTGAGCCCTTCGAGCGTGCCCTTGACCTCGCCGTCGGTCTGGAAGCGGGAGACCGGCTTGAGCGTGACCGGGAAGCTGGAGAAGCGCTCGGTGAACGTCGACATGTGCTGCTGCACCAGCAGCGTCGTCGGCACCAGCACGGCCACCTGCTTGCCGTCCTGCACCGCCTTGAACGCCGCCCGCACCGCGATCTCGGTCTTGCCGTAGCCGACGTCGCCGCAGATCAGCCGGTCCATCGGGACGCCGCGCTCCATGTCGCGCTTGACCTCGTCGATGGCCTCGAGCTGGTCGCCCGTCTCCGCGTACGGGAAGGCGTCCTCCATCTCCCGCTGCCACGGCGTGTCGGCCCCGAACGGGTGCCCCGGCGAGGCCATGCGGGCCGAGTAGAGCCTGATCAGCTCCCCGGCGATCTCCTTGACCGCCTTCTTCGCGCGGGACTTGGCCTTGGCCCAGTCGGCGCCGCCCATGCGGTTGAGCGTGGGCGCCTCGCCGCCGACGTATCGGGTGACCTCGTCGAGCTGGTCGGTCGGCACGTAGAGGCGGTCGCCCTTGGCGTATTCGATGACCAGGTATTCGCGGGTGGCGCCCTGGACCGTGCGCTGGACCATCTCGATGTAGCGGCCCACGCCGTGCTGCTCGTGCACCACGTGGTCGCCGACCTTGAGCTGGAGCGGGTCGACCATGTTGCGGCGGCGCGACGGCAGCCGCCGCATGTCCTTGGTGGACGCCTTCTGCCCGACCAGGTCGAGATGGGTGAGCACGGCCAGGGTGGGGGTGATGAAGCCGTGCTCGATGAGCCCCGTCGTGACGTGGACGACCTTGGGCTCGGGCGCCTTGTCCAGGAACTGCTGGAGCCTCGCGGGCACGTCGACGCCCTTGAGCAGCTCCACCATGCGCTCGGCGGGCCCGTGGCCCTCGCTGAGCAGCACGACGGCCTTGTCGTCGGCCAGCCAGCCCTTGATGTCGGCCAGCGCCTTGGCGGTGTCACCCCGGTAGGCCTCGGAGTCCTGGGCGTCCAGCTCGACCCCGCCGCCGAACGGCGCCATCGTCCACCACGGCTGTCCCAGCACGTCGGCGTGGTCGCGGATCTCCTCCAGCGTGCGGAACGCCGCCGCGCCCAGATCGATGGGCGCCTCGCCGCCGGCCGCCGCGTTGATCCAGGAGGCCTCCAGGAACTCCTGCGAGGTGCGTACGAGCTCCTCCGCCCGCCCCCTGATCCGCTCGGGGTCGCACACGAACACCGCGGAGCGCACCGGCAGGTGGTCGAGCAGCAGGTCCATCTCCCCGGCCAGCACGGGCGCGAACGCCTCCATGCCCTCGACCGGCGTGCCCTCGGCGAGCTGGTCGAGCACCTCGGCCAGCGGCGGATACTGCTCGGCCAGCTCCCGCGCCTTGGCCCTGACCTCGTCGGTCAGCAGCAGCTCCCGGCACGGCGGCGCGAACAGCCCGCCTTCCGCGGCCTCGAGCGAGCGCTGGTCGGCCACCTTGAACCAGCGGATCTCCTCGACCGTGTCGCCCCAGAACTCCAGCCGCAGCGGGTGCTCCTCGGTCGGCGGGAACACGTCGAGCAGCCCGCCGCGCACGGCCACCTCGCCGCGCTTCTCCACCATGTCGACCCGGTGGTAACCGTTGGTCACGAGCCGGTCGACGACGTCCTCGAGGTCGGCGTCGTCGCCCGCGCGCAGCCTGATCGGCTCGAGATCGCCGAGGCCCTTCACGATCGGCTGCAGCAGCGCCCGCACCGGCGCCACGATCACGCTGAGCGGCCCTGCCGCGGCGTCGCCCTTGATGGGGTGGGCCAGCCGCCTCAGGACCGCCAGCCGCTGTCCCACCGTGTCGCTGCGCGGCGAGAGCCGCTCGTGCGGCAACGTCTCCCACGCCGGGAACACCGCCACAGAGCTGGGCTCGATGAGGCTGGTCAGGGCCGCGGCGAGGTCTTCGGCCTCACGCCCCGTGGCGGTGACCGCGAGCACGGTCCGCTGGTCGTGCGTGGCCAGCGCGGCCACGCCGAACGGCCGCAGCGCGGAAGGCGCGATCAGCGCGACGTCGCCGCCCTCTTCGAGAGCGGCGGTCAACTTCGGGTCGGCGCGAACAAGGTCAAGTAGCCCGGAAAGACTCATCAGATACGCCCACAGCCCCACGACGGCAACACGACTACCCCCGGCCGAGTCAGGTCGCGGGGGTCCTCTCCAAGGGTACTCGCCGGCGCCCCTTAACCGATCCGATAACCAGGCACGGAGGGCCAGCGCACGGTGAGCACGGTCGAGGCCTCCTCCGCGCGCCACGAATGGTCGACGCCCTTCCCCCAGACCACGTAGTCACCGGGCTCGGACAGAAGCACGCTGCGGCCCGGCAGCTCCACCCGGAACCTGCCGCTGATCAGCACCAGCAGGGCGGTGCGCGCCTCGCCCCTGACCCACTCCGCCCGCTCGTCGCCCGGCGGGTGCACGCCCCACTTGATCTCCACCTCTTCGCTGTGTCTTGGATCTCCGAGGGGTTTGAAATGGCCCAGGAGCCAGCCCCGGTCCGCGGCCGCGTCGACACCGGCGTTCCCCACATAGACCTCATCGCTCACGTGCCAGGACGCTAGCAGGGAAATGCCTTACTGATTCGGATCGATTGATTACTGTAGGTGACATGTCTGAGGTGCGATCGATCGCCCAAAGAGGCGATCTCTTCGGTCAGCGGGTCCGCGAGCACTGGGCCGGCCTGCTCGGCAGGCGGCTCGACGTGCTCGTCGCCGGTTGCGCGCACGACGAGCCGCTCGTCCTGGAGCGGATCGAGACGAGGGTCACCGGGGTCGACGAGGACCACCCCTCGATCAGGGCCGTGCTGGGCGAGCGTGCCGACCTGGTGTCGTGGTCGCTGGGCGACCTGCGCTCCGTGCCGCTGCCGCCCAGGTCGTACGACGTGATCCAGGTGTCGTTCCTGCTGGAGCGCGTCAGGCACGCGGAGCTCGTGTTCGACCGGCTGCTGCAGTCGCTGCGCCCAGGCGGCCTGGTGCTGCTGCGCATGCGCGACCGCAGGTCCGCCTACGGCCTGCTAGACCGGATCACGCCGTCGTGGCTGCGCCGCCCGCTGTGGCGCCTGTGCGTCGCACCCGGCACGCCGGGCCCGTTCCCGGCCGTGTACGAGCCGCTGGCCTCGAGCGACGGCATGCACGCGTTCTGCCTCAGCCGCGGCCTCATGATCACCGAGGACCAGCGGAACACCAGCGGTCCCGCACGCAGGCGCAAGATCGCCGGCGCCGCGGCCGCCGCGGTCGCCAAGCTGACCAACGGCCGCTACCCGGCCACCCACGACGAGATCACCATGGTGATCAGGAAGCCTCAGCATCACTTCGCCCGGCTCCTCTAGCGACACACTTGCATCAATCGGTAGACTCCTTCCCTACCAATTCAATCGGAATAGTTGGGATGTTGGAGACGTGGAGTGGACCCCCGACACGCGTGAGCTGGCCGATCTCGAGCTGCTGCTGTCCGGCGCGTTCGAGCCGCTGACCGGGTTCCTCGGCCACGACGACCTCCACGCGGTGCACGAGCAGGGCACGCTCGCCGACGGCACCCCGTGGCCCGCGCCCGTCACGCTCCACCTGCCCGCCGACGTCTCGCCCGGCGACGAGGTCACGCTGCTCGACCCGGAGGGCCTGCCGCTGGCCGCGCTCACGGTGAGCGCCCGCGAGCCCGACGGGCTGACCTCCGGCCCCGTCAAGGGCCTCGGCGCGCCCGAGCACGGCCCGTTCGCGCGCCTGCGGCGCACTCCGGCCGAGGTCAAGGCCGAGCTCGGCGACCGTCCCGCGCTCGCCGTCACCATGCGGGGCCCTCTCGACGACCTCTCCGAGATCGTCGCCACCGCGAAGGAGCTCGACGCGGTGATCATGCTGCTCCCGCTCTCGTACGGCGAGCCTGGCCCCGCGGTCGTACGCGCCGCGCTCCGCGCCAAGGAGAAGCTGCCCGAGGACACGATCGTCGTCTCCGTGCCCCTGGCGCCCCGCGACGAGCCCGAGATCGACCTGGAGCTGCGCGAGCACGTCGCCACCGCCTACGGCGCCACCGAGCACCTGGCGGGGCCCGACCCCGTGCACATCCCCGGTCCCCCGCACCGCCGGGGCCTCGTGGTCTTCTTCACCGGCCTGTCCGGCTCCGGCAAGTCCACGATCGCCCGCGGCCTGCGTGACGCGCTGCTGGAGCTCGGCACCCGCACGGTGACCTACCTCGACGGCGACGTCGTACGCCACCTGTTGTCCAAGGGCCTGACGTTCTCCAAGGCCGACCGCGACCTGAACATCCGCCGCATCGGCTTCGTCGCCGCCGAGGCCGCCCGCCACGGCGGCCTGGCCATCTGCGCGCCCATCGCCCCCTACGCGGCCACCCGCGAGGAGGTGCGCGAGATGGTCGAGTCGGTCGGGGCGGACTTCCTGCTCGTGCACGTCGCGACGCCGCTGGAGGAGTGCGAGCGGCGCGACCGCAAGGGCCTGTACGCCAAGGCCCGCGCCGGGCTCATCCCCGAGTTCACCGGCATCTCCGATCCCTACGAGGAGCCGGACGACGCCGACCTGGTGATCGACACCACGCACATCTCGATCGACACGGCCGTCTCCCAAGTGCTGGGGGCCCTGAAGTCCGGAGGATGGGTTCGTTGATCGATTTTGCCTTGATCGGCGGGTCCTTCCTCGTCGCGATCGTGGTCGGGCTGACCGGGATGGGCGGCGGGGCGCTCATGACGCCGATGATGATGCTGTTCTTCAACGTCCCGCCGCTGGCCGCGGTCTCCAGCGACCTGGTCGCCTCGGCCGTGATGAAGCCGGTCGGCAGCTTCGTGCACCTGCGCCGGGGCACGGTCAACCTGCGCCTGGTCGGCTGGTTGTGCGCGGGCTCGGTGCCGGCTGCCTTCTGCGGGGTGTTCCTGGCCCGCGCGTTCGCGGTCACCGACGCGGTCAAGTACGCGCTCGGCGTGGCGCTCCTGCTGGCCGTGGCGGGCATGGCGCTCAAGAGCTGGCTGGGCGGACGGGGCGGCACGTCGAGCGCGCACGAGATCGTCGTGCGCCCAATTCCGACCCTACTGGTCGGTACGGTAGGCGGATTGGTCGTCGGCGTCTCGTCCGTCGGATCCGGATCGCTGATCATCGTGGCCCTGCTCGCCCTCTACCCGGCGCTCGAGGCCAACCAGCTCGTCGGCACCGACCTCGTACAGGCCGTGCCGCTGGTCGCCTCCGCCGCGCTCGGGCACGTGCTGTTCGGCGACTTCCAGCTGGACCTCACGTTGTCGCTGCTCATCGGCTCGATCCCGGGCGTCTACCTCGGCGCCAGGATCTCCTCGCGCGCCCCCGGCGGCCTGATCAGGGCGCTGCTGGCCATCGTCCTGCTGGCCTCCGCACTCAAGCTCCTCGACGTGAGCAACACGCTCACCGTCTGGGCTCTCGTGGCTGCCGGCGTGATCACGGTCGTGGGGCGGCGGGTGCGAGGGAGCGCCGTTGCCTGGACTGAGGAGCGGCGGGAGCGTAGCGACCAGAGCGACGAGGGAAGGCAACGGCTCCCCAGCGACCGAGCCGCCTCCACGGAGTGGAGGCCATAGTCACGGCCTCGGCACGGGCGTCGAGCGGAAGTAAGGATCTCGAGCCAGTTCGCTGAACGCCCGGCTCGCTCCCGTACCGGTGTCGAAGCTGGTGTTGCCACGCGGCGCGTGCGGCGAGTCGAAGTACAGCAGCGCCTTGATCTGCGGATATCGCTTGATCTGCCGCCGCACCGACTCGAAGAACGCCCGCTTGAACGCCGGGTCCTCCGCCCGCTCGAACACCCCCCACTCGGCCACCATGACCGGCTTGCCGGGGAAGCGCGCCTGCATCCACCGGTAGAACCCCGGCCAGTCCGGATATTCCTTGCGGGTCTTGTTCACCAGGCCCTCGAAGTCCTCCACCCGCCCGTCGGCGTACGGGTCCATGGCCACCCAGTCGACCACGTCGTCACCCGGGTAGAGGTCCTCGAACCACGGCTCCGCCGCCCAGTTGGGCGCCCCCATGTAGGTCATGACCATGACCGCGTTCTTCACGCCCTCGGCCCGGAGCCTGAGCACGACGTGCCGGAACATGGCCGCGTAGTCGGTGGCCTGCATGCCCGAGCCCGACGCGGCGTCCACGTCGTTCTCCGGCTCGTGGTGGAGGGTGAGGAAGAACCGCTCGGGAAAGGTGCGCCTGAGGTATCCGGCCAGCCGGTCGATCCTGGCGTCGAGCGCCCCGTCGGCGATGTCGGCCCAGGTGCGGTCGAGCGACGGCTTCCAGTTGATCATGAGCAGCCGGGGCCTGGCGGGGTCGCGGGCCATCCTGATCTCCGCGTCGGTGGGGAACAGCTCGCTGCCCCGGTGGTAGACGTGCACCACGTCGGCGGAGGTCCCCATGCGCGCCTCCGCGCCGCGGAGGGCGTGTTCCACCTGGGCGCCGGTGAAGACCTCCGGCGCGATGCCCCACCAGGCGCCGCAGGACGGGATGAGCCTGGAGGTCGCCGTACATGACGGCGAGCCCGAGGCGTCCTTGACCGCTACGGGCGCCCGCGTGTTGGAGCCCTCGGCCGTGGAGCAGGCGGCCAGCACCGCGACAACGACCAGAATGACCGCGGCGTTCGTGGTGGTATGAGAAATTCCCCGTAGCTGCAAAGCCTTTCAACCCCCTCGTCGAATGACCCCCGCCTATCAAACCTGAACCTTGCCATGTCATTCCTGGAACTTCAGCCAGTGTGCCGAGTCTCTCCAGCTCACAGCGAACAAGACCGCGCAGAATTTCCGGACATTTCAATTCATAGACGGCTTTACCTTGTGCCCGTACTGGAGAAAATCTTGGGTATTCGGCTTGGCTGATAATCGTCCGCCATATAGTGGGCGCACATCTCGACGCATTTCCAGGAGACCCTCCCCCATGAGCTCCGGCACGGACCTGGACGAGCACCTTTCGCTGCTGCGCAGGCGATGGCTGCTCCTGCTGGGCTGCCTCGTGTTCGGCGGCACGGCCGGCCTCGCGCTCATGCGGCTCACGCCGCCCTCCTACACCGCGACCACGCAGGTGCTGGTCATGCCGGTCGGCGCGCAGGAGCCGGCCAACCAGGTGACCAGCCGCCAGCGCGAGCCGCTCAACCTCGACACCGAGGCCCAGATCGCACAGTCCGCCGTGGTCGCGACGCGGGCGGCCAAGACGCTGGGTGTCGACAGCCCCGAGGCCGCCGAGGTCTCGGTGCCGCCCAACTCGGCGGTGCTGTGGATCTCGGTGACCGCCTCCGACGCCGAGGTCGCGGCAGCCCAGTCCCGCGCGTACGCAGAGGCATACCTCGCCAACCGCCGCGAGAGCACGCTGGCCGCCCTGGGCGAGCAGCAGCGGGCCGTGCTGGCCAAGCTCAAGCAGGTCAACGCGGCCATCGACACGGTGATCAAGCAGCTCGGCGGACTGGCCAAGGGCAGTGCCGAGCACGCGATCGCCGCCCAGCGGCAGAGCGTGCTCAACCGGCAGGCCGCCGGGCTCGCGCTGAAGTACGACGCGCTCAGGACGGTCGCGGTGACCCCCGGCACGGTCATCAGCCAGGCCACGCCGCCCTCCGCGCCCGCCTCCCCCAGCCTGCCGCTCTACCTCGGCACCGGGCTCATGGCCGGGCTGCTGGCCGGCTCGGCCGCCGCCTACGTCCGCGACCGGCTCGACAGGCGGCTGCGCACGGCCGCCGACGTCGGGCGGCTGACCGGCCTGCCCGTGCTGGGCGACCTGTCGAGCCCGCGCGAGCCGGGCGTGGCCCATGAGCTGGCCTGCGCCCTGGTCGCCGCGTGCCCAGGCAAGCGGCTGCTGGTCAAGGCGCTGCCCGCCGGCCTGCGCGACTCGACGCGGGCCGACCCGGTGGCCGTCAGCGTGCCGCTGACGGTGCTCGACGGCTCCGACGTACGCGATCTGGCCAGGGCGGACGCGGCCCTGCTGCTGGTCGGTCTCGGCCGGGCCACCTCCGACCAGGTCACGGCCGCCGTACGCCAGCTGGGCAGGCATGACGTGCCGATCATCGGCGTGGTGACGGCGACCGACGCGCTGCCGTTGTTCGTGCCCCTGCTCGAGCCGCGCACGCACACCCCGCTCGGCAAGCTGGTCGCGACCGGTGAGCTGGAGGTGGCCGAGACCACGCCCATGCAGGCGATGCACCCGCGGCGCCCCGGCCAGCCGACGTGAGGGGGGCCGTGTGGCCGATCACGGCGCTGCTCGTCGGCTATCCGGTGTGGTGGGCGCTGGGGTTCGGCGGGCTGTCGGTGATCGTGCTGGCGGTGCCGATGGCGATGGTGCTGTGGCGGCGCCGGCCGATCAGGGTGCCGCGCGGGTTCGGGCTGTGGCTGCTGCTGCTCGCCGGCTACCTGGTGAGCGGCCTGATGCTGACGGAGATGCCGCCGGACACGTACGGCGACTTCGGTCCTGGCCGGCTGATCGGCTACGTCATGCGGCTGGCGCTCTACGTGGCCATCCTGATCACGGTGCTCTACCTGGGCAACCTGACCGAGCGCGAGCTGCCGCAGCTGCGCCTGGTGCGGATGCTCGGCGTGCTGTTCGTCACGACGGTCGCGGGCGGGCTGCTCGGCGTGTTCCTTCCCTCGTTCGCGTTCACCTCGCCGATGGAGCTGCTGCTGCCCGACTGGGTGGCCGGCAACTCGTTCGTCCAGAACCTCATCCACCCCACCGCCGCCCAGACGCAGAAGGTGCTGGGTTTCGCCTCGCCGCGGCCGGAGGCCCCCTACGAGTGGGCCAACGCGTGGGGCAGCAACGCGTCGGTGCTGCTGGTGTGGTTCGTGGTCGGCTGGTGGGTGTACGGCGGGCCGCGGCAGAAGGCCTTCGTGGCGGCCGTGCTCGCCCTGGCCGCGGTCCCCATCGTCTACTCACTCAACCGGGGCCTCTGGATCGGCCTGGGCCTGGCCCTGGTCTACCTGATCGTCCGGGTCGGAGGCCGCACCAGGATGGCGCTCTGCGGGGCGGCGGCGGTGGCGGCGACGGTGTTCGCGCTGAGCCCGCTCGCGTCGCTGTTCGCGCAGCGGCTGGACAAGCCGCACTCGAACGACATCAGGGCCTTCACCGTGTCGGCCACCGTCGCGGCCGCCGCGCACTCGCCGATCATCGGCTACGGCAACACGCGCAACGCCATGGGCAACCATCGCACGATCACCACGGGCAGGACCCAGTGGTGCGAGGGCTGCGGCCACCCGCCGCTGGGCAGCGACGGACAGCTCTGGCTGCTGATGATCACGCAAGGGTTCACCGGGGCGGCGCTCTACGTGGCGTTCTTCGTGGGCGCGATCCGGCGCCACTGGGGTGACCGCAGTCCCATCGGGCTGGCCGGGGTGCTGGTGATGGGGCTGGTGCTGCTCTACATGTTCATCTACGACGGGCTGGTGACGCCGCTCAGCCTGTATCTCATCTCGTTCGCCCTGCTGTGGCGCAACCATCTGGGAGACCTCTCGTGAACGACGCCGCCATCCGGCTCGGCTATCTCGCGGAGACCGTGCGGCTGCTGTATCCGGGGCCGGGATCGCCCCGGCCGTACACCGTGCTGCCGCACGCCGCCGTGCCCCGGCGGCTGGTGCCGCGCCGCTGGTGGCATCCGTGGTCCTCGGTCATGGTGCCGGGTGAGGGGTCCATCGCCGCCTACCTGAGCGAGGTCTTCGGGCGGCCCGTCGAGACCGTCCTGCACGTGCGCCCGGCGCTGCGGGCCAACCGCAAGCCCATCCTGGAGGCCCGTTCGGGCGGGCGGCGCCTGGCGTTCGTGAAGGTCGGCGACAGCGCGCGGGCGCGCTCGCTGATCACCGCGGAGGCGGCGGCACTGCACCGGCTGGCCGGGCTCTCGCCGGCCACGTTCGCCGCGCCGGAGGTGCTCCATCACGGCGTCTGGCGCGGGCTGGCGGTGCTGGCGCTCTCGCCGCTGCCGGTGCGGCGCGGCCGGGTGCCCCGTCCGCTGTTGATCGAGGCGGTCAAGGAGATCGCGGGCACCGGAGGCCCGTGCGCGGCCTGGCACGGGGACCTCTCGCCCTGGAACATGTGCCCGTCCCCAGACGGGCGGCTGCTGGTGTGGGACTGGGAGCGCTACGAGGTCGGCGTCCCCTACGGCTTCGACCTCGTGCACCACTTCTTCCAGCGGGCGCTGCGCTCGATGGCCCCGCCGGTCGCGGCGCGGGCGTGCGTGGCGCGGGCCGTACGCGAGCTCGCGCCCCTGGGGTTGTCGGCGGCGGTGGCCAGGCAGACCGCGGTGCGTTACCTCATCGCGCTGGCCGACAGGCACGCCGCCGACGGCCACGCGCCGCTCGGCCCGCCGGAGACCTGGCTCAATCCGGCCGTCGACCACGAGGAGCTGCTCACATGAGGGCGATGAAGCAGTCGGTGCTGTCGTTGTCACGCGCTACGGGACGGCTCACGTCGGGGGCGCGGGTGCTGCCGTCGTTCCTGATCGCGGGGGCGCAGCGATCCGGCACTACCTCTCTGTACCGGGCGCTGGCGCAACATCCGCTGCTGCTCAAGCCGGTGCTGCACAAGGGCGTGCACTATTTCGACGTCGGCTACTGGCGTGGACTGCCCTGGTATCAGGGGCACTTTCCGCTGCGGATGAGCGCGGGGCTGGTCGAGCACCGCTACGGCTCGCGGGCGCTGGCCTTCGAGTCGTCCCCCTACTACCTGTTCCATCCGCTGGCCGGCGAGCGGATCGCGGCCGACCTGCCCGGCGTGCGGCTGATCGTGCTGGTCCGGGATCCGGTGGAGCGGGCGTGCTCGGCCCACGCGCACGAGCTGGCCAGGGGGTTCGAGACGGAGTCGCACTTCGAGTCCGCGGTCGAGCTCGAGCCGGCGCGGCTGGCCGGGGCCGAGGAGCTGCTGCGCGGCTCGCCCTTCTCCCTGCACCACTCCCACCAGCACCACGCGTACCTGGCCCGCGGGCGCTACGCCGACCAGCTCGACCGGCTGGAGACGCTGGTCGGGCGCGAGCGGATCCTGGTGCTCGACAGCCACCGCTTCTTCGCCGAGCCGGAGACCGTGTACGACCAGGTGCTGGAGTTCCTCGGCGTGCCGCATCTCGGTTACCCGGTCTTCGAGCGGCACAACGGGCGTCCCTCGCCGCAGCCGGTGCCGCGCGAGCTGGGGCGGGCGCTGCGGGAGCACTTCGAGCCGTACGACGCGCGGCTGGTGCGGTGGCTGGGTGGTGAGCCGTCGTGGCGGCGATGACCGCGAGCCTTCGGCGGGGCGGGATCGCGGGGGTCTCCGGGGCGGCCTTCGGGGCTTTTGCGCAGTTCGTCCTCGTCATGGTCGTGACCAGGGCGTTCCCTCCCTCTGACGCCGGCGTCTTCTTCGCGGCGACCGCGCTGACGCTGATGGCGGCGGGGATCG
Organism: Nonomuraea sp. NPDC049400; assembly: GCF_044466425.1. NCBI lineage: Bacteria > Bacillati > Actinomycetota > Actinomycetes > Streptosporangiales > Streptosporangiaceae > Nonomuraea > Nonomuraea sp. NPDC049400. The sequence goes on from NZ_JBITMP010000012.1 coordinate 162,202, forward strand.
CCAAGCTGGATGCGGGGAACGGGCTCGTGTACTTCATCGCGCGGGCGAAGACCTACGACTACCTCGGCATTTCCGGATATATCCGGGCGGCCCTGGTGCCCTGCGTGGTGGTCTCCTGCCTGGCGGGGGTGCTGCTGTACCCGCGCCTGGGTCCGGTGGCCGCGGTGCTGCCGGTCATGGTGGTGGGCGATGTGCTGCTGGCCGCCACCCGCGGGTTCGGGGCCATGCGGCCCACGGTGCTCGTGGACGGGGTGCTGGTGCCCTGCTCCCAGCTCGTGCTGGTGGCCGTGATCTGCGCGACGGACGCGGTCTCGTGGTTGCCGGTGGCCTGGGGGGCGCCGTACGTGCCGGCCATGGTGCTGGCCTGGGCCGCGCTGCGTGGACGGGCGCCGCGCACGCCGTACCTGCCTGGCACGGCGCGCGACCTGTGGCGGCACACGGCTCCCCGCTCAGTCGCGGGGGCCATCCAGGCCGTGTTCCAGCGGCTGGACATCGTGATCGTCGCGCTGCTCGCAGGTCCGGCGCAGGCCGCCGTCTACACGGCCGCCACCCGGTTCAAGGTGCTCGGGCAGCTGGCGAACCAGGGGCTGGCGCAGGCCGTACAGGCTCGGCTGGTCACGGCGCTCGCGAACGGGGAGCGCGCCAGGGCCGGGGAGCTGTACCAGGCCGCCACGCTCTGGCTGGTGCTGCTGACGTGGCCGGTGTGGCTGGCGTACGCGGCGCTGGCGCCGTGGCTGCTACGGCTGTTCGGGCCCTCGTACGGGTCCGCGGCGCCCGTGGCGCTGGTGCTGGCGGGCACGATGATGGTGGCCACGGCCTGCGGGATGGTGGACGTGGTGCTGACGGCCGCGGGACACACGGGCACGAGCCTGCTCAACCTGGTGGCGGCGATCATATGCACGGTGGCGCTGGACGTGGCCCTGATCCCCGTCCACGGGGCGTTCGGGGCGGTGCTCGGCTGGTCGGGCGGGATGCTGGTCAAAAACCTCCTCCCGCTGTGGCAGCTCCACCACCGCTACGGCCTCCACCCCTTCGGCCGCCACACCCTGACCGCTCTGCGAGGGAGCGCCGTCGCCTGGACTGAGGAACGCAGGGAGCGAAGCGACCGGAGTGACGGGGGAAGGCGACGGCTCCCCGGCGACCGAGCCGCCTCCACGGAGTGGAGGCCATGAACGCGAAGGCTGTCCTGTGACGGGAGCTCCTGTGCTGGTGACGGGCCTGCCGCGGAGCGGGACGAGCTGGGCGGGCAAGATGCTCGCCGCCGGAGGCGACCTGGTCTACGTCAACGAGCCGCTCAACCCGCAGCACCCGCCGGGCCGCTGCCCCGGGGTGCTCAGGGCCTCAGTGACCCACAGGTTCCAGTACATCTGCGACGACAACGCCGCCGACTGGCTGCCTGCCTTCCGCGACACCGTGGCCCTGCGCTACCGCTGGCTTTCCGAGCTGCGCGCGAACCGCTCCCCGTACGACCTGGCCCGGCTGCTCCGCTACGGCGCCGCCTTCTCCTTCGGCCGGCTGACGCGGCGGCGGGCGCTGCTGGACGACCCGTTCGCGGTGCTGAGCGCCGGCTGGTTCGCCGCTGCTCTCGGGTGCCGGGTGATCGCGCTGCTGCGGGATCCGGTGTCGTTCGTGGCGAGCTGGCAGCGGCTGGGGTGGACGGTCTACTTCCACGAGCTGCTCGAGCAGCCGCTGCTGGTGCGCGACCACCCCGAGCTGCTCGAGCTGCGTGCCCTCGTCGGCTCCCAGGACCGCGTCATGAAGGCGGCCCTGCTGTGGCGGGCGACCCGTACGGTCCTGACCCGCACTCCCGGCATCCTCCTCACCTCGTACGAGTCGCTGGCCGCCGACCCGCTGGGCGGTTTCCGGCGCCTGTACGACTACGCGGGCCTGGCCTGGACGCCTGCCGCGGAGCGCCGCATCGCGCGGGCCTGCACGGGGCCGTCCAGGGGTGGGACGGGGTTCGCCTGGTCGGGCCTGTCACGCACGGCCTTCCGGCCCATGGACTCCCGCCGGGCGCTGGACGACGCGGCCCGGGGGCTCAGCTCCTCGGATGTCGCCCGCGTACGCGACCTCACGGCCTGACCCGGCGGGCCAGGCAGGCGGCCAGCAGCCGTGCCGCGAACGGCAGGTCGTCCACCAGATAGCGGCGCGCCAGCCGCCCCGGCTCGCAGAGCAGCCGGAACGCCCATTCCAGCCCTGTCCTGCGCATCCATCCCGGCGCCCTGGAGACCGTCCCTGCGGCGAACGCGATCGCCGCCCCGCAGCCCAGGAACCACGCCTCCGGCAGTTCCTCCCTCAGGTCGGCGATGAGCCGGTCCTGCCGGGGGAAACCCAGCCCGACGAACACCAGCCGCGGCCGCGCGGCCACCACCTTCCGCCGGACCCTCGCGCTGCCCTCGGGGGTGGCGTCGAAGTGGCAGGGCGGCGCGTGTACCCCGCAGACCTTCAGGCGCGGGTGGCAACTCGTGAGCTCGTCCGCGGCCTTCCGCGCCACGCCCGGGGGGCCGCCGAGCAGGTAGACGGGCCAGCCGCGGCGGGCGGCGAGCTTGCTGAGCGACCAGATGAGGTCCGCGCCCGTGACCCGCTCGGGCACCGGGGTGCCGAGCAATCTGGCGGCCCACACCAGGGGCATCCCGTCGCTCACCACCAGCTCGGCGGTGCACACCAGCTCTTTGAGCGCGGGGTCCTTGGCGGCTGCCTGGCAGATGTCGACGTTCGGGGTGACGATCCGCCCGCCCCTCCCGGCCTCCAGCTCGGCCTCCACCCACCGGACCACCTCGTCCTCGGTGAGCGCGTCCACCCCGATCCCGCCCACCTGCACCCGCCGCTCACCCGGGACGGCTGCCCGCACGGGACCGGCGGCGGGCGTCTGAGGACTCGGGTGCTCGTCCGTGTCCGCCGCCTGAGCGCTCGGGCCGGGTCGACGGCCGGTGGCGGCGGCCGTGGGGCGCGCGTGCGGCGAGCGCATCCCGCCGCGCACGGGCAGCGGCACGACGGAGGAAGCCGCCCCTTCGTCGTAAGGCGGCGTATCCGTGAACGGCGCAGGCGATGCGTCCGGGAGCGCCGCGGGCGATGCTTCCCCATGCGCCGCGGACGATGCCTCCGTGAGCAGCGCGCGCGGTGCGCCCGTGAACGGCGCGGGCGGTGCGTCCGTGAGAGGCGTGAGCGATGCGTCCCCACGCGGCGCCTCACCATGCGACGTATCCCCGGGCGTCTCGGGGAGGCGTTGAGTTGGGACGGGTGGCGTGGTGGTTCTGGGCGGAGTCAAATGCCGTGCCCCCTACGGTGAAGGGCGGAAAGGATCGTTGGCGCGGAGACGAGGCCGGCCGCCACCGCCAGGGCGATCGAGGCACGTGGCTCCCCCGGACGGGTCGCCAGGGCGCGAAAAGCCCAGCGGGTGGCCTCGCGGCGGTGGCCGAGTGCCGCGTGGCCGAAGGCCAGCTGACCGTAGACCCGCGCCGCGCCGCGCGGATCCACGGCCAGTTCGGGGTGCCGGGCGAGCATCCAGTCGAGCCCGGCAATGCGGTCCGCCCAGCGGGCGACATAGTGGGACGCGCCCCAGCGAACCCGGACGAGCGGGCGGTCCACATAGGTGATCGGTTGCCGCTTGGCGGCGCGCAGGGCCAGATCCCAGTCCTCGTTCTGGCCGTTGGGCGCGCTCTCGTCGGCCCACAGGGCACCGCGCTCGAACAGGAACGTCGACGAGTGCACCATCACCATCCGCGAGCGGACCAGGTCGTCAGCGGTCACCGTGTCGCGACCGGCCAGGCGGGGCACGCGGCGGCGCTCCCGAACGTGCTCCACCTCGATGCCGCAGCTCGCGAACGCGCCGCCCCGATCACGCAGCGCCCGCACCTGGGCGGCGAGCTTGCCGGGCAGCCACAGGTCATCGTCGTCGCAGAAGGCGACGAGGTCGGCGTCGCAGGCCGCGATGCCGGTGTTCCTGGCGCCCGGGAGGCCGGGGGTGCGCGCGTTCGACACGACCCGGACGGAGGGCGGCACGTCGACGTCCACCGGGGCGACGCCGTCGGCGACCACCACGACAGACAGGCGCCCCGGGTAGTCCTGGGCCAGCGCCGACTCCACCGCCTCGCGCAGTAGCGCCGCCCGGTCGCCTCTGGTCGGGATCACCACACCCACCGAAGGGGTCACGGCGCCTCCCGGTAGCCGTACCGGGCCCTGAGCGGCCACGTGAGCGCGTCGACCACCCGCCGGTCGCCGTCGGGCAGCCCCCTCACCCACGAGTCGTCCCGGCGCAGCTCGACCCGCCCCACGAGGAAGCGCATCGGGTTGCCGGACGCGGTGTGGGAGGGGCCGAGCCAGGCCGTGCGGTCGTCGAGGAATGGCCGGTCCGGCTCCGTCAGGCCGAGGCTGAGCGCCAGCGCGGCGATCGTGGGTCCGGGGGCGGCGAGCAGGTCCTCGTAGCGGACCCTGGTGACGCGGGCCCCGCGCCCGGGCAGGAGCTCGAGAGCGGTGTTCTGGGCGGTCCAGTGGATCGCCGTGCGGGCGGGACCCCACCGGGTCATGGGCCGCCCGTCCTCAGGGCGCTGCACGGTCCTGGCCCAGGAGTGGGCGACGGCGCGCGGGTCCCTGACCACGTGGACGATCCGTACGTCCACCCCGCCGGCGACCAGGCAGCAGGCCAGCGACGCGTGCTTGCTGGAGTCGATCACGACCGGGGCGCCGGCGGCCTCGTACAGGAGCCGGTACGCCTGCACGTACTCGGCCAGCTCCGGGTGCGCGATGCGCGGGATCCTGCGGGTGCGGTCGACCCTGCGCCGCAGCGTCAGGACCCTCCTCACCAGCGCATGGGTCCATCCGCCGAACGCGCGCTCCCCCACCTGCCGCCAGAAGGGACAGGCCGGAAACGGTGTGCCGCACCCGCAGAGCTCCTCCGCGAGCACCCCCCTCTCCCACAGGTGCACTACCTCCCCAAGCGCGACCACGCCGGGCAGCTCGCCCAGGAGCCTCTCGAGCAGTGTTGTGCCACTGCGTCCGAGGCCGCCCAGATAGATGACCCGGGTGGTGGTCGCACGGTCGGTCACGGAGGAGGGCCTTCGCGTCGTGAACACGTAACGCGATGACCCTAGCGCGGAGAGTAATCAGGGGATCGGCGAACCCCGAAAAGATCTACCTACGTGGCGTCGATGACCATGCCGGCGCCGACGGTGCCGTTGGTGGCCTCGTCCACGAGGATGAAGCCGCCGGTGAGCCTGTTACGTGCGTAGTCGTCCACGAACAGCGGCTGCGTGACCCGCAGCGACACCCGCCCGATCTCGTTGAGGCCGAGCGACGTCGCCTCCTCGTCCCTGTGCAGGGTGTTGACGTCGAGCCGGTAGTGCAGGTCTCGCACCAGGGCGCGGGCCGTACGGGTGGTGTGCTTGATCGTCAGCTTGGAGCGCGGCGTCAGCTTGACCCCGTCGGCCATCCAGCAGACCATCGCCTCCAGCTCCTGCGCGGCGCGCGGCTGGTTGTTGGGCCGGGCGATCATGTCGCCGCGCGAGATGTCGAGGTCGTCCTCGAAGCGCAGCGTCACCGACATGGGCGAGAACGCCTCCTCGACCGGCCCGTCGAAGGTGTCGATCGAGGCGATGCGCGTCGTGAGACCCGACGGCAGGTGCACCACCTCGTCGCCGGGCTTCAGCACGCCACCCGCCACCTGGCCCGCGTAGCCGCGGTAGTCGTGGAAGGCGTGCTCGGTGGCCCGCTGCGGGCGGATCACGTACTGGACGGGGAAGCGCACGTCGACCAGGTTGCGGTCGGACGCGATGTGGACGTTCTCCAGGTGGTGCAGGAGCGACGTGCCGAGGTACCAGGGCATGTTCTCGGAGCGCGAGACCACGTTGTCGCCGTTGAGCGCGGAGATCGGGATGAAGGTGAGGTCGGAGACGTTCAGCTTGGACGCGAACGCCGTGAACTCCTCCCTGATCTCCTCGAACCGCTCCTGCGAGTAGTCCACCAAGTCCATCTTGTTGACGGCCAGCACCAGGTGCGGCACTCGCAGCAGCGTGGTCAGGAACGCGTGCCGCCGCGACTGCTCCAGCACGCCCTTGCGCGCGTCGATGAGGATGATGGCCAGGTCTGCCGTGGACGCGCCGGTGACCATGTTCCGGGTGTACTGGATGTGGCCGGGCGTGTCGGCGATGATGAACTTCCGCTTCGGCGTGGCGAAATAGCGGTACGCCACGTCGATCGTGATGCCCTGCTCCCGCTCGGCCCGCAGGCCGTCGGTGAGCAGCGACAGGTCGGTGTATTCGGTGCCCCGGTCACGCGAGGTCCGCTCGACCGCCTCGAGCTGGTCCTCGAAGATCGCCTTGGAGTCGAAGAGCAACCGTCCGATGAGGGTGGACTTGCCGTCATCGACACTTCCCGCTGTGGCAAAGCGAAGAATGTCCATTAGAAGTAGCCTTCCCTCTTCCGGTCCTCCATCGCGGCCTCGGATGAGCGGTCGTCGGCCCTGGTGGCCCCGCGCTCGGTGATCCGGGTGGCCGCGATCTCCTCGATGATCTCCTCGACCGTGGCGGCCGTGGACTGCACGGCGCCCGTGCAGGTCATGTCGCCCACCGTGCGGTAACGCACCACGGCCTCGAACAGCGGCTCGTCGTCGCCGCGCGACACGACGTCGGAGTCGGGCAGCAGCATGCCGTCGCGCTCGAACACCTTGCGGGTGTGGGCGAAGTAGATGGAGGGGATCTCGATGCCCTCACGCCTGATGTAGTCCCAGACGTCGAGCTCGGTCCAGTTGGACAGCGGGAAGACGCGGATGTGCTCGCCCTTGCGGATGCGCGAGTTGTAGAGGTTCCACAGCTCGGGGCGCTGGTTCTTCGGGTCCCACTGGCCGAAGTCGTCGCGGAAGGAGAAGACCCGCTCCTTGGCGCGGGCCTTCTCCTCGTCGCGGCGCGCGCCGCCGAAGACCGCGTCGAACTCGTGCTCCTCGATCGCGTCGAGCAGCGTGGTGGTCTGCAGGCGGTTACGCGAGGCGCGCCGCCCGGTCTCCTCCACCACGCGTCCGGCGTCGATCGACTCCTGCACGCTGGCCACGATCAGCCGCGCGCCCAGCTCGGCGGAGCGGCGGTCGCGGAAGTCGATGACCTCGTCGAAGTTGTGGCCCGTGTCCACATGCATGAGCGGAAAGGGGATCGGCGCCGGCCAGAACGCCTTCTCCGCGATGCGGAGCATGACGATCGAGTCCTTGCCCCCGGAGAAGAGCAGACAGGGACGCTCGAACTCGGCCGCCACTTCGCGCATGATGTGAATGGCCTCGGCCTCGAGCACGTCGAGCTGCGACGTCGTGTAGTCGCGCTGGAGCATGGGAGCTTCCTCCGGCGGTTTAGCGGTGCAGGTCCCGGATCCCGGCCAGCAGCGATGCCGCTAGCTCAGGTAGGGAAACCAGGATATCCGGTAGTGACGGGTCGGCTTGGTTGTAGGTCAGCTCTGAGCCGTCGATGCGGCTCGCGTGAGCCCCGGCGGCCAGGGCCACGGCGACAGGTGCGGCGGAATCCCACTCGTACTGACCCCCGGCGTGTACGTACGCCTCGACGTCGCCGGTGAGCACCGCCGAGATCTTCGCCCCGGCGGACCCGATGGGGACCAGGTCGGCGCCGACGAGGTAGGCCAGCTTCTGCACGAACTCAGGCGGCCGCGTACGGCTCACCGCGATACGGAACCGCCCCCCGTCATAGGAGGGCGGCTTGGGCGCGTCGGCAGTGGTCAACGTACGGCCTTGGGCGGGCAGCGCCACCGCGCCCGCGGTCAGCCTGCCGCCTTCCCACAGCGCCACGTGGACGGCCCAGTCGGACCTGCCCTCCTCCGAGAACTCCCGAGTGCCGTCGAGGGGATCGACGATCCAGACCCGGGACGCGCCGAGCCTGCGCGGGTCGAGCCGCTCCTCGCGCGTGGCCTCCTCCGACAGCACGCTGTCACTCGGCCGGAGCCTGGCCAGCGACTCCATGAGGAAGACGTGGGAGGACCGGTCGCCTTCGGCCCGCAGTGCGGACGGGTCGGCGAAGCCGGTGCGCTCGCGAACCCGCAGCAGCCGCTCGCCCGCCTCGGACGCCAGATCAGCGGCGAGTGCGTGGTCGTCGCGAATCGTCATCAATATGCTCCTTGCCCACGGGCGACGGCCGACCAGGTTTTCCACAGGATCTGGAGGTCGAGCGTGAGGGACCAGTTCTCCACGTAACGCAGGTCGAGACGTACGGATTCCTCCCAAGATAGGTCAGATCTACCACTGACCTGCCACAGTCCGGTCAGCCCGGGCCGCACGAGGAGCCGTCTGCGCACGTCATCACCGTAACGGGCCACCTCGTCGGGCAGTGGAGGACGGGGGCCGACAAGCGACATGTGACCGAGCACGACGTTGATGAGCTGAGGCAGCTCGTCGAGCGAGTGGCGGCGCATGAGCGTGCCCAACGGCGTGACCCGTGGATCGTTCCTGATCTTGAAGAGCACGCCCTCGCGGTCGCTGACCAGAGTGATCTTCTGCTGCTCCGAGCCGCGCCGCATGGTGCGGAACTTCAGGATCGTGAACAGCCTGCCGTCCCTGCCCACCCGGGTCTGCCTGAACAGCGCGGGCCCCGGACTCGTCATGCGTACGGCCACCGCCAGCCCCGCCAGCACGGGCGCGAGCAGCACCAGGAGCACGGCCGCGACGAGCCGGTCGAAGACGTTCTTGACCAGTTGCCTGGCTCCGGCCAGCTCGGGATGCTCCACGTGGAGCAGCGGGAGCCCGGCGACCGGTCTGATCATGGTGCGCGGACCGGCCACGTCCATCAGCGCGGGCGCCACCACCAGCTCGGTGTGGGTGCGCTCCAGCCGCCAGGCCAGCCGCCGCAGCGCGCGGCCGTCCATTTCGGGACAGGCCAGCACGGCCACGGTGTCGGCGGCGAGCTGCTCGACCACGATCGGCACGTCGCTGAGGTCGCCGGCGACGGGCACCCCGCCCACGCGGTCGCCCGGCGTGCCGCCGGGCAGGCAGGCGGCCACGACGTCCATGCCGTGGTGGCGCTCCTTCCGAAAGAGCCGCACCAGCTCCTCGATCGAGGCCGCGTGGCCGACCGCGACGACCTTGCGCATGCACTCCCCTGCCGCCCTGCGGCGGTGCAGGAAGCGGCGCAGGGCGTATCTGAGGGCCAGCGTGAGCAAGGTGACCAGCGGCAGCGCGAGCACGACGTAGCCCCGGGCGACGTCGGTCTTGGTGACATAGGAGCCGATGGCGGTGCCAGCGGTCAGGGCCACACCCGCCTGCACGACCCTCCGGAACTCCTCGGAGCCGACGCCGAGCATGCGCGGCTCGTAGGCCCGGTTGAGCGCCACCGCGCACCCCCACACCACCGGCAGGGCCAGGCTGACCAGCAGGTACGGCAGCACGTACGGCGTGAACCCGCCGAAGCGCACATAGAAGGCGATCCCGGCCCCCGCTCCCGCGCCGCAGAGGTCGGCCAGCACTGCGCGCAACCGGTAGGAGCGGACCCAGGACGGCGTGCGCGGGCCGACCCGCCAGGAGGCCCCATGGCCAGGTCTGACGACGGTCATGAGTCCCTCATCCCGCACACGTGCCTCCAGGTGACCGTTCGTCAACGACGCGGGCCCGACGGCCGGAAGACGGCAGCCCCGACATGGCGAACCACGCCTGATGCGGTTCCGATGACAGACCACGTAGCCGCACCCCGGCCAGGCCGGGTGCGTCGATCCCCGCAACGGTGTCACCGAGCGTAACATACCCGCCACGAAGAGGTATGTGATTCCTCTCGAGTCAGAGACCGTGGCCGCGGAGCGGGTGGAGAGCCGGTGCGGCGATCAGCGCGGAGGGCCAGAAATGTGCAGATCAGCCCGGTGGAAGTCGTTCTGGGTGGCCTCCAGGCCGCGGGTCATCAGCGACTCCACGACGTCGGCCGCCCGGTCCACGAGAAAGGGCAGGTCCTTGCGCTCCATGGTGGCGAAGTCCCTGAGCACGAAGGAGGCGGCGTCCATGCGCCCGGGCGGCCGTCCGATGCCGAAGCGGACGCGCAGGTAGTCGCGGGTGCCGAGGACCTTGGTGATCGACTTGAGCCCGTTGTGGCCGTTGTCGCCGCCGCCGAGCTTGGCCCTGAGGGCGCCGTACGGGACGTCGAGCTCGTCGTGGACGACGATCAGCCGGTCAGGGCCGATCTTGTAGAAGTCGGAGAGCGCCTTGACGGGCCCGCCGGAGAGGTTCATGTAGGTGAGGGGCTTGGCCAGGATGGCGGTGCTGGTCTCGCACACGTCGGCCCTGCTCTTGTGCGCCTTGAACCGCCCGCTTGCCCGGGCGGCGAGCTCGTCGAGCACCATGAAGCCCGCGTTGTGCCTGTTGCCCGCGTATTCGGGCCCGGGATTGCCCAGTCCGGCGATCAGCCAGCGATCCATTTGCACCCCTCACAGCGGAACGGGGCGGCTCGAATCCGGCCACCCCGTTCACGAATCGGACCCGTTACTCGGCGGCCGGGGCCTCTGCGGTCTCGCCCTCGGCGGCGGCCTCGGCGGCCTCCTCGGCCTCCTCCGGCGCCTCGACCGGCTTGGCGCTCACCTGGAGCACGACGGCCTCGGGGTCGGCGGCCAGCGTGGCGCCCTTCGGCAGCGCGAGCTGCGCGGCGGTGATGGCGGTGCCGACCTCCAGGCCCTCGACGTCCACCTCGACGCCGGTCGGGATGTGGGTGGCCTCGGCCTCGACGGCGATGGAGACGAGCTGCTGGTCGAGCAGGCCGTCGGAGTGGACGTCGCCGACCGTGGTGACCGGGATCTCGACGGTGACCTTCTCGCCGCGCTTGACCAGGAGCAGGTCGACGTGCTCGACGAAGCCCTTGATCGGGTCGCGCTGCACGCCCTTGGGCAGCGCCAGTTCGTCGACGCCCTCACCCTTGAGGTGGATCAGCACGTTGGGCGTGCGGAGCGCGAGCAGGACCTCGTGGCCGGGCAGGGTCAGGTGCTTGGGGTCGATGCCGTGCCCGTAGAGAACGGCGGGCACCTTGTCGGCGCGGCGGATCTTGCGAGCGGCGCCCTTGCCGAACGTGGTGCGCGGCTCGGCGGCGATACGTACTTCAGACACGACATCTCCTAGGGATGCTCTGGGGATCGGTGTGTCGGCGCTCTCCCTCACCCGCCCTAGCGGAAGGCGTTACGAGCGCAACCGTGCCAGTCTACAGCGCTGTCTGCCGAGCTCCGCTCGGAAGGCTGTGCTGGATGTCCTCGCTTCGCTGCGGATCCATCACAGCTTAAGACTCCCCCTCGAACAAGCTCGTGACGGAGCCGTCCTGGAAGATCTCGGTGATCGCGCGGGCGATGAGCGGCGCGATCGACAGGACCGTCAGCTTGTCGAACCTGTTGGCCTCCGCCAGCGGCAGCGTGTTGGTGACGATGACCTCGGAGATCCGGGAGTTCTTCAGCCGGTCCACGGCGGGGTCGGAGAAGACCGCGTGGGTCGCGGCGACGATCACGTTGGTGGCGCCCTGATCGTAGAGGGCGTCGGCGGCCTTGCAGATGGTGCCGGCAGTGTCGATCATGTCGTCGATCAGCACACAGGTGCGGCCGCGTACCTTTCCGACGACCTCGCTGACCTTCACCTGGTTGGCCACGTCGAGGTCGCGGCGCTTGTGGATGAACGCCAGCGGCGTGCCGAGCGTGTCGGCCCAGCGCTCCGACAGGCGCACGCGCCCGGTGTCGGGTGAGACGACGGTCGTGTTCTCCAGGTCGAGCTTGTTCTTGAGGTAGCTCTCCAGCACCGGCATGGCGAACAGGTGGTCGACCGGGCCGTCGAAGAAGCCCTGGATCTGCGAGGTGTGCAGGTCGATCGACATGAGCCGGTCGGCGCCCGCGGTCTTGAACAGGTCGGCCATCAGCCTGGCCGTGATCGGCTCGCGGCCGCGGCCCTTCTTGTCCTGACGGGCGTAGCCGAAGAACGGCATGACCACGGTGATGCGCTTGGCGGAGGCCCGCTTCAGCGCGTCGACCATGATGAGCTGTTCCATGATCCACTGGTTGATGGGGGCGGTGTGGCTCTGGATGACGAAGGCGTCACAGCCGCGTACGGACTCCAGATAACGGGCGTAGATCTCGCCGTTGGCGAAGTCGATCAGCTTGGTGGGGGTCAGGGAGACGCCGACGTGCTCGGCGACCTCCTCGGCCAGCTCAGGATAGGCCCGGCCGGAGAAGAGCATGAGGTTCTTCTCGCCCGGTTGTTTGATGCTGGTCACGAGCCCTCCTTCGTCGGTCTCATGACCGGGCTGCTGTGCTTGTTGATGACCTCGGCAAGCTCGGTCATTTCCCACTCTCCTGCTGCTCTTGCTCGGCCAGCGCCCGCTCGGCGGCCGCGGCCGACTTCGTGCCCGCGCGCCTGCGCAAGACCCATTTCTCGATGTTGCGCTGCCTCGCTCGGGCCACCCCGATGGCGCCAGGGGGCACATCGCTGTCGATGACGGAGCCGGCGGCCGTGTAGGCGCCGTCTCCGACGGTCACGGGAGCGACGATCATCGAGTCGCATCCCACGAACGCGCCGTCGCGCACGGTGGAGCGATGCTTGTTGACCCCGTCGTAGTTGACGAACACCACGGCGGCGCCGATGTTGACGTCGTCGCCGATCGTGGCGTCTCCCGCGTAGGACAGGTGCGGCACCTTGGAGCGCTCGCCGACCTTGGTGTTCTTCATCTCGACGAACGTGCCGGCCTTGGACTTGCGGCCGAGCACCGTGCCGGGGCGCAGGTAGGCGTAGGGGCCGACGTTGGCCTCCGGGCCGATCTCCGCGCTGTCACAGACGGCGTTGCGGACTGTCGCCCCCTCGCCGACGCGGGTGTCGGTCAGCGTGGTGGCGGGGCCGACCTCGGCACCGGTCTCGATGACGGTCTCACCGTGGAGCTGGGAGCCGGGGTGGATGACGGTGTCGGGCCCGATCCGCACGCCGACGTCGATCCAGGTGCTGCCGGGGTCGACGATCGTCACCCCGGCGCGCATGTGCTTTTCGAGCAGGCGCTGGTTGAGCACCTTACGGGCGAAGGCGAGCTGCACCCGGTCGTTGACGCCCTCGACCTCGACGAAGTCGCCGGCCACGCAGGCGCCGACCCGGTGGCCGTCGCCACGCAGGATGGCCAGGACGTCGGTGAGGTACTCCTCGCCCTGGGCGTTGTCGCTGGACACGCGCTTGACGGCGTCGGCGAGCAACGAGCCGTCGAAGGCGTAGATGCCGGAGTTCATCTCCTTGATGGCGCGCTGCTCCGGGCTGGCGTCCTTCTCCTCGACGATCTCCAGCACGGCGCCGCTCTCGTCGCGGATGATCCGCCCGTAGCCGGTCGGATCGGGCACATGGGCCGTCAGCACGGTGACCGCGTTGCCGTCGGTCTCGTGCCGTTCGAGCAACTCGGCGAGGGTCTGGGTGCGAAGAAGCGGCACGTCCCCGTACGTGACCAGCACCGTGCCGGAGATCTCGCCGACCTCCTCGAGCACGGTGCGGACCGCGTGGCCGGTGCCACGCTGCTCCCGCTGGACGACGGCGCGCGCGTCGGGACTGGTGGCGGCCAGGTGGCCGCCGACCCGCTCGAGCGCGTGGCCGATGACGACGATCAGCTGCTCGGGACCGAGGTCGCGGGCGGCTGCGAGCATGTGGTCGACCAGCGCACGGCCGCATAGCTCGTGCAGGACCTTGGGGGTCTGGCTCTTCATCCGGGTGCCCTCGCCGGCGGCGAGGACGATGACGGCTGCCGGGCGCGGCACACTCACGGACTGAGGCTCCCTGTGACTGGACGGATCAGGGTGTTTGGTACGGCTACCGCACCGCAACCCTCCCGACACCGTGAGGATACCTGGCCGCGCACCGAACGTTCGCGCCGGGGAGCAGGTCACAGCTCCCGGAAGAGGACTCGAACCCCTACAAAGTGGACCAAAACCACTTGTCCTGCCGATTAGACGATCCGGGATGGATCGGACACATGGTGTCCGACGCATCCCCTACGATACCGAGCCCGCACCCCGGCGCGCGCCCGTAATTACCGCCACGCGGGATGCGAGGGCGAAGTCTCCTGGTGACAGCGGCGCACGGCGCGTCAACCCATATAACAGACCGCCCTAAACGGAGCAAGGTACGAACCCCACCTACCTTGCACCCCAGAGAGTCACCTTCCCCACATTCACGGCTTAGGGCTTCCTTACTTACGCTGGCGTAGGTTACGGTGGCGTAGCCCGGACATACATCCTCATTCATGCCGTTGGAGGTCGTCCATGACCGTTATCGCCGAGCGCTCAGCGCCAGCCCCGAAGCCGGATTTCGAGCCCGAGCCGAAGTCCAAGGCAGAGCTGTTCACGTTCGGGCTCGTCGTCGGGCTGCCGCTGATCGCGATCGCGGGCGCGGTGCCGTTCGCATGGGGATGGGGTCTCGGCTGGACGGACATCGCCATCTCCTTCGTTTTCTACGTGGTCTCCGGGCTCGGCGTGACCGTCGGGCTGCACCGCTACTTCACCCACGGCTCGTTCAAGGCCAAGCGGCCACTGAAGATCGCGATGGGCATCGCGGGCAGCCTGTCGCTGGAGATGTCGGTGCTCGACTGGGTGGCCACGCACCGCAAGCACCACAAGTTCTCCGACAAGGAGGGCGACCCGCACTCGCCGTGGCGCTTCGGACCCGGCTTCAAGTCCATGTCCAAGGGCCTGCTCTACGCGCACATGGGCTGGTTGTTCGAGAGCGAGCGGACCAACAGGGAGAAGTACGCTCCCGACCTGTGCAAGGACCCGGACGTGCTCAAGCTGCACAAGTGGTTCGGCACGATCGCCGTCACCTCCATCGTGCTCCCCGGCGTGATCGGCGGGCTCGTCACCTGGTCCTGGCAGGGCGCGGTGACCGCGCTGTTCTGGGGCTCGATCGTCCGCATCGGGCTGCTGCACCACGTGACCTGGTCGATCAACTCGATCTGCCACGTGTTCGGCGAGGAGGACTTCCAGGTACGCGACAAGTCCCGCAACGTCTGGTGGCTGGCCATCCCGTCCTTCGGCGAGTCGTGGCACAACCTGCACCACTCCGACCCGACCTGCGCCCGGCACGGCGCGCTCAAGGGCCAGATCGACCTGAGCGCCGGGCTCATCCGGATCTTCGAGAGGCTCGGCTGGGTGTACGACGTCCGCTGGCCGACGCCCGAGCGGCTGGCGGCGAAGCGCATTGCCTGACGCCGATCAGCCGATGAACGGCCACGCATCCGTGGCCGTCATTATGGAAACCGTGACCGAACCCCGATCTCGCAGGCGTATGTCCGGCAGCGAGCGCAGAGAGCAGCTGATCAGCATCAGCCGCACCCTCTTCGCGGAGAAGGGGTTCGACGGGACCTCTATCGAGGAAATCGCAGCTACCGCACAGGTGTCGAAACCCGTGGTATACGAGCATTTCGGCGGTAAGGAAGGCGTCTACGCGGTCGTGGTCGACCGCGAGATGCAGAAGTTGCTCGGCATGATCACCGAGGCTCTGGCCGCCTCCCATTCACTGGTCAAGCTGGAGCGGGCCGCGCTGGCACTGCTCCAGTACATCGAGGAGAGCAGCGAGGGCTTCCGCATCCTCGTACGCGACTCGCACGCCGCCTCGGGCACCGGCACGTTCGCGAGCCTGATCAGCGAGATCGCCAGCCAGGTCGAGGACGTCCTGGCCGACGAGTTCGCGGCGCGCGGCTACGACCCCAAGCTCGCGCCCATGTACGCCCAGATGCTGGTCGGCATGGTGGCGCTGACCGGGCAGTGGTGGCTCGACGTGCGCAAACCCGGGCGTGAGGAGGTCGCCGCCCACCTGGTCAACCTGGCATGGAACGGCCTCACTGGGCTCAACCCCAACCCGTCGATCACCGCCATGACCCGCGAGCAGTCCGCCGCCGCGCCCAAGCCGCGCACCACCAGTGAGAAGGAGCTGCGCGAGCTGGAGAAGGCACGCGAGAAGGAGCTCAAGGAGGCCGAGAAGGCTCGTCAGAAAGAGCTGAAGGAGGCGGAGAAGGCGCGGGTGCGGGAGCTCAAGGAGCGGGAGCGGCTGCTCAAGGAGGCGGAGAAGGCGCGCGAGCGCGAGGAGAAGATCCGCCAGCGCGAGGCCCGCCTGGCCGAACGCGCCGCCCGCCTCGAACAGGTGGACCACCCGGAGTAACGGTCTCCGGGGTGAGGGCGGCGATCCGGCGCCGCCGCCCACCGCAGCGAGACGACACCACCGACCATGACTGAGGTCCTTTGAGGAAGGGGAGGAGCGCCTTTCCCTGAAGGACGTCAGCGCACATCGGCGGGACAGCCGGGCGCGGTGGGACAGAGCCGCGGGCCGGGCCGCGGGCTTGAACAGCGGGGATGGCTTGGGTGACGATTGTGTAGAGCGTGGCTGACCATCCGGGATGAGCCGTTGCGGCCCTGTTAACGTTCTGTTCAACCAATCGGGGCAATATAGGTCATATGTCCGCGGAACCGTTCCAACCCGCCAACGACCTTCCCCTCCCACAGGAGCGTTTTCTCAATCGCGAAGAGAGCTGGCTCCAGTTCAACGAGCGCGTACTCGAACTGGCCGAGGATCCGTCGATCCCGCTGCTGGAGCGGGTGCGTTTTCTGGCGATCTTCGCGAGCAACCTCGACGAGTTCTTCCGCGTACGGGTGGCGGGCCTGAAACGGCGCATGGCCACGGGCCTGCTGCTGCGTACCAAGAGCGGGTTGAAGCCGCGCGAGGAGCTGGCCAGGATCGGCACGATCGCGGACGAGCTGGCCAGGCGGCACGCGGCGACCTTCCACCAGCAGATCTGCCCGCAGCTCGCGGCTGAGGGCATCGAGATCGCCAGGTGGGACAATCTGGGGCGCGAGGAGCGCACGGAGCTGCGCAAGCTCTTCAGGGAGCGCATCCGGCCGGTGCTGACGCCGCTGGCCGTGGACCCCGCGCATCCGTTTCCCTATATTTCGGGGCTCAGCCTGAATCTTGCGGTTCTGGTGCGTAATCCGGCGACCGATCACACGGTCTTCGCGAGGGTCAAGGTTCCGTCGCAGCTGCCCCGATTCGTACCTGTCTCCCAAAACAGATTCGTCCCGCTCGAGGATGTCATCGCGGCGCATCTGGGACAGCTCTTCAAGGGCATGGAGGTCCTCCAGCACCACGTCTTCCGCGTCACCAGGAACGAGGATCTCGACGTGGACGAGGACGTCACCGAGAACCTCATGCAGGCCCTCGAGAAGGAGCTGCTCAAGCGGCGCTTCGGCCCGCCGGTGCGGCTGGAGGTCGAGGACACGATCACCCCGGAGGTGCTGGCGCCGCTGGTGGAGGAGCTGGAGCTGGCGCCACACGAGATCTACCGCGTGCAGGGCCCGCTCGACCTGTCGGGCCTGCACGCCATCGCCGACCTGGAGCGGGGCGAGCTGAGCTACCGGCCGTTCGTGCCCGCCGAGGTGATCAACGCCGAGGACGACCTCTTCTCGATCCTGCGCGAGCGGGACGTGCTCCTGCACCACCCGTACGACTCGTTCGCCACCAGCGTGCAGCGCTTCATCGAGGTGGCCGCGGCCGACCCCAAGGTGCTGGCGATCAAGCAGACCCTCTACCGCACCAGCGGCGAGTCCCCCATCGTGGACGCGCTGATCGACGCGGCCGAGGCAGGCAAGCAGGTCGTGGTGGTCGTGGAGATCAAGGCCCGCTTCGACGAGCACGCGAACATCTCCTGGGCCCGCAAGCTGGAGAAGGCCGGCTGCCACGTCGTCTACGGCGTGGTCGGGCTGAAGACCCACTGCAAGCTCGCGCTCGTGGTCCGCCAGGAGCCCTCGGGCGAGCTGCGCCGCTACTGCCACATCGGCACCGGCAACTACAACCCCAAGACCGCCAGGCAGTACGAGGACTTCGGCCTGCTCACGGCGGACCCGCTGGTCGGGGAGGATGTGACGGACCTGTTCATCCACCTGACCGGCTACTCCAACCACTCCGCCTACCGCCGGCTGCTGGTCGCGCCCCACTCCATGCGCAGCGGGCTGCTGGCCAGGATCGAGCGGGAGATCGCCCACGCGCAGGCGGGGCGGCCCGCGCGGATCAGGATCAAGACGAACTCGCTGGTGGACGAGCCGATCATCGACGCGCTCTACCGGGCGTCCAGGGCCGGTGTCCCGGTGGACCTGTGGGTGCGGGGCATCTGCAGCCTGCGCCCAGGAATTCCAGATTTGTCCGAAAATATCCGCGTAAGGTCGGTCTTGGGGCGCTTTCTTGAGCACTCCCGGGTGTACGAGTTCGGCCTGGGCCGCCGGCCCGAGCTGTGGATCGGCAGCGCCGACCTGATGCGCAGGAACCTCGATCGCCGCGTCGAAGCCCTGGTCAAGGTGACCTCGCCGCAGCACAAGGCCTATCTCATCGAGCTGATGGACCTGGCCATGGCCGACACCACGAACGCGTGGTGGCTGAACTCCGACGGCACGTGGGCCCGCCATCCGGGCGAGGACCCGCAGAGCCATCTCATCGGTACGCGCCGCTGGAGGACCGTTGATGACTGACCTGCTCCGCGCCGCCGGAGCCGTGGTCTGGAGGGGCGAGGAGAGCCGCCCGGAGGTTGCCGTCATCCACCGCCCGGACTACGACGACTGGACCTTCCCCAAGGGCAAGCTGAAGTCCGGTGAGCACGAGATCGCCGCCGCCCTGCGCGAGGTACGCGAGGAGACCGGCCTGACCGTGCGGCTCGGCCGCGCGCTGCCGCCCGTCCACTACCTCAGCACCGGCCGGCTCAAGCGGGTCGACTACTGGGTGGCGCGGGCGGCCGGCGACGACGGGTTCTCCCCCGGCGACGAGGTGGACGAGCTGCGCTGGTTGCCGGTGGAGGAGGCCAGGCGGCTGCTGACGTACGAATGGGACGTGGGGCTGCTGCGCGCGCTGCGGGCCGCGCCGCTCGAGACCGTGCCCCTCGTGCTCGTACGGCACGGCTCGGCCGGCGCCAGGAACGAGTGGCAGGGCGACGACGCGCTGCGCCCGCTCGACGCCGAGGGCTGGGCCCAAGCGGCGAACCTGGCCACCGCGCTGCCCGCCTACCGGCCCGAGCTGCTGATCAGCTCCCCCAGCGCCCGGTCCGTCCAGACCCTGGAGCCGTACGGCGCCGAGACCGGGGCGGAGATCAAGCTCGAGCCGCTGCTCAGCGAGGAGAGCTACGACCCGCAGAAGACGGCCGCCCTGGTCGGGGAGATCGCGGTGCCCGCGGCCGTGTGCAGCCACCGCAAGGTGCTCCCCGGCCTGGTCAAGGCGTTGAGCGGCAACGGCGTGCACCTGCGCAAGGGCGCGTTCGCCGTGCTGCACAGGGTGGGCGAGGACGTCGTCAGCGTCGAGCGTTACACGGCCTGATCACCAGGTCACCGGAAGCCGGGCGAAGCCGTCCGCGATCCTCCCCTCGCTGCGCGGCAGCTCCTCCATGGGCACAGCCAGCCGCAGGGCCGGGAAGCGCTGGAACAACCTGCTGAAGACGGCCTCCAGCTCGACCCTGGCCAGGCTGGCGCCGATGCAGAAGCGCGGGCCGTACCCGAAGCTCAGATGCGGGTCGGTTTGCGGACGGCGGATGTCGAACACATCCGGATCCGGATAGACCCGCTCGTCCCGGTTGGCCACCCCCGGCAGCAGCACGACCGCCTCGCCCTTGCGGATCGTGCGGCCGCCGATCTCGATGTCCTCGTGGGCGTACCTGGGCAGGCCGTGCAGGCTGGTCACCACCATGCGCAGGATCTCCTCGACCGCGCCAGGGGCAAGGGCCGGGTCGGCTATGAGCAGATCGCGCTGGCCGGGGTTGGCCAGCAGGAGCAGGACGCCGAAGTCGATGCGGTTGACCGTGGTCTCGTGCCCGGCGAACAGCAGCGCGCCGGCCAGTTCGGCGATCCGCCCGTCGTCATCCAGCTCGTTCGCCAGGTCCGACAGCACGTCCTCGCCCGGCTCGCGCCGCTTGCGCTCGATCAGGCCCGCCATGTACGCGCCCAGCTCCTCGCGAGCGGCCCGGCTGCGCTCCATGTCCAGCATGTCGCCCATGCGGGACGACACGCCGCCGAAGTACTCCCTGTCCTCGTACGGCACGCCCAGGAGCCGGCAGATGACCAGCACGGGCAGCGGGAACGACAGCTCGGCGTGCAGGTCCACCGGCGGCGTCAGCTTGGCCAGGTGGTCGAGCCGCTCATCGACCAGGGAACCGACGTGGTCCCTGAGCGCCTTCATCCTGCGCGCGGAGAAGGACGGCATGAACAGCTTGCGCATGCGGTCACGCTCGGCCTTCTCCGTGGCCACGTCGCCCTGGGGGCCGCCGAGCAGCGCCGAGCCCGACAGCCGCGCGGCCTTGTCCGGCTCCGGATGCGAGCGGCCGAGCCTCGGGTCGTTGAACAGGCTGCGCGCGTCCTCGTAGCCGCTGACCAGCCAGACCTCGTCGCCCATCCGGGTACGTACCTTCGCGATGCCCTCTTCGACCCGCAGGTCCCGATACGCCTCGGGGACGTCGAGCAGGCTGCCGCGTTCGAAGGGAATGGTGGGAAGGTTCCTCATAGAACCTTCTTAACCGCCTTGAGGGTCTTGGCCCAGACTCTGGGGAAATCGGCATGTGCCCGCTCGGCGGTGTTCCGCTCGATTCCGATGAGCAGCCCGTACGTGAACGTGTCCTCGCCTGCCTGGCGCGCGTTCTCGGCCTCCTTCGCCAGCGTCTCCTGCGCGACGACGCCGTCCTGGTGCGCACCCAGGACTTCCTGGATGTCCTCGGCGAGCTTGGCCAGCTTGCCCATGTTCGCACCGAGGGTGGGCTGGAGCGCTTCGGCGGTGTAACGAGCGCGTTTGGCGGCCTTGCGCACGTCGTGCATGGCTATTTCGCGACGTTCCGGGTCTTCGATGGCCTGAGCGGTGTCGTAGGCCTTCGTCACCCTCGCCCAGTTGGCCGCGGCAACGGCGGAGAGCTTGTCCTGGGCCGGTTTGGCCGCCGCCTTGCCAAGCTGCGGGGCCGATACGAGCTGGTCGAGTGCGTTGAGCAGGGTGTAGTAGCGGTCGCTGCTGAGCGTGTCCTTGATGCGGACGTACGCCTCTTGCTCGCGTTTGTACAGATCCGCGCCGAGCCGGGTCTGGATGGGCCCGGTGACCAGCTCGGGCTGCAGATCGGCCAGCTCCCTGCCGAACCTGGCCCTGATCACCTCGAGGTCGCGGGCCTCGCCGAGCACCGTGCCGAGCCAGCGCAGCTCGTCCTGGATCGGGCCGGTGTCGGTCACGATGCTCTTGAACGCCTTGAGCGCGCTGCGCAGCCTGCGTGCGGCCACGCGCATCTGGTGCACGGCGTCGTCCTCGGCCCTGCGTACCCGGGGATCCTGGGAGAGGAGGGCGGCTACCTGGCCGGCCAGGTAGGCGACGACGGTCTCACCCGCCGTGCCCGGTTCGGTGGGGGCCTTGGGGAGCGGGGTGGGTTCGAGCAGTTTGACGAGCTTGCTGGCGGACGCGGAGGGCGTCGCGCCGGCCTTCCTGAGACGCTTGCCGACCTTGGCGAGGAATGCCCGGCGATCCGCGGCGAGCAGCTCCGCCTCGACCTCGCGCCACCGCACGACCTTGGGCTCGTCCTGGAACACCGTGCCCTTGACGTGGTCGTCGGCGATCTCGACCAGTCCGGTGTCGCCGTCAAGCAGGACGGTGACGCTCCTGCGGGTGTCCAGCTCGGCGACCGGCTGGAGCTCCGCGCCGCGGGTGAAGGCGCGGACGAGTTCGGCCAGCTCGGGTGGCACGATCTTGGTGCTGCGGGTGAGCGGGTGCGTGATCTCCTGGCGCACGCCCTTGGCCTTGGGCAGCTTCAGATGCCAGCCGGGATCGGAGCCGCCTCGTCGCCGCCTGAGCGTGACGCCCCGGGTGGCCAGTCGAAGGTCAAGGGTGTCGTAGTAGAGGGCCACGAGCTGATAGCTCTTCGGGCCCACGACGTCGGCCAGACCGCTCAGATCCGGGATAGCGTAATCGGGAGGAACGTCGAACTTGTCCTCGATCTCGATGCCCACTACACCTCGCAAGAGTCCGATTTCGGAACATCATGCCACTTGGAGGTGAACATCACATGGCCTGCAGAAGCTCAATCCTGTTGCCCACGGGGTCCGAGACGTAGATCCGCCGATAGCCGGGGAACAGATCGTCGATTTCCACGCCGGAGGCGTAGGCGTCGAGGTCGTCCACCAGGAACGCGGGGTGGGCCTTTCGCGCGGGCCTGAAGTCGTCCTCGATGCCGAGGTGGACCTCCACCCCCTCGCCCCTGAACCACACGCCGCCGCGCTTGGCCAGCTCCGGCGGCTTGGGCACCTCCCGGAGCCCCAGCACGCCCTCATAGAAGCGCCTCAGCTCGGGCTCACTGCCCCTGGGCGCGGCGAGCTGGACATGATGAATCTGTCTGATCACTTCTGCACCACCACAAAGATTCTCCGGAACGGGAAGGGCGTGCCGTAGCTCCTGGCCGGATACGCCTCGGCGAGCGCCTTGCCGAGGTCCTGCCTGAACCGGCGCTGCTCGTCAGGGGCGAGCCGGTCGAAGACGGGACGCAGGGCGGTGCCGGAGACCCAGTCGAGCACCGGGCTCTCGCCCTGGAGCAGGTGCATGTAGGTCGTCTCCCACGCGTCCACCTGGGAGCCGCCGTGGTTGAGCAGGTCCAGGTACTCGATGGCGTCGTCGACCGGATGCGCCCTGACGACGTCGCTGAGCTTGTCGGACCAGACGCGGGAGGCGCACAACTCGCGGATCGCCACGTGGCTGGGCGCGTCGAAGTTGCCGGGCACCTGGAACGCCAGCCAGCCGCCCGATGCCAGTTCCTCGACCCAGTGCTCCAGCACGGCGCGGTGCTCGGGGACCCACTGCAGGACGGCGTTCGAGACGATCACGTCCATCGGCCGGTCGGGACGCCACGTGGCCACATCCGCCACCGCGAACCTGACACTCGACTGCAACTGGCGGGCCTTGGTGATCATCGCGGGCGAGGAGTCGAAACCTTCGACGGTCGCGCGGGGCCAGCGTCGAGCCAGCTCAACGGTGAGTTCTCCACTGCCGCAGCCCGCGTCCACGACATAATCGGGATCGACCGCCCCCACCCTGGAGACCAACTCGACGAACGGCCGCGACCGCTCGTCCGCGTAGACCGCGTAGGTCACCGGGTCCCAGATATCTCTTGACATGAAGATAATTGATATCGAGAGAGATATCTCGATGTCAAGACAGTACACTCTTGTGTCATGACGGAGGATGCTAGGGACGAGGTGGACCGCCTCGTCGCGGCTTGGCGCACGGAGCGTCCCGACCTCGACGTCGAGCCGCTCCAGGTGCTCTCTAGGGTGTCACGACTGGCCAAGCATCTCGACCGGGCCAGGCGGGCGGCGTTCGCCGAGCACGACTTGGAGCCGTGGGAGTTCGACGTGCTGACGGCGCTGCGGCGGGCCGGCAAGCCGTACGAGCTCAGCCCCGGGGCCCTGCTGCGGGCCACGCTCGTCACGTCCGGGACCATGACCAACCGCATCGACCGGCTCGCGGAGGCCGGCCTGGTGCGGCGCCGCCCGGATCCGGAGGACCGCCGCGGCGTGCTGGTGTCCCTCACGGACACCGGCCAGGCCCGGGTCGATGCCGCCTTCGCGGACCTGCTGCGGCGCGAGCGCGACCTGCTCTCCGGCCTGGGCGCCGACGATCAGCGGCTCCTTTCCTCCCTCCTCCGCACGCTCCTCGCCCCCTTCGACGCGTCTTGAGGCCCTCAGCCCTTCGTCAGTCACCCAGGCGGTCGGCGAGTTCGAGCCACTCGGCTTCGATCGTGTCCTTCTGGGTGGAGATCTCGCGTAGCTGGGCATCGAGGGAGCCGAGCTTGGCGTAGTCGCTGGCCGCTTCCGCCATGGCCGCGTGGAGGCGGGACTCCTGGTCGCTCAGCTTGTCTAGCTGGCGTTCCAGGCGGTTGAGCTCCTTGCGCAGCTCGCGTTCCTCCTTGGCCGACAGCCCGGCGCCAGGCTGGCCCGGCGCGGACGTGGCTCCGGAGTGGTCCGCACCACCGGATACCGCGCCGTCGACATCCGGTGCGGGAGGCGGTCCGGCAGGAGTGCTCAGGCGGGCGGTCACGGCCGTGCCGGCGGCGCGTCGTTCGAGGTATTCGTCCACCCCGCCGGGCAGCAGCGAGAGCTTGCCGTCACCCAGCAGCGCCACGCACCGATCGGTCACCCGCTCCAGGAAGTAGCGGTCGTGGCTCACCAGGATCAGCGTGCCGGGCCAGCCGTCCAGCAGGTCCTCAAGCTCGTTGAGGGTCTCGATGTCGAGGTCGTTGGTGGGCTCGTCGAGCAGCAGGACGTTCGGGTCGTCCATGAGCAGCCTGAGCAGCTGCAGCCGCCGGCGCTCGCCACCCGACAGGTCGCCGACGACCTTCCACTGCGCCTCGCCCCTGAACCCGAGGCGTTCAAGCAGCTGGGAGGCCGTCCACTCCCTCTTGCCGACCTGGAGGTACTTTCGTACTTCCTCGACCGACTCCAGCACCCGTCGCGTCGGGTCGACTTCGGCGAGCTCCTGGGACAGGTGCGCGAGGCGTACCGTCTTGCCCCTGATCACGCGCCCGGAGTCGGGCGTCACCGTGCCGGCGAGCAGGCGCAGCACGGACGACTTGCCGGAGCCGTTCACCCCGATCAGCCCGATCCGCTCTCCCGGGCCGAACTGCCACGTGAGATCCCCGAGCACCAGCGGCCCGTTGCCCGGCCCTCCGGCGTGCAGCGTGACGTCCTCGAGGTCGTAAACGGTCTTGCCGAGGCGGGCCGCGGCGAACCGCATCAGCTCGACGGTCTCGCGCGCCGGGGGCTCGTTCGCGATCAGCGCCTGGGCGGCCTCGATGCGGAACTTCGGCTTGGACGTACGGGCGGGCGGACCGCGCCGCAGCCAGGCGATCTCCTTGCGCATGAGGTTTTGCCGGCGTTCTTCCGCGGCCTGCGCGATCCGCGCCCGCTCGGCCTTGGCGAGCACGTAAGCGGCATATCCCCCCTCGTAGCGCTCGACCCGCCCGTCCACGACCTCCCACGTGCGGGTGGACACGGCGTCGAGAAACCACCGGTCGTGCGTCACGACCACCAGCGCGCTCTTCCTGCCCGCCAGATGGCCGGCGAGCCAGGCGATGGCCTCGATGTCGAGGTGGTTCGTGGGCTCGTCCAACATGATCAGGTCATGGTCGTCGATGAGCAGCTGCGCCAGCGCCGTACGCCTGCGCTCCCCACCCGACAGGTCGGCGGCCCTGGCGCCGAGGTCGAGGTCGCCGACCAGGTTGGCGAGGATCTCGCGTACCTGCTGGTCCCCCGCCCACTCGTGCTCGGCCAGCCCGCCGAGGACAATCTCCCCTACGGTGGCGCTCGGGTCCAGCGCGTCGTGCTGCGACAGGAATCCGACGCGCAGGCTCCGGTTATGCGTGACCCGTCCCTTGTCCGGCCGCACCGCTCCCGCGATCACGGACAGGAGGGTCGTCTTCCCGCCTCCGTTACGCCCGACGACGCCGATGCGCTCGCCTGCCTCGACGCCGAGGGATACGTCGGTGAGGAGCGGCTTGGGCCCATAGGCATGGGAGACCGACTCAAGATTGACCAGATTCATGACCTCCTCAGGGTATCGGCTCCCCATCCATCTCCCGCCCGCCGAAGTTGTCGGTAGTGCCGAACTCAGAGGTGCCGAAGTAGTCGGTATGCCGAACTCAGAGGTGCCGAGGTTGGCGGTATGCCGAACTCAGAGGTGCCGAGGTTGTCGGTCATACCGAACTCGGGGGTGCCGAGGTTGGCGCTGCGCCGAAGTCGGTGGTGCTGGGGGCGTCACCGCACGCATACGGTGAGCCCGCGCGTCACCTCCGCCTCGGCACCCCCCGGGCACGGCGAGTTGCGCACTCGGCGCCTTGGACCCGCCGTGGGCGGATGCCGTGGTCAGGCCAGCGTTGCACCCTGGACCGGGCCGTGGGCGGCTACGGCGGTGTGGGCGGCTCCCGTGCTGGTCAGGCTGAGGGCCAGGTCGCGGGCGTGGAGCGCGTCGATGGCCAGGAAGGCGCACGTCGGGCCCGACCCCGAGACGATCGCCCCCAATGCCCCGTGCTGGCGGCCCGCCTCCAGGGTGGGGCCGAGCTCCGGTCTCAGGCTGAGCGAGGCCGCCTGGAGGTCGTTGCTCAGGTGGGCGCCGAGGGAGTATGCGTCACCTGTGCCCAGCGCCTCCATCAGGGAGTCGTCCAGCTGGGGCCAGGGGACCTCGGCGCCTGAGGCCGCTCTGAGGCGGTCGCATTCGGCGTAGACGCTGGCCGTGGAGAGGCCGCCGTCCGCCAGTGCGAACACCCAGTGGAATGTGCCCCCAGTGGGCAGCTCGCTCAGCTGCTCACCCCGGCCGGTGCCGACCGCCGTGCCCCCGAGCAGGGAGAACGGCACGTCGCTGCCGAGATCGCCCGCGATCTCCATGAGGTCCTCGAACGGCAGCCCCAGCCCCCACAGCTCGTTGCAGGCCACCAGCGCCCCGGCGGCGTCGGCGCTGCCGCCCGCCATGCCGCCCGCCACAGGGATGTCCTTCTGGATGATCAGGTCGGCGCCGTAAGTGCGGCCCGCGTGTTTGGCGAGCGCTCGGGCGGCCCGGATCGCCAGGTTGCTGTCATCGGTCGGCACCTGGTCGGACCACTTGCCGTTCACCACCACGGTGATCGACTCGGACTCCTTCGCCACCACCTCGTCGAAGATCGATACCGCGTGGAAGACGTTCACCAGGTCGTGGTAGCCGTCTTCCCTGAGCGGGCCGACAGAAAGCTGTACGTTGACCTTCGCAGGCACACGTACGGTCACCGAACTCATCGATCTTGTGCCACTCTCATCACTTGCCGGGGTCAAGGACACTAGATGCTATCGGGGCCCGGAGCCCTGACATGCGGTTCTCGCAATATGACCTCCAGAACCACCGACTCTGCAACACGCAGAGTCAAGTTAATGCGCCTTTGCCCTGAACGTCATAGGCGACAAAGAGTGATCTGGGTTGCTGGGAATGCCCCCTGCCCTCCGAACGTGGGCGCGCCCCGGTGCAGACGCCCGCGGGCGGCCCATGACGACGTGATCGCAGGATGGCGACACATGATCGCAGTATGGCGACAGGTGATCGCAGGATTGCGACGCGGACCGAGAGCGCGTGATCGAACGACCGCACGGCGTGCACCCGCGCGACGAGGAACGAGCGCATGGCGTGCACGCATGCGGCGAGGAGCGAGCGCACCCTGCGCCGGTGTGCCGGCGGTGGCGAGGGCGGTGAGCGGCTCAGCCGGGGCGTGTCATGCCGCGGAAGACGGCACGGTAGTAGGGCGAGCCGAGGAAGTCGGTCGTCTTCACGACGTCGCCGGTCTTTGGGGCGTGGATCATCAGTCCACCCCCTAGATACAGCGCCACGTGGGTGGGGTCGCCTGTGCCGCCGCCGAAGAAGAGCAGGTCGCCTGTGCGGCGCGCGCTGAGCGGAACGCGGCGACCCTGGCGGAACTGTGCGCCCGTGTAGTGGCCGAGGGCCACGCCCGCCCGGGCCCAGGCGTACAGGGTCAGGCCGCTGCAGTCGAAGCCTCGCGTTCTCGCTCCCCTGCCTATGCCGAAGGTGGGGCCGCCCGCTGAGCCTCCGCCCCAGGAGAACGGCACGCCCAGCTGGGCGAGGGCCGCGGCGGCGGCGATCTCGCCGCGAGTGCGCCTGCTCTGCTTCGGGGGCGTCAGCGGCCGCCAAGGTTGTCGGATGCAGAGGTCGCCCGGGCCCGGTCCGGGGAGCGCTCGTGAGCATGGATCCGGCGGGAGGGAGGCTGCTCGAGCAGGGTGCGCGGACAGGGCGAGGGCTGCGACGAGCGCTCCGGCGATGGCCGCCCTTAGCTTGATCATTTTGGCCTCCTGTTGGGGATGGGAGGCCAGGATCACGTGCCGGAGCGGGGCGGTTTGAGGCCGAACGTGGTTCTGTGGATGGACGGAGGACAGGACCGCGAGGTTGTGGAGAACCGGTGGAAAGGCTCAGCTCAGGATCGAGCCGGCCCCTCCCGCCTCGACGGTCACGGCCTGGACTCGGCGATGCGGGCGAAGGCGTGGATGTCCAGTTGCTCGCCCCGGGCGGACGGGTCCACTCCGGCCGCGCGGAGCGCCTGCTCCGCCTGTGCCGCGCTGCCCGCCCACGAGGAAAGGGCCGCGCGCAGGGTCTTCCTCCGCTGCGCGAAGGCGGCGTCCACCACCGCGAACACCTCCTCGCGCGAGGCCGTCGTGGCGGGCGGCTCCCGTCGTGCCAACGAGACGAGGCCGGAATCGACGTTGGGGACGGGCCAGAAGACGGTACGGCCAACCGGGCCCGCCCGGCGAACGTCCGCATACCAGGCGGCCTTGACCGACGGCACCCCGTACACCTTCGAACCGGGGCCGGCGGCGAGGCGGTCGGCCACCTCCGACTGGACCATGACCAGGCCCTTGCGCAGCGACGGCAGGACCTCCAGGAGGTGGAGCACCACCGGGACGGCCACGTTGTAGGGGAGGTTGGCGACCAGGGCCGTGGGGGTGAAACCGGACAGGTCGTCGAGCGTGATCTTCATGGCGTCCGCGTTCACGACCGTGAGCCTCTCGGACGCCCCGCGCTCGGCGACGGTGATGGGGAGCTGGCGGGCGAGCACGGGGTCGATCTCGACGGCCACCACGTGCGCGGCCGACGGCAGGAGCGCGAGCGTGAGCGAGCCGAGACCCGGCCCGACCTCGATGACCACGTCGTTCTCCGACAGATCGGCCACGCGGACGATGCGCCGGACGGTCCCTGCGTCGATCACAAAGTTCTGGCCGAGCTTTTTTGTCGGACGAAGATCTAGCTTGTCCGCCAAAATACGTATTTCTGCTGGGCCCAACAGCCTCATCATCCAATCAGTCTCTCGCATCGAAGAACCATCGATGGCGCTTGGGGAGACCAAAGGAGAGGATGGCGTGGAACAGGAAGGGACGTCCCTCATGGAGCCAACGGGCGCCGCGCCGCTCCGCCCGACGGACTTGCGGGAAATCGGGCCGTACCGGCTGCTGGGCCGGCTCGGCGAGGGCGGTATGGGGACCGTCTTCCTCGCTCGTGCGCCGACGGGGCGATTTGTCGCGCTCAAGGTCGTCAAGGCGGAGTTCGCCAACCAGGAGGGGTTCGCGGCCAGGTTCCACGCGGAGGTCGAGAACGCCCGCCGGGTGGCGTCCTTCTGCACGGCCCAGGTGCTGGACAACGGCAACACCGGGGACGGGCGCCCGTACATGGTGACCGAGTACATCGCGGGCGCCCCCCTCTCCGATCAGATCGCGAAATACGGGGCGCTGGAGCCGGGGGCACTGCACGGCGTCGCGCTGGGCGTCGCAGCCGCGCTGGCGGCCATCCACGTCGCCGGGCTGGTGCACAGAGACCTGAAACCGGCGAACGTGATCCTCTCGCTGTCAGGACCCAGGGTGATCGACTTCGGCATCGCCAGGGCGCTCGACAGGGAGACCGGATTCACGCTTTCCGGCGAACTGTTAGGGAGTCCTGGATGGTGGGCTCCGGAGCAGGTACGCGGTGAGGTCGTCACCCCGGCGGCGGACATCTTCGCCTGGGGCTGCCTGGTGGCGTACGCGGGCAACGGGCGGCATCCGTTCGGGCGCGGCGACCCCATCACGCTGGCCACGCGCGTGCTGAACACCCCGCCCGAGCTGGGCGCGCTGCCCGCGCCCCTCAACGAGCTGGTACGGCGGGCCACCTCGATGGACCCGGCCCTGCGACCGACGGCACAGGATCTGCTGATCGCCCTGGTGGGAGGCAGCACGCCGGCACGGGCCGCCGATCCGCCCACCTTGGTCGCGACCGAGATGCTCAACGACTGGCGGCCACCGCAGAACGTCGTGGACGAGCCGGACATCACGGCCACGTTCACGACTCCCCCACCGAGTGACACCACCGGCAGGGCGCCCGCCGTTCCGGGCGCTCCGGCTGGACCGCCGGGCGCGTTCGGCGGGCAAGCCGGTACGGCAGGCACGCCGCCCCCTCAGCAGAGTCAGGCGTCGCTCGAGGAGCTGGCACGGAGAGAGGAGGAGGCGGCCAAGGAGGAGTTCGCGCGCTGGGAGGCGCAGGCTCGGCAGCAGGAGCAGGCCCAGTCGGAGGCTCTGGCGAGGAAGAAGGAGGAGGAGGCCCGGTCGCGCGGCCAGGAGGCGCAGCTGCGGCAGGCCAGCCTCCCCGGCGCCGAGAAGACCCGGCCGGGCCAGGGCCGCACGGTGGCTCTGCCAGGCCAGCGCCACACGACGGCACCGTCGGGCCAGGGCCACACGACGGCGCTGCCGGGCGAGAGTCGCGCGGCGGCGCTGCCAGGAGAGAGCAGCACGGCGGCCCTGCCGGGTGACGAGCCCGACACTCTCGGCGGTTCGAGGACAAAGGGCACGCGGTGGCTCATCGCCGCGGCGGCGGCCGTGCTGGCCATCGTCGTGACGACGGCCGTCCTGATCGTCACCTCCGGCCGCAACACGACCGTCACCACGACCCCCGGCACCCCCTCCCAGGCGGCCGCCACCGCGGCGCCCAACGACGTGGGCCGCCGCTTCGCGCTGGGCGCAAACTTCGACGACCCCATCGCGATCGTCGCGTCGGCGCCGGAGTGCGGGCTGAAGGAGTACGAGGGCAAGACCGCGACCCAGGGCCAGCTCTGCGTGATCCGCTGGACGATGATCAACCCGGGCGGCGAGCGCAGGCAGCTGATCCAGCCCGTCGTCACCATGATCGACGACCGGGGCGGCGAGCACGACCCGGCGGCCGTCACGCTGCCCCCGGCCATCCTGCCGGGCGGCCGGGTGGACAGCGCGTTCGTGTTCGACCTGGCCATGTACCGCAAACCCGTGAAGATGACGGCGACCATGCTCGAGAACGGCAAGCAGATCGAGGTCGGGCTGTGATGATGATCCGATCTGCGTTGATCGCACTCATGCTGGCCACCGGAGCACCCCTGACGTCCACGGACACGGCCACGGCCACGGCGGTGGCCTGCGCCGGAGCCGCCGACTTCGACGGCGACGGCGTGGACGACGTGGCCGTGGGCGACCCGTTCGCCGACGACCAGAAGGGCTCGGTGAACGTGCTCTCCGGCGACAAGGTCGTCCCCGTCACCGTCCCGAACCTGGCC
Source organism: Nonomuraea sp. NPDC049400 (assembly GCF_044466425.1). Taxonomy (NCBI): domain Bacteria; kingdom Bacillati; phylum Actinomycetota; class Actinomycetes; order Streptosporangiales; family Streptosporangiaceae; genus Nonomuraea; species Nonomuraea sp. NPDC049400. Next base: position 193,272 of record NZ_JBITMP010000012.1, read on the forward strand.
AGAGGCGACGCCTTCGGCTGGTCCGTACGGCTGGCCAAGGTCAACGCCGACGCCTGCGCCGACCTGGTGATCGGCGCGCCGTACGCGGACGTGGACGGCGCCGAGGACGCCGGGGCGGCGTACGTCGTCTTCGGCGGCGGCGTCGCGCCGCCGCAGCGCCTGACCGCGTCCCAGCCGCAGCGGTTCGCGCACTTCGGCTGGTCGCTGGCCGCGCGCGGCGACCTGGTGGCGATCAGCGCGCCGTACGAGGACGAGGCCCAGCTGCTGGACGTGGGCGCCGTCTATGTACGCAAGGGCCCGGGCGGGTTGCGCAGGATCGGCCAGGAGTCCGACGACGTGCGGGGCAACAGCGAGGTCGGCGACCAGTTCGGCTGGTCCATGGCCTTCGGGGCGAGGAATGAGCTGGTCGTCGGCGTCCCGTACGAGAACAATGACGGCGCGGGCCGCCAGGTGGAGGCCGGCAAGGTCGACTCGGGCTCCGTCGTCTTCATCGAGGACGTGCTGGCGCCCAGGCTCTCGACGTTGAAGCTGGATTCGTCGACCGACGCCTCCGGAGACCGGTACGGCTACGCGGTGGCGTACGCCGAGGGCTACGGGTACGCGGTGAGTGCGCCGGGGCCCGGGTACGTGGAGCTGCTCGACACTGGCCGGAAGCGCACGAGAAGGCTGACGGAGGCGGGCAAGCAGGCTTTCGGGTTCTCGCTGGCCGCCTCGGGGGACGGCAGGCTGGCCATCGGCGCGCCCTACGGGGGCGGCGTCCGCGTGATCTCCTGGAAGAACACCGCCGAGGACAGGCGGCTGCCTGCCGGTGACGGGCTGTTCGGCTGGTCGGTGGCCTTCAGCGGCAACAAGCTCTTCGTGGGGCAGCCGGATGCGCGGCCGTACGGGAACGTCTCGGTGGCCGGGCGCAACGCCGACACCCTGCAGCCGGTCCAGCCCACCAAGGGCGCCGACTTCGGCGCGTCGGTGTCCGGCTGAAAGCCTGCAATGTCAGCCGAACTGCACTGTCGGCCGAGCAAAGCCTGCGCCGTCAGCCGAGCAGGCGGTCGCCGCAGGTCGGCCACTGGCTCTGCCATCGGTCGCCCATCTGCTGGTAGAGGACCTGTGCCCGGTACGTCTGCTCCTCCACCGGCCAGTCGCTGGGCAGCCCCATGCCGCCCACGGCCTGCCACACGGGCAGGCTGAACTGGTACATCCCGTAGTAGGGCCCGTCCGGGTTGTACGCCCGGGGGTCGCCGTTGGCCATGCACTGGGCCAGCGCCGGCCAGTCGAGTGCCATGACGTCCGGCCGGATCGGGATGGTGTGCGGTGGCGCGACCGTGATGACCGTTCCGTCCTTGGGGAAGCTGTCGAGCGGCGGCGTCACCAGGTAGTCGCGGCGCAGCGGGACCCGGTTCTGCCTGAGCACCTCGCGTACGGTCCTGGCAGTGGTGCGCGAGGTGATCCGGGTGGTGCCCGCGACCACGTACACCTTGCGCCGGGTGTAGAAGGTGAGCCGCATCCCCGAAAGCGGCACCGCGTCGTCCGGTGGCGCGGACACCCTGCCCGCCGCCGGGGTGAGGTCGAGCTCTGCCAGGGCGTCGCCGACGTTCGTGGCGGTGACCAGGCGCCTGCTGGTGCGGCCGTCCAGGGTCAGGGTGATGGGGCGCGCGTGGCGTACCTCGATGGTGGACCCGTCGGTGACGTCCTCCTGCGCGCCCGGGCGTACGACGTCGCCGTACCCCACCGAGACACCGGCCTCGGCGAGCACCTCCCGCACGGTCCCCGCGTACGCGCGGATCTCCATCGGCCGGCCGTCGACGATCACGACGACCTCTTTGACCAGGAACGACACCGCCACGAGTGCCCCGAGTGCCGCGGCGCCCGCCAGGCACACGACCGGCGTCCACGGTGAACGCCAGGGGATCGGCGGACGCGGCGCACGCCTTTTTCCTCGCACGAACCACCTCCGGTACGGTCAGGACCGCCCGAACGTTAGTGGCGCGTTACTCTCGGCATCCACGGGTTCACCAAAAGATGGTCACCACTCGCCGAAGACTGTGACTCCGTTGACGCTGATCGCCTCACACAACCGATCCGGATGGATCCCTTTGACCTCCGCCAGGCAGCGCAGGGTGAGCGGGATGAGGTAGGGGGCGTTGGGTTTGCCCCGGTGCGGCACCGGCGGCAGGTAGGGGGCGTCGGTCTCGACCAGCATGAGCTCCTGGGGCGCGGTGTGGGCGGCCTCGCGGAGGTATCCGGCGTTCTTGTACGTGACAGGACCGGAGAAGGACATGAAATATCCAGCTTCGGCGCACTTTTTCGCCATTTCGGCGTCGCCCGAGAAGCTGTGAAAGACGACCTTGTCCGGCGCGCCCTCGTCACTCAGCACCTTGAACACGTCGTCGTGCGCGTCGCGGTCGTGGATGACCAGGGCCTTGCCGGTGCGCTTGGCGATCTCGATGTGCGCGCGGAAGCTCGCGTGCTGGTCCTCCTTGCTCGCCCAGTCGCGGTAGTAGTCGAGCCCCGTCTCCCCCACCGCGCGCACGCCGGGCTGCCGCGCCAGCCGCTCGATCTCGGCCAGGACCTCCGGGGTGGCCTCGTGAGCCTCGTTCGGGTGGATGGCCACCCCGGCGTACACGCCCTCCTGCTCGGCCGCCACCTCGGCGTTCCACCTGGACGACTTCAGGTCGTAGCCGATCGTGACCAGCCGCGTCACGCCGACCGCCCTGGCGTCCTCGAGGATGCCGCGCACGCTGGCCTCCGCCGCCTGCGCGGCCTGCGCCACCGGGTCGCCGGACGACGCCTGCCTGTTGCCGACCATGATGTCGAGGTGGCAGTGGCTGTCGAACACAGGGGCGGAGAGCGGCTCAGGCGCGGCGGGAAGCTTGGTCACGGCATCCAAGGTAGCCGCCGCACCCGGTCACTCGCCCAGCCGGGCCAGTCGCGGCCGGTCCCGTCTCACTGGCCCAGCCGGGCCAGCTCCTCGTCCACGACCTTCGGGTCGAGCTTCTTGAACAGCGGCACGGGCGGCGCGAGCGGCGTGCCCGGCTTGATCGGCCGGTGCTCCCAGCGGGCCGCCCCGTTGTAGTCGCCGGTGATCACCGGGTATGCGGTGCCGCCGTCCTCGTCGACCTCGCGCATCTCCGGCATGCCCGACCACACGCCCTCGCCGCCGAGCATGGCGAAGACCTTGTTGGACGAGCCGGGCAGGAACGGCGTGAGCATCGTCTTGGCGTCGTCGACGACCTGGAGCGCGACGTGCAGGATCGACTTCTGCCGCTCCGGGTCCTCCTTGAGCTTCCACGGCTCCTGCTCGGCCAGGTATTTGTTGGCCTCGCGGACCACGTCGAACGCCTCGGTGATCGCGTTCTTGAAGCGCGACCTGCTCAGCTCCGCGCCCACCGGGGCGAACGCGTTGCGCGAGCGCTCCAGCAGCGCCCGGTCGGCGTCGGTCAGGTCGCCCGGCTCGGGCACGACCCCGAAGTTCTTCGCCGCCATCGAGATCGACCGGTTGACCAGATTGCCCCAGGCTGCCACCAACTCGCCGTTATTGCGGTTGACGAACTCCTGCCAGGTGAAGTCGGTGTCCTGATTTTCCGGGCCTGCCACCGCGATGTAGTAGCGCAGCGCGTCCGCGTCGTAACGCGCCAGGAAATCTCGTACGTAAATAACTACTTGCCGCGACGAGGAGAACTTCTTGCCCTCCATGGTCAGGAACTCGCTCGAGACCACCTCGGACGGCACGTTGAGCGCCCCGAGCGGGCCCGGCGAGCCGTCGCGGGCGCCCTGCCCGCTGTAGCCGAACAGCATCGCCGGCCAGATCTCGGCGTGGAAGACGATGTTGTCCTTGCCCATGAAGTAGTAGCCGCGGGCGTCAGGGTTTTGCCACCACTCGCGCCACGCGTCGGGGTCGCCCGAGCGCCTGGCCCACTCGATGGAGGCCGACAGGTAGCCGATCACCGCGTCGAACCAGACGTACAGCCGCTTGTTGGGCTGGTCGCGCCAGCCGTCGAGCGGGATCGGCACGCCCCAGTCGAGGTCGCGGCTGATCGCGCGCGGCTGCAGGTCGCCGAGCAGGTTGAGGGCGAACTTCAGCACGTTGGGCCGCCACTCGCCCTGCTTGGACTGCAGGTAGGTGCCGAGCACCCCGGCGAAGGCGGGCAGGTCGAGCATGAAGTGCTCGGTCTCGACGAACGTGGGCGTCTCGCCGTTGATGCGGCTCTTGGGGTTGATCAGCTGGATCGGGTCGAGCTGGTTGCCGCAGTTGTCGCACTGGTCGCCGCGCGCGCCGTCGTAGCCGCAGATGGGGCAGGTGCCCTCGATGTAGCGGTCGGGCAGCGTGCGACCGGTCGACGGCGAGATCGCCCCCATCGTGGTCCTGGGGAAGATATAGCCGTTGTCGTAGAGGCCCTTGAAGATGGCCTGGGTGACGGCGTAGTGGTTTTTCGTCGTGGTCCTGGTGAACAGGTCGTAGGAGAGCCCGAGCCCGGTGAGGTCCTCGGCGATGACGCGGTTGTAGCGGTCGGCCAGCTCCCTGGCGCTCACGCCCTCCTTGTCGGCCTGCACCTGGATGGGCGTGCCGTGCTCGTCGGTGCCTGACACCATCAGCACCTTGTTACCCGCCATCCGCTGGTAGCGGCTGAAGACGTCGGACGGCACGCCGAACCCGGAGACGTGCCCGATGTGGCGGGGGCCGTTAGCGTACGGCCACGCGACGGCGGTCAAGATGTGCTGGGACATAATCCTAAGCCTACGGGTCTCCCATCCCGCCTCGAACCCACTTCCCCCACACGGCACGCCGCTCTCCTGCGGGCCTGCGGCGCAACGAAAACGGCGCCCACTCGGTGGGCGCCGCAACGGTCGATGGGGGTAGGAGGATCAGCGCTTGGACTTCTCGAGGGAGACCGCTTCCGCGGCCTCCTCCGCGGCCTTGGCGGCGACGTCGATGGAGCTCTCCCGGGTGCGCCGGATGCCCAGGATGCTGACGAACAGCGAGGCGAAGATCGTCTGGAAGCTCATGATCAGCGCGGTGGCGGAGGGCACCACGATACGCAGCGACTCCCGCGGGTCCAGCTCACCGAAGCTGCGCACCTGCCAGTGCACCAGCGACATCACCAGGCCGACCAGACCGGCCAGCGCCAGCAGCCCACCGACCACGAGCCCCTTCTCCAGGCTCACGACGTCGATCAGCTTGCGGATGCGCGGCGACTCCGGCAGGAAGCCCTCCTCGGCCGCGTACACCTTCGTGAACACCGCGAACAGCGCCGCCTGGAAGCCGATCACCACCAGCGCCGACGACCCGACCAGGGTGTCGACGTCGAAGGCGAGCTCGCCGATCTCCACCGGCCCGAACGTCAGCGCCGTCCCGGCCACCAGGCCGAGGATCATCATCAGGACGCCGGGGTAGAAGAACAGCCACTTCGGGCTGTAGAGGAGCAGGAAACGCAGGTGGCGCCAGCCGTCGCGCCAGGAGCGCAGGTGCGGCGGGCGGGAGCGGCCGTCGGGCGAGAGCGTCGTGGGGACCTCGCGCACGTCGAGCCCCGACAGCGTGGAGCGCACCACCATCTCGGAGGCGAACTCCATGCCGCCCGTCTGCAGCTGCAGCCGCAGGATCGAGTCGCGCCGGAAGCCGCGCAGCCCGCAGTGGAAGTCGCCGATCTTCGAAGGGAAGAACAGCCGGCCGACGAACGACAGCACCGGGTTGCCGAGGTAGCGGTGCAGCGGAGGCATGGCGCCTGGTGCGATGCCGCCCTTGAAGCGGTTTCCCATCACCAGGTCGGCGCCGTCGCGTAGCTGCTCGACGAACGGCAGCAGCGAGGTGAAGTCATAGGAGTCGTCGGCATCGCCCATGATGACGTATTTGCCGCGCGCCGCCCTGATCCCGCCCATGAGGGCGTTGCCATAGCCCTTCTCGTCGACGTGGACCACGCGGGCACCGGCCTCGCGGGCGAGCTGTTGTGAGCCGTCCGTGCTGCCGTTGTCGGCGATCAGCACTTCGCCCTCGATGCCGTGCTCCGCCATGCACGCCAGTGCTTTGCGTACACAGACTTCCACGGTCTCCGCCTCGTTGAGGCAGGGCATGACCACCGTCAGTTCCACGTGTCTACCCTTCAGTTAAGGCTGTTCCAGTGAACCATCATGCCCTGTGCCCGAGCCTGTTCGGGTCAAGACCCAAAAACGACTGGCATTCTTTACAGCATGGTGAGCGTCGCGGAGATTACCCGTGTGGACCACTCCGCCCCTGGCCGGGCAGCTCGCGCGCTGTCCATGTTGCGCCGGCATCGAGTGTTCGCCGCGGCTTTCGGCGTGGGCGCCGTGCTGCGGCTCATCGCCATGCTCGGCTACGGCCCGGCCATGTGGTTCAACGACTCGTACGAGTACGTCTCGGTGGCGCTGCACCCGAGGCCGCACCCGATCAGGCCCGACGGCTACAGCTTCTGGCTGCTGCTGCTCAAGCCGTTCCACAGCTTCACGCTGGCCATCTTCACCCAGCACCTGATGGGCCTGGCCACGGCCTGCCTGATCTACGCGCTGCTGCGGATCAAGTTCAGGCTGCCGAAGTGGGGCGCCACGCTGGCGGCGGCTCCGGTGCTGTTCGACGCGTACCAGATCCAGCTCGAGCAGATGGTGATGTCCGACACCATGTTCACGCTGCTCGTGGTGGGTGTGATCACGCTGGTGCTGTGGAAGCGGCGGCTGTCGTGGCAGGCGGGGGCGGTGGTCGGCCTGCTGCTGGCGCTGACCTGGCTGACGCGCTCGATCGGCCTGCCGGTCCTGGCGCTGGTCGTGCTCTACCTGCTGGTCAAGCGGACCGGCTGGCGCCCGATCACCGCGGTCATCACCGCCGCCATGATCCCGGTGCTCGCCTACATGGGCTGGTTCGCCTCCGCGTACGGGAAGTTCGCGATGACCAACAGCGACGGCCTCATCCTCTACATGCGCACGGCCATCTTCGCCGACTGCAACAAGATGCACATCGACAAGTACAAGGAGGTCCAGCTCCTGCTGCTGTGCATCAACGACCCGGTCAGCCAGCGCAAGGACTACGCGCAGTGGTACCTGTGGGGTCAGGGCAACGGCGACGGCACGGGCACCGGCGAGGTGCTGCACCGGTGGGGCATCAACAAGAAGTTCAGCGAGATCACCAACGACGCGGCCAGCGCGTTCGCCACCCGGGCGATCCTGTCGCAGCCCGGCGACTACCTGAAGGTGGTCACCCGTGACTTCTTCCGCTCGTTCCACTGGTCGCGGCCGCGCTTCCCCGACGAGTCGACGTACAACATGTACCAGTTCAAGCCCTACTACGACATCGACGAGAACGGCCAGCCCAAGCGGCTGCCGAAGTGGTCGTCGTACGCGGGTGGCCGGACCGACACCGACGCGTTCAGCTACGAGCAGGGCCCGCCGGAGACGCGGATCGTGCACCCGTGGGCCGACATCATGAGCGCCTACCAGAAGGTGTTCTACCTGCGCGGCATCATGCTCGGCGGGATCCTGCTGATCGGCCTGTACGGCGTCGTGGTCAGGTGGCGCAAGTTCGGCGGCCCGGTGGTGCTGCCGTGGCTGGGCTCGGTCGGGCTGCTGCTCGCCCCGGCGGCGACGGCGGAGTTCGACTACCGGTACGTGCTTCCCGCGGTCCCCCTGGCCTGCGTCGCCGCGGCGATCACGCTGCGCAAGGGCGTCACCTGGCCGCGGTGGTCACCCAGGAGCGCATCAGCATCCGAGCCCACCACTCTGCGTGTGTGATCGTCTCGGCGGTCAGCACCGGATAGAGCCACCAGAAGTTGACCAGCACGATGAGCGCGAACGCCCCCACCGCCGCCGCCCCGGCCGCCCGCCGGGCGGCCGGGGCGTCCTGTCTGCCCAGCACCAGCCCCGCCACCAGCACGAGCGCCAGCACCATGAACGGCACGACGGGGATCATGTAGAACAGGTACATCGTCCGGTTGTCGGCGATGGCGTAGTAGAACCACGGCAGCCAGCCCACCGCGAACCCCAGCAGCGTCGCCCCCGCCCGCCAGTCGCGCGTGGCCACGTACCAGGCGATGAGGCCGATCAGCGCCAGGATGGCGGCGTACCACAGGGCCGGGGTGCCGACGCCGTGCACCGCCTGTGAGCACGCGCTGGCCCCGCACGCCGACGGCGGCACGTTCGCCGGGTAGTAGAAGGAGACCGGCCGGATCAGCAGCGGCCACGACCAGGGCTCCGACATGTACGGGTGGTATTCGTGCAGGTTGCTGTGGTAGCCGAGCACGTCCAGCTGGTACTGCAGCCACGACCGCACCGAGTCGAAGATGAAGAACGCCGGCCCGGACGAGGTGGCCTGGTCCCAGTTGCGCCCCCAGCCGCCCGCGGTGGCGAACCATCCGGTCCACGACACCGTGAACGTCACCGCGGGCACGATCGCCATCGCCCCGAACGCGCCCGGCAGGTCGTACGAGAAGGCGCCGCGGTAGGACCCGCGCACGCCCAGCGCCCGCCTGGCCCCCATGTCCCACATCAGGCTCATGATCGCGAACGCGATCAGGAAGAAGATCCCCGACCACTTCACCGCGCACGCGGCCCCCAGGCAGAAACCGGCGGCCAGCCGCCACGGCCTGAGCCCCAGCCGGGGCCCCAGCTCGGTGACCGGTCCGCTGTCGTACAGGCCGGCCAGCCGTTCTCGCGCCCAGTCGCGGTCGGCCACCAGGCAGGCGAACCCGGCCAGCACCCAGAACATCAGGAAGATGTCCAGCAGCGCCGTGCGCGACAGCACCAGGTGGAGCCCGTCGAGGGAGAGCAGCAGCCCGCCGAGGCACCCCAGCAGCGTCGAACGGGTCATCCTGCGCGCCACCCTGGCCATGATCAGGATGGACAACGTTCCGGCCAGGGCCGCGACGAAGCGCCAGCCGAACGGGTTCATCCCGAACAGCCACTCCCCCACGGCGATCATCCACTTGCCCAGCGGCGGATGCGCCACGAACGAGGCGCAGTCGTCCGGCTGCGGGCACTGCTTGAAGATGTCCAGGTTGCCGGCCATGAGGCGCCGGTCGGCGATCGGGTCCTTGGCGTCGCCGAGCATGGTCCGCTCGACGCCGTGCGTGAGCAGCGAGTACGCGTCCTTGGCGTAGAACGTCTCGTCGAAGACGACGGCGTTGGGCTCGCCGAGCCTGATGAAGCGCAGGAGGCCGCCGAAGAGCGCGACCAGGAGCGGCCCCGCCCACCCCAGCAGGGTGCTCCCCTGCATCGGCGGAACCAGTCGTTGCGCGGAAACCCCCCAGTTCCTCACCATGCGCACCCTATGGCGTATGGGATCTCCTGTGAACCAGGTCGTACAGCTCCCGTTTGGGGATCCCCGCCTCCTTGGCCACCTCTGCGACGGCGAGCTTGCGCTGCGTGCCCTCGGCGACCCTGCGGTCCACCTCGGCGACCAGCTCGTCGAGGTCCGGCTCGCCCGCACCCGGCACGTGCCCGGCGACCACGATCGTGATCTCGCCCTTGACGCCCTTGGCGGCCCACTCGGCCAGCTCGCCGAGCCCGCCCCGGCGCACCTCCTCGTACGTCTTGGTCAGCTCGCGGCACACGGCGGCCTCCCGGTCGGGGCCGAACGCCTCGGCCATGGCCTCCAGGGAGCTCGCCAGCCGGTGCGGCGCCTCGAAGAAGACCATCGTGCGCTCCTCGCCCGCCAGCGCGGACAGGCGGCGGGTCCGGTCGCCCGGCTTGCGCGGCGGGAAGCCCTCGAAGCAGAACCGGTCGCTGGCCAGCCCCGACACGGCCAGCGCGGTCGTGACCGCGCTCGGCCCCGGCAGCGCGGTCACCGTGATGCCCTCGTCGACCGCGAGGCGCGTCAGCCGGTAACCGGGGTCGGACACGCCCGGCATGCCCGCGTCCGTGATGACGACGACCGTGCGGCCCTCCTTGAGGGTCTCGATGAGCTCGCGGGCTCTGCCCGCCTCGTTCTGGTCGTAGTAGGACACCACCCGGCCGGTGATCTCCACGCCCAGCTCGGTCGCGAGCCTGCGCAGGCGCCTGGTGTCCTCGGCGGCCACCACGTCGGCGCTCTGGAGCACCTCCCGCAGCCGCGGCGAGACGTCGCCCGCCTGGCCGATGGGGGCTCCTGCCAGCACCAACTTGCCGTCTACAGTCACCTGACCATTGTGACAGGGCATCCCAATTACGCGCGTTTCTACGACGTTCCTGCAATTGCTATCGGCTTGAGGCCCGTACGATGTCCGAATGGCGGTGACCGATTCCCCGTACCAGGCCTACGAAAGTTCGGAGGTCGGCGAAAGCCTCCCTCAGACGCGGTCCGTACGCGATCGGGTCGTGCCTCCCATGCGCGGGAGCGTCCTTTGGGGATGGGTGGGCCCGTTGGTGGTCACCCTCTTCGGCGCCGTCCTGCGCTTCATGAACCTGAGCCATCCCAAGGCCGTGGTGTTCGACGAGACGTACTACATGAAGGACGCGTTCTCGCTGATCACCTGGGGCGTCGAGCGGACCACGATCAAGGACGCCGACAAGACGATCATGGCCGGCAAGACCGGCATCTGGCAGGCGTGCGCGCCCGAGCAGCTCGACAAGTGCGCCTCCTACGTCGTGCACCCGCCGCTGGGCAAGTGGATGATCGGCGTCGGCGAGTGGCTGTTCGGGCTCAACCCGTTCGGCTGGCGCTTCGCCGCGGCGCTGATCGGGTCGCTCTCGATCCTCATCCTGGCCAGGGTGGCCCGCAGGATGACGCGTTCGACGCTGCTCGGCTGCTTCGCGGGCCTGCTGCTGGCCCTCGACGGCCTGCACTACGTGCTGTCGCGCACGGCGCTGCTGGACATCTTCCTGATGTTCTGGGTGGTGGCCGCGTTCGCCTGCCTGGTGGCCGACCGCGACCAGGCCAGGGAGCGGCTCGTGACCTGGTACGAGACCTCGCCGGTGTCCCAGTACGGGCCGTCGCTGGGGATCAGGTGGTGGCGCATCGCGGCCGGGGTCTGCCTGGCCTTCGCGATGTCGGTCAAGTGGTCGGGGCTGGCGTTCGCGGTGGCGTTCGCGATCATGTCCGTGCTGTGGGACTTCGGCGCGCGCCGTGCCGTGGGGCTGCGGCATCCCTACGTGGGCGCGTTCAACAAGGACCTGCCGCAGGGGGTCCTGGCGTTCGCGGTGGTGCCCTTCGTGACGTACATGGCCACGTGGACGGGCTGGTTCGTCAACGCGACCGGCTACGGGCGCAACTGGGCCCAGGCGACCTCGTCGGGGCCGGGGTTCTTCATCTTCGACTCGTTGCGGTCGTGGATCAAGTACCAGTGGCAGGTCTACACGTTCCACAGCGGGCTGGAGTCCTCCCACCCGTACATGTCCGAGCCCTGGCAGTGGCCGCTGCTGCTGCGTCCCGTCGCCTTCTACTACGAGGGCAGGCAGAACACCTGCGGCGTCAAGGACTGCTCCGAGGCGGTGCTGGGCGTGGGCACGCCGGTGATCTGGTTCGGGGCGGTGGCCGCGCTGGTGACCCTGATCGGCTGGTACGTCTCCTCGCGCGACTGGCGGGCGGGAGCCGTGCTGCTGTCGTACGCGATGGGGCTGGTGCCCTGGATCTACTTCGCGATCGCCGACAACCGTACGATGTTCCTGTTCTACGCCATCCCGATGGTGCCGTTCATGGTGCTGGCCATCACGTTGTGCGCCGGGCTGCTGATAGGGACGTCGAAACCGACGGCCACGGGTGTGACGCCGACACGGCGTACCATCGGGGCCGCCGCCGTCGGCGCCTTCGCGCTGATCGCACTGATCAACTTCTGGTGGTTGCACCCAATTCTGTCCGCCGAGCTCATTCCGTACACCGAATGGAAGGCCCGCATGTTGTTTGAAAAACGGTGGATATGACCGACTTACCGTCCGCTCATTAGTGCTTTCTTAGGGTAGTCGCCGTGCAAGACCCAATACGCACCGGATTCGGTCATCGTCAGGCCAGGGGTAGATACGGCAAACTTCGGGGCATGAGTGCACCGGATGTCGCCGCCCTCCTCGCGGAGTTGGAGCGATCACAGCCGGAGCTGGCCGAGGAGGCCAGGACCGCCGTCGAATGGCTGACGGGCGGGGAGCCGTTGGAGACGGTGACCCAGCTCGACGTCTGCGAGTTCCTCTGGTACACGTTGCCGCTCAAGGTGGGCGGCGACCACGAGCGCCTGGCACGTTCGCTCGGGCGGCTGCTCCAGCTCGGTGGTTTGGAGCGTTACGCCGCCATGTGCGTGTCACCCACGACCGTCCACATCCTGAGCACGTACGCCCGAGAGGGCGAGGACGCGGGCACCAGCGCCTACCAGCAGGCGCTCGACGCCACGGGCGTGCTCCCGCCCGACGTGCCCGAGCTGCAGTGGAGCATGATCATGGGGCCCGAGGAGCTGGGCGCGCACCTCGCCTGCTCCGCCGCCCTGGAGCTGGCGATCGTCTCCGGCGAGAGCGTCGAGCGCACCGCGCTGACCCGCCGCTGGCTCACCGAGCCCCGTGCCGACCTGGGCGGCGACAGCTGGCTCAACCGGGTGCACGGCGAGCGGCTCAACCGCTGGGTGCTGGGGCGCGGTCCGGCCAGGCGGGAGCTGGCCCAGCCGTTCGAGGTCCGCCTGCACGCGCCCGTGACCCCGCAGCCCCTGCCCGCCCTGCACCGCCTGCTCGCGCTGGCCGCCTCGGGGGAGAGCCTGCCGCTGCGGCTGGCGCCCTCGCCAGAGGCGCTCAGGCTGCGCGAGCTGGCCGAACGCGAGCTGGGCGCGATCAGCCGCGACGGCGCGCGGCTGGCCATCACCGACTACGGCAGGCGGCTGCTCAAGTCACCCGCGGCCATGTGGTCGGCGGTGACCAGGCTGCTGCTGGCCCGGGGCGAGCAGGAGTTCGAGGTGTCGGCGCGCGAGGCCGCGCTGATGCTGCTCGCCGACGGCACGCTGATGTCGCCCGCCAAGCTGCGCGAACGGGTGGCGGAGGTGGTCGGCGGCGAGGGCTGGCATCCCACCACGAGCATGAAGGACGTGGCCGCGCCGGTGGCCGACCTGATCTCGCAGCTCACCGCTCTGGAGCTGGCGTTCAGCGACGATCTGGCGGTACGGATGGACCGCTCCGGGCAGCTCGCGGCCCTGGCGGCGCTTCGCGCCCACGCCCTGCGGCCGAGGAAGTACGTCAGCTCAGGCTGACACCCGGCGCACCGCCTGCTTGAACTCGGGACACTCGATGAGCGGGTCGTGGTCGCAGGTCACCGCGTGGCGCAGGCTGTCACGCAGCCGGGTGAGCTGTGCGACCCGCTCGGAGACCTCGCGCTCCTTGGCGGCCATGCGCTCGCGCAGCCTCGCGTCGGACGGCTTGGCCCGCAGGAACTCGGCGATCTCCGCCAGCGTGAACCCCGCGTCGCGGGCGCACGTGATCAGCGCCAGGCGCTGCAGCGTCTCCGGGCGGTACGCGCGGCGCAGGCCGTTGCGCCCCTCGGCCTGGATGAGCCCCTTGCGCTCGTAGAACCGCAGCGCCGACGCGGCCAGCCCGCTCTGCCTGGCCACCTCGCCTATGTCGATCAACGTGTCGTCCACGACCTGGCTCCTTGACTTGAACCGCACTTCAAGTAGCAGCCTAGCCCGCATGCGAATTCACCATTTGAACCTCGGCTCCATGCGCGAGATCGAATCCCTCGACGGCCGGTCGGCGGCACGCGCGGTGTGCCACGCGCTGCTGATCGAGACGCCCGCCTCCGGGCTCGTCCTGGTCGAGGCCGGGCTGGGGCTCGACGACGTGGCCAGGCCCGGCGAGCTGCTGGAGCGTGAGTGGACGGAGCTCGTCCAGCCGCTGCTCTCCCCCGACGAGACGGCCGTGCGGCAGGTCGCCGCGCTCGGGCACGACCCGCGCGACGTGCGGCACATCGTGCTGACCCACCTGGACGTCGACCACAGCGGTGGCCTGCCCGACTTCCCCGACGCCCAGGTGCACGTCATGGAGGCGGAGCTGGAGGACGCCATCGGCCAGGCCCCGAACCGCCGCTACCGCCCTGGCCACTGGGCGCACTCGCCGAAATGGGTGACCTATCCGGGCACAGGCACGCGGTGGCTCGGCGTGGAGGGCGTGCGGCCGCTGACGGGGCTGCCGGAGGACCTCCTGCTCGTGCCGCTCGACGGGCACACGCGCGGGCACGCGGGGGTGGCGGTCAACGACGGAGACCGCTGGCTGCTGCACGCCGGGGACGCCTACTTCTACCACGGCGAGCTGAACCGCCGGCCCCAGCCACACCCGCTGATGGACGTTGTGCAGGTCAGCGCCCAGGTCGATCCGGAGCGCCGGGTCTCGAGCCAGGACCGCCTGCGCTCGCTCGCACACGACCACGGGGTCGCCGTCTTCTCCGCCCACGACCCCTGGGAGCTCGCCGATCACCTGGGGTAAAACACTGAGCGCCCGCCCTCCGAGGAGGACGGGCGCTCAACGCGTGAGCACCGGTGTGCAGGTCGCCTCTCGGCGAAAGGCACAACGCGGCTCCAGCCGAACGGTAGTCCGCGAAGGCAATAAGTGAGGCCCGGGGACACTGGACACACCGGCCACGATCTATGTAACCACACCCGCCCGCCGAACATTCCCCGGCGCGACGCGAATTCAGCCAGATCGGGTGGGGCCCACGACGGCGACGTCCCGGGGGCGAGGAAGAGGGCGCCGCCCTTCACCGCGCAGGCAGGAAGGGATCCACCAGCTGGGCCGGGGTGAACGGGGACGGCCCCCGACCGGCGGGCGCCTTCGGAGGCGGCGGCAAGTCCCCCGCCACCGGTGTCCGCACCTTCGGAGGCGGCGCATTGTTTGACTTCCCCCAGGCGGATACGTGGATGGCATGGGAATCACGTCCTGGGTCAGGGGCGGACCCGTCAAATCGCCCTTCGCCCTGCCCACCGGCCTGCTCGGCCACCTGGCAGGCCTGTTCATGCTGTGGACCAACCGCCAGGCCGAGCTCCTGCCCTGCCTCGGCATAAAGCCCGGCGAGCACGTGCTGGAGGTCGGCTACGGCCCGGGCGGCCTGGTGAAGCTGCTCGGCAGGACGGGCGCCGCGCGGGTGTGCGGCGTGGACCCGTCGCCCGAGATGCGCTCGCAGGCCGCGCGCCGGGCGAAGGGGGCCGACCTGCGGCTGGGGACCGCGGAGGACACCGGGTTCGCCGGGGACAGCTTCGACTGCGTGGTCGCGGTGAACAACGTGGCGCTCTGGCCCGACCTGGAGGCCGGCCTGCGGGAGCTGCGCCGGGTGACCCGCCCCGGCGGCCGGGTGGTCCTCGGTTGGCACGGCGGCACGTCTCCTTCCATGATCGCCCGCCATCTGCTTCTGTCGGAGGCCGAGCTGGACCGGATCCGGCGCGCGCTGGAAGAGACGTTCGACGAGGTCGATCGGACAGAGCTGAAGAGCCTGACGGTGTTCCGGGCTAGGGTGATCGCCCATGGCGACAGTCCTGGCGTTCCACGCGCATCCGGATGACGAGGTGTTCCTGACCGGCGGCACGCTGGCCCGCGCCGCCGCCGAGGGCCATCGCGCGATCATCGTGGTCGCGACGGACGGCGTCATGAAGTCCGTGGCCGAAGGCGGCACGACCCGCATGGAGGAGCTGCGGGCCGGCGCCGCCGAGCTGGGCGTGGCCCGCGTCGTGCACCTGGGCTACGCCGACAGCGGCCACGGCAAGGAGCTCTACCCGGACCCGCCGGACCGGGCGCGTTTCGTACGCGCCGGCACCGAGGAGGCCGCGGCCAGGCTCGCCGAGATCCTCCGCGAGGAGAACGTGGACCTCCTGCTCAGCTACGACCCCAACGGCGGCTACGGCCACCGCGACCACGTCAAGGTGCACGAGGTGGGCAGGCGGGCCGCCGAGCTGGCCGGAGTGCCTAGGGTGCTGGAGGCGACCATCCCGCGCGACGTCGTCGTCCGGCTGGTACGCCTGGTGCGCCTGCTGCGGATCCCGTTCCGCTTCGACGACCGGGCGCTGGCGAAGGCCTACAGCCCGAGCGCGGCCATCACCCACCGGATCGACGTGCGCCGCTACGCCAGGCAGAAGCAGCGGGCGCTGGCCGCCCACCGCTCCGAGGTGGCAGGGAACGGCCGGATGGCCCACGTCATGAGGATCCTCGTACGGCTCCCTGCGCCCGTGTTCGGTCTGCTGCTCGGCCGCGAATGGTACGTCGAGTCGAAGCCGGGGTGACGGGGCCGGCTAGGCCATTGGCTGCGGCGGATCCGGATCGGCGGGGACGTCAGGTTCGGCTGAGAGCCGCGCGGCCTTGGCGTGCAGGTAGCGCTGCTGCGGGAAGCTGGTCGTGCGCCTGGCGGCCTCCTCGTAGGAGTCGCGGGCGGCCGCGTGGTCGCCGGCCATCTCCAGCAGGTGCCCGCGCACCGCGTGCAGCCGGTGGTCGCCCATGAGGGGCTCCTGGAGCCGTTCCAGCAGGTGGAGCCCGGCGAGGGGGCCGCGCGCCATGGCCACAGCGACGGCGTGGTTGAGCGCCACCATGGGGTTGCCCGAGATGCGCATCAGCAGCTCGTACAGGGCCACGATCTGGGGCCAGTCGGTCTCCTCCGCGCTCGGCGCCTCGTCGTGCACCGCCGCGATGGCCGCCTGGAGCTGGTAGGGGCCGGGCGAGCCCCGCTGGAGCGCGTCGGTGACGAGTTCGATGCCCTCTTTGACGGAGTCGGCGTGCCACAGGCCGCGGTCCTGCTCGGCCATCGGGATCAGCGCGCCGTCCGGGCCCGTACGCGCCGGTCGCCGCGCGTCGGTGAGCAGCATGAGCGCGAGCAGCCCCGCCACCTCGGGATCGTCGGGGAGCAGCCGGTGCACCACGCGGGCCAGCCTGATCGCCTCCGCCGCCAGCTCAGCGCGCTGCAGGTCGGGCCCCGACGTGCTGGCGTACCCCTCGTTGAAGATCAGGTACAGCACGTGCAGCACCGCCCCGAGCCGTTCCGCGCGCTCCTCGGCCCTGGGCAGGCTGAAGGGCAGCCCGCTGTCCTTGACGCGCTGCTTGGCCCGGGTGATGCGGCGCGTCATGGTGCCCTCGGGCACCAGGAACGCGCGGGCGATCTCGGCGGTGGTCAGGCCGCCGACCGCGCGCAGGGTGAGCGCGATCTGCGAGGCCGGCGACAGCGACGGGTGGCAGCACATGAACAGCAGGATGAGCGTGTCGTCCGCGCCGGAGACCGGCTGGTCGGCGGCCGGGGCCAGCCATTGCTCCGGCAGCGTCCAGGCCGCCACGGCGTCCTCGCGGCGCCGGCGCGCCTGCTCGGCCCGGAGCAGGTCGGTCAACCGGCGCGAGGCCACGGTGATCAGCCAGGCCCGCGGATTGTCCGGTACGCCCTCCTCCGGCCACTGCAGGGCGGCCGCCAGCAGCGCTTCCTGGGTGGCGTCCTCGGCCGTGGCGAAATGCCCGTAACGCCGGACAACCGCGCCGAGGACCTGCGGCGCCAGCTCGCGCAGCAGGTCCTCGGCCTCGATGCCGTCGATCAGAACCCCAGGTCCGCGCTGGAGTCCACGATGGGCCGGACGTCGGCATAGACGGTGTCGGCGGGATCGCCGGGGTACGGGCACTGCCCCAGACGGGCGGCGATCGCGGTGGCCCGGTCGAAGCTCTCGCACTCCACGATCCAGTAGCCGGCCAGCACCTCCTGCGTCTCGGCGTACGGCCCGTCGGTCACGAACGCCTCGCCGCCGCGCGAGCCGAGCCTGCGGGTGTGCACGGGAGCGGCGAGTCCGCGCGTCTCCACCAGCTCGCCCGACTCCTCCAGCTCCTTGTTGAACGCCTCCATGAACTGGTGCATGGCTGCCACGGCCTCCCCGGACCAGCCGGACCGGCCGGTGTCCTTGCCGGCCATGGCGTCGTAGTCCTGCTGGGACCCGTACGAAAGGATCATGTACTTCATGGTGATCGCGTCCTCTCTCGTGTGCTCTCACCGGGTACGTCGGAGCCATGGCCGTTCACCGGACACCTCTACGATGCCAAACATGCCTTTTGCGACAGCCGTGGACGGCGTCAAGCTGTCCTACCAGGTCCGCGGCGGCGGGCTACCCCTCGTGCTCCTGCAGGGACAGGCCAACAACCACCACTGGTGGGATCCCGTGCGCGCCGACTTCGAGGACTCCTTCCGCACCATCACCTTCGACTACCGCGGCACGGGCGACAGCGACAAGCCAGACGAGCCGTATGCCACGCGCGGCTTCGCCGCCGACGTGCTCGCGGTGCTCGACGAGCTGGGCGTGGAGCGGGCGCACGTGTACGGGACGTCGATGGGCGGCCGGGTGGCCCAGTGGCTGGCGGCCGACCATCCCTCGCGGGTCGGGTCGCTGGTGCTCGGCTGCAGCTCGCCGGGCGGCGCCCACGGGATCGAGCGGGACAACGACGTACGCAGGTCGCTGGCCCAGCGGGACCGGGCAGCCGCCGAGCGCGCGCTGCTGGAGCTCATGTACACGCCTGCCTGGCTGGCCACCCATCCCGGCCCGCACCAAACGGTCGGCGACCCCGACATGCCCGCGTACGCCCGCCGCCGCCACCTGGCGGCCAGCGGCGGCCACGACAGCTGGGACGCGCTGCCCTCCATCGCCGCGCCCACGCTGGTCGTGCACGGCACCGACGACGTGTTCAACCCGGCGGCCAACGCCCCGCTGCTGGCCGGGCGCATTCCGGGGGCGGAGCTGCGGATGATCGAGGGGGCGCGGCACGCGTACTTCGAGGAGTTCAGAGAGGTCGCGAGCCCTCTGGTGCTGGAGTTCCTGCTGCGCGGGTGAGGCGGGCGGCCAGCGCGTGCAGGTGCGCGGCGAGCTCGGGCGGCTCGTGCACCTCGAACTCGCAGCCCAGCCCCAGCAGGTGGAAGGCGAGCCAGTCCAGGGTGTCGCCGTGCATGTGCAGCCGGCAGCGCTCCCCGTCGGCCGGGGTGACCTCGCCCAGCGCCCTGACCGCCTCCGTGGGCCGGGTGTGCAGCGTGACGACGGCCTCGTACGTGGGGGCGAGCGAGTAGAGCTGCTCGGTGACGTACGCGGCGGCGTCCCCGGCGGGCGGCTCGCGCGGCGTGCTCCTCGCGCCCGTCGCCCGCAGCTCGGCGATGCGGTCGATGCGGAAGATCCGCCAGTCGTCGCGGTCGCGGTCGTGCCCGAGCAGATACCAGCGCCGCCCGGTCGCGACGAGGCGGTGCGGGTCGACCAGCCGCTCGCTGCTCGTGCCGTCGTTCTTCCGGTACCCGAACCGCACCTGCTCACGGTTCGCCACGGCCGCCGCCAGCGTGGTGAGCTGCCCGGGATCGACCGGCTGCCCGTACTCCGCGGGCAGCGGGACGGTGGCGCCGCCCAGTGACCTGACCCGGTAGCGCAGGCGGGACGGCAGCACCTGCTCCAGCTTGGCCAGTGCGCGCACCGACGCCTCCTCGATGCCCTGGACGGGGTGCCTGGCAGCGGTGGACAGGCCGACCGCGATGGCCACCGCCTCCTCGTCGTCCAGCAGCAGCGGCGGCATGGCCGCGCCCGCGACCAGCCGGTATCCGCCGGCGGCGCCCATGCTGGCCTCGACCGGGTAGCCGAGGTCGCGCAGGCGCTCGACGTCGCGCCGCACCGTACGGCGGCTGACCCCCAGTCGCTCGGCCAGCTCACTGCCCGGCCACTCGCGCGGGCTCTGAAGCAGCGACAGCAGCGCCAGCAGGCGGGACTCGGTCATGGATCCCAGCGTATGTGGGCATGTGGGACAGGATCTGACCTACATGCGAAATAGCCTCCAGGCATGACCATTCCAGAGGGCTACACCACCGTCACACCGTGGATCATCGGCCACGACACCGCAGGGCTCATCGACTACCTCAAGACCGCGTTCGACGCCGTCGAGCTGGCCAGGGTGACCGACGACGAGGGACGCATCGGGCACGCGGAGGTGCGGATCGGGGACGCGGTGGTGATGATGTTCGACGCGCCACCCCACTGGCCGTCCACCCCGGCCTTCCTGCGCCTGTACGTCCCCGACGCCGACGCCGCCCACCGCCGCGCCGTCGAGGTGGGTGGGGCGTCGGTGACCGAGGTCACGCACCTGTTCTGGGGCGACCGGGTGGGACGGGTACGCGACCCGTTCGGCAACCTGTGGTGGATCCAGTCCCGCGTCGAGGAGGTCTCGCCGGAGGAGATGGAGCGCCGCATGAGCGACCCCGTGTTCACGAAGGCGATGGAGTACGTCCAGAGCGCGGATTTCTTCCCTGACCGGTGATACGCCTCGCGCGACGAAATGAATTGGACAGCGATCGTACGGGCTTGCTACGTTCGCGGCTATGTCCAGCCCCGAGGCGTCAAGACGCTAGCCACCGGTCATCCGGTGGCTGTCTCGCGTTGACGCCGGGCTCTCCGCGAGCCGTGCGGATCATCGTGATGCGGCCGGTTCCCCAGGGGGCAGGACCTTCAGTCGGCCTGCCCGCTTCCTTGTCGATCCTCGATGCGGTCGCGGAGTTCTTTCATGCCTTTCGCTGTTTACCTGCTCGGACTGGCGGTTTTCGCCCAAGGGACGTCCGAGTTCATGCTGTCCGGGCTGATCCCGGGCATCGCGCGGGACCTGCAGGTGTCCATCCCCGCCGCGGGGCTGCTCACCTCGGCGTTCGCCGTCGGGATGGTGGTGGGGGCGCCGCTCATGGCGGTGCTCAGCCTGCGCTGGTCCCGGCGGTTCGCGCTGCTGGCCTTCCTGGTCGCGTTCCTGGTCGTGCACGTGGTGGGCGCGGTCACCACCAGCTACGCCGTGCTGCTCGGCACGCGGGTGATCGCGGCGCTGGCCAACGCCGGGTTCCTGGCGGTGGCCATGGCGACCGCCGTCGCGCTCGCGCCCCCTGATGCCAAGGGGCGCGCCACCTCCGTCCTCCTCGGCGGCGTCACGATCGCCTGCGTCGCGGGCGTGCCGGGCGGCGCGCTGCTGGGCGAGGTGTGGGGGTGGCGCTCGGCGTTCTGGGCGGTGGCCGTCGCGCTGGTCCCGGCCATCTTCGCCGTGCTCCGGTCCGTGCCGTCCGGCACCCCCGGCTCGGCCGATGCGCGGGTGCTCCGGTCCGTGCCGTCCGGCACCCCCCGCTCGGCCGGTCCGCGGGTGCTCCCGTCCGTGCCCTCCGGCGCCCCTGGTCCGGCCGGTCCGCGTGCCCGCGGGGAGCTGCGGGCGCTGCGCCGGCCGCGGCTGCTGGTCCTCCTTGTGCTGGCCGGTCTGGTGAACGGCGGCACCTTCTGCACGTTCACGTACCTCGCGCCCCTCCTCACCGGGGACACCGGGATCGGGTCCTCCTGGATGCCCCTGATGCTGGCCCTGTTCGGGCTGGGCTCGTTCGCCGGGGTGACCGTCAGCGGGCGGGTGGCCGACCGGCGGCCGGTCCGGCTGCTGGTGATCTGCGGGCCGGCGCTGGCCGCCGGCTGGGCCGTCTTCGCGTTGACGGCGGGGGCGCCGGTGCCCGCGGTCGTGCTCGTCTTCGTCCAGGGGACGCTCTCGTTCGCCGTGGGGTCCACGCTGATCTCGCAGGTGCTGTACGCGGCCATCGGCGCGCCCACCCTGGCCGCCGGGTTCGCCACGGCCGCGCTCAACGTGGGCGCGACGCTCGGGCCGTGGCTGGGCGGCGTGACCATCGGGGCCGGGCTCGGGCTGCGGTCGCCTCTGTGGGTGAGCGCCCTGCTGGTGGCCGCCGCCCTGGCCACCGCCGCCGTCGCCCACGCCGTCGGGCGTCCGTCATCCGCGAAGCCGGTGGAGCAGGACCATCCGGCTGAGGCACAGTGAGTGTCATGGAACCCGCTACACGCTTCCGCCGGGAGATCCGGGCATTCCTGGACGCCGCCCGGCAGGCGGCCGGGACCGGAGCCGCGCCGGCCGTGCCGTCCTGTCCCGGCTGGTCGGTCGCCGATCTGGTGATCCACCTGGGCTCCGTGCACCGGGGCGTGTTCAGCATCATCAAGGACCGGCGCGACGGGCCGCCGGACGCCTCCGACCTCTCCTTCGCCGGGCTGCCGCCGGACCTCACGGGGTGGCCCGACCCGCAGCACGCGCCCAACCTCGGGCCGATCCCGGACGGGGTGCTCGACTGGTTCGAGGAGGGGGCGGCCCGGCTGGAGGGGCTCTTCAACGAGCGCGAGGCGGGCGATCCCGCGTGGACGTGGTCGAAGGAGCAGACCGTCGGGTTCTGGGTGCGGGTGCAGACCATCGAGGCCGCCGTGCACCGCTGGGACGCCGAGAACGCCGTCGGCGTCCCGCGCCCGATCCACGAGGACGTGGCGGCCGACGCGGTCACGCAGACGTTCGAGGTCATGGTGCCCGCGCGGCGGGAGTGGACGCGGGCGCCCGCCGGAGCGGGCGAGCGGTTCCGCTTCCGGCGCACGGACGGCGAGGGCGACTGGGCGGTCCACTTCGACGGCCCGGACGTGCGGCTCTCCTTCGAGGCGGACGGCGGCCCATTCGACGTCGAGCTGGCCGGGAGCGCGTCGGACCTGATGCTGTTCCTCTGGCATCGCATCCCGGCCGACGGTCTCGACGTGCGCGGCGACAAGAGCAGGCTCGACCGATACTTTGCCCTTGTGCCTCCCGTATGACCTAATCTGACCGTTATGCAGGTCAGGGACTTGAACGGCACGCAACTGGCGGTGATCAGGCCGGCGGCCGGCGGGTTCCCCCGGCACAGCCACGACGAGTACGTCATCAGCGTCAACCTGTGCGGGCGCGAGCGCGTACGGCTGGACCGCTCGTCGTTCGAGGTGGACCTGGACGAGGTGACCGTCTACAACCCCGACCAGGTCCAGTCCTGCACCACGCGGACACCGGACGAGACGGCCTTCGCCTGCGTGAGCTGGTACGTCCCGCCCACCGCGCTGGCCTCGCTGACCGGGGACGCCCCGGTGGACTTCGAGCGCCCGGTCGTCCGCGCCGCACACCTGCGTTCCGAGCTGCTCCGGGCGGCGCGCGACCTGCCCGGGAGCGATCCCGGGCTGGTGGAGGAGCGGCTGACGCTCCTGCTCCTGAACCTCCTGGACCTCGCGGCCGGTCGGCGCCGCCAGGCGCGTCGCCGGACCCTCGCCGACGCGCGGATCGCCGCCGTGCTGGACCGGCTGCGCGGCGACCTGACCGCCGCACCGCGCCTGGCCGACCTCGCCGCCGAGGCCGGGATGTCCCGCGAGCACCTCGTACGGTCGTTCGCCAGGGCCACCGGTTGCCCGCCCTACGCCTGGCACCTGCAGGCCCGGCTCGCCGAAGGGCGGCGGAGGCTGCGGCGGGGCGAACCGGTCGCGGGCGTGGCGCACGACCTGGGGTTCGCCGACCAGGCCCACTTCCATCGGCACTTCACCGCCGCGTACGCCATCACCCCGGGCCGCTTCCGGGCCGTCAACATCTGACAAGACCACGGGTATCTCCGGCCACCAGAGTGAGCGCCATGTCCGAGGTCTTCATGCTGGCCCTGTGGGTGGGGCTGCTGTTCAACGCAGCGCCGGGTGCGGTGTTCAGCGAGTCGTTGCGGCGGGGTGTGCGGGGCGGGTTCGGCCCGGCGTTCGCGGTGCAGGTCGGGTCGCTGGCAGGCGACGCCGTGTGGGCGCTGCTCGGACTGGCCGGGGTCGGCGCACTGTTCACCCTGCCGGCCCTGCGCGTGCCGCTGACGATCGCCGGCTGCCTCCTCCTCGCCTGGCTCGGGCTGACGGGGCTGCGTGACGCGGTCTCCCCGCGTCCCGCCGCTCCCGGCGGCGTTTCGGGGCGAAGCGGCGTCGCGGTCGGGGCCGCCATGTCGCTCGGCAACCCGTGGAACGTCGTCTACTGGTCTGGCGCGGCCGGCGCCGTCAGCTCCGTGCTGGGCGAGGACGCGGGCTTCGCGAGCCTGGCCGCCTTCTTCACCGGCTTCATGACCTCCTCGCTGGCCTGGTGCTTCATCTGCGCCGGGCTCATCTCGCTCCTGCGCAGGGCCCTGCCGCCACTCGCCGTACGCCTCCTGGAGGCGGGGTGCGGGGCGGCGCTGCTGGTGTTCGCGGCCCTGCTCGCCGCCCGTCTGCTGTGAGCTGCGGGCGAGGAGCCGCCGCGCCCGCAGGTACCGCCAGGTGAAGATTGTCTGACACGACCGATAATTCGGTGGTGTCCCGATGCCTGCAGAAGCTACCGTTACTGCAGGTCAGCGGCTGGGCAAGCGCGCTGTCCCCCGCGGACCCGCGGCTCAACCGTACGGAATCGACCGACGGCGAGGCGATGGTCACCACTGGCGCCGTCCTAACGCCCCAGACGATCGCGAGCCGCGGGTCCCTTGCCTCTCAGCGGCCGGCGAAGCCGTCGAGGGCCGCGAAGATCTCGTTCTTGAACGTCTCGCTCCCGGTGTGCCCGGAGTCGTCCACGACGACCAGCTTGGCGTCCGGCCAGGCCTTGGCCAGCTCCCACGCCGTCTCGAGCGGACAGCCCATGTCGAGGCGGCCGTGGATCAGCACGCCGGGGATCCCGGCCAGTCTCCCGGCCTCGCGCAGCAGCACGCCTTCCTCCAGCCACGCGGCGTTGGAGAAGTAGTGGGCGCAGATGCGGACGAACGCGTGCAGGGCCTCGGTCGGGCGGTTGCTGTAGGCGTTCTTCTTTCCGTTGGGCTCCGCGGAGATCACCGCGTCCTCCCAGGCCATCCAGTCGTGGGCCGCCTTCGCGCGGACCTCCGGGCCGGGGTCGGCCATGAGCCGCGAGTACGCCGCCAGCAGCGCGAAGGTGTCGCCGTCGCGGTCGGCCTCGGGCACCCCCTGCCTGAACCGCTCCCACTCCTCCGGGAAGAACCGGCCGGCGCCGCGGTAGAGCCAGTCGATCTCGGAGCGGCGCGTGGCCATGACCGCCAGGATGACCATCTCCGACACCCGCTCCGGATGGGCCTCCGCGTAGGCCAGCATCAGCGTCGCACCCCACGAACCGCCGTACAGCAGCCACTTGTCGATGCCGAGGTGCTCGCGCAACTGCTCCATGTCGGCGATCAGGTGCTGGGTGGTGTTGGTGCTGAGGTCGGTGGCGGGGTCGGCGGCGTGCGGCAGGCTGCGGCCGCAGTTTCGCTGATCGAACAGGACGATCCGGTAGCGCTCCGGGTCGAACGTCTTGCGCACCGAAGTCGAGCACCCCGCCCCGGGCCCGCCGTGGACGATGAGCGCGGGCTTCCCCTCCGGGTTGCCGCAGACCTCCCAGTAGACGAGGTTGCCGTCGCCGGTGTCGAGCATGCCGTGGTCGTAGGGCTCGATGGGGGGATACATAGAGACGATCTTATCGAGACGGCCGCGGTGGTCCGGCGGACCATCGCGGCCGCTGTACTTACGCCACCTTGGACGAGGGGGCCGTCCAGGTGTTGCACGATCCGGGGTCGCCGGTGGCGAAACCGCGCTTGGCCCAGGCGCGTACGGTGGCCGTCTTGCCGTACTCGCGGCTCCCGCCGCTCATCAGGCTCACATAGTAATTCCAGTCCTCCGTGGTCCGCCCCTCCATCGGCCAGACGCTCTTCAGGAAGGCGCCGGCGAGGCAATCCTTCTGGAGCCGGTAGCGGCGTTCCTGCTCGTAATATTCGGCGTCGTTGCGGTACCGCACGGCGTCATAGGCGCCCTCGATGCCGGTCAAACTCTGAACGTGATAGCCGTACATATAGGCGGTCAGCTGGAACAGCCAGAGGTCCTCGGGATCGGCGAGCCAGCTTTTGCCGATCTGGAAGAACAGTGTGCGGTTCTTCACGCAATACCACGCCTGCGAGTTGTCTTTGTCCGGCTTGAAGCCGCAGGTCTTGGGGATTTTGGCGACGTGCCGCACCTTGATCTTGGAGTAGGGCAGGCCGGCGCCGGTGAGGTGCTGTTCCCAGGTGGTTTCCAGGCAGGCGATGACCGCGTCGACGTAGGCGCGGGCCAGCTTGCGGTCGCCCGTCTTGACCTTCGGCTCCGCGCAGGTCGTCGTGGGCAGCGGCCCCGCTTCGTAAAGCGGGTTGGCGATGAGCTTGGGGTGCTTGACGGGGTAGGCGGCGGCCGTACCGGATAAAGGCACCATGAGGGCGGCCGTCAGCGCCGCGGTCATGAGAAGTTTCACGAGGCGTGAGAATAGGACCTTGCGCTGACGAGGGCCAGTTCCGGAAGAAAAGTAATTCAACCGCCACCTAGCGTGCGGCCGGCCCGCCGGTAGTCTCGTCGTGAGAACGCCGGAAAGGACTCCGACATGGACGGCAGGCATCCCGCACTCGCCCGGCTCGACCGCCTCGTCGGCCGGTGGACGGTGCAGCCGAAGGTGGACGGCCTAGGCAGCGCGTGGACCGAGTTCGCCTGGCAGGACGACGGCCTGTTCCTCCGCCAGTTCACCGACGCCGAGCCGCCGCCGTCCACCGCCCCGCAGGCGTGGCGGGACCACGCGCCGTTCCCCACCGTCTCCCTGATCGGGCTCGACGACGCCACCGAGGAGTTCACCATGTTGTACGCCGACGCGCGCGGCGTGCACCGGGTCTACCGGATGACGCTGGCGGACGGCGAGTGGCGGATCTGGCGGCACGCGCCGGGCTTCAACCAGCGTTTCCACGGCACGTTCAGCGCCGACGGCGACACCGTGAACGCGCGGTGGGAGACGTCGGAGGACGGCCAGACCTGGGACCTCGACTTCGAGATCACGTACGTGCGGGCGGTTCAGGCAAGCAGGTAGTCGAGCAGGCGGAGGTGCTCGTCCAAGTCCGGGTCGGGGCTGGCGGTCCAGGCGCCCGCCAGGTCGGGCCGGTGGTGGGCGACGTGCAGGCAGAACGCGGCTATCTGGTCACGGGCGTTCTGCTGGGGAGTGACTGGTTCGTCCAGGGCCTGGCGGGCCGCCCAGCTCAGATCGATCCTCTCGCGCAGCCAGTTCGGCGCCAGCCGTTCGCGTTCGGCGACATCCGCCACGGACGCGCCCGCCAGGAGCGCGATCCGCTCGGCCAGCTCGGACTCGCCGCGAGCCGCCGCCATGCGCTCGAACCGGGTCCACTCCCTGCCCATCGACCCGAGGCGCTCGCCCCATCGCTCGAGCACGACGTGCCGCACGGCCCGGGCCGCCTCCCTGAGGTGGTACGTCGCCGCGTCCAGTCGCAGCGCCGCCCGCTCCTGATGCGCCCGGTCACGGGCGTCGGCCGCACTCTGCCGCCACCACCCGATCCTGGCCTCGACCACGGCGGAGTGGAAGCGCATCTCGGTCAGCCAGCCCACGAAGCGGCTCGTGAGCCGGTCCTCCGGGTCGGCCGCGCGGCCCTGGAATGCCTTGTCCATGCCGTGGAACCAGCGCAGGTCTCGCGTCAGCCGCTCCACGGCCCAGTCCGCGTCCATGGACACGGCCTCTTGTGCTTCCTTCACCGTGAACGCGAGCCAGCCGACGTCAAGGTTCTGCGCCCTGCCGCTGGCGGCCCACCAGTCCACGAGCTGCGCCTGCTCGCGCTCGACATGCCCGGCTGTCGCCTCCGGATCGCCGTCGTACACGGGAAGGAGATCGATGTCCGACATCGGCCAGGGACCACCCCGCCCGACGCTGCCTCCGACGATCAACCCATGCACGCCCGGAACGGCGGCCAGCCTGCGTGTGGCCTCCTCCAGACGATCCAACAGCAACTCCCGCCAGCGGCCCGAGATCGTCATCCCCCGATCTTGGCGGGTCCCAGTGCCACGGGCAATGCGACGGGTCCCTCGGTGATGAGCGACGAGGAGTAGACGATCTCGTCCTCCGCGACCGCCAGCCGCAGCCCGGGGAACCTGCCGAACAGCGAGCTCAGCGCGATGCGGGCCTCAAGCCGGGCCAGCGGCGCACCCAGGCAGAAGTGCGGCCCGCGACCGAACGCGAAATGCGTCTCCTGGCCGCGCGAGATGTCGAACCGCGCCGCGTCCCCGCCGAACTTGGCCGGATCCGTCCCCGCGCCCGCCACCCCGACCAGGACCGGGACCCCGGCCGGGATCGTCACCCCACCGAGCCGCACGTCCGCCACCGGATAGCGGAACATGATGCTGACCACCGAGCTCCGGGTGCGCAACGACTGCTCGACCACCTGGTCCCAGGCGTCGTCCCGAAGGGCGAGGGCGAGTTGCCCGGGGTGGGTGCACAGGGCGAGGACCGCGTTGGCGATCAGGTGCAGGGTGCTCTCGTGGCCGGCGATCAGCACCAGCCACAGGATCCACAACATCTCCTCGTCCGACAGCCGGTCGCCGTCGTCCTCCTGCGCCCGGATGAGCCCGGTGGTGAGGTCGTCCCCCGGTTCGCCGCGTTTGCGCTGGATGAACGCGCTGAGATAGCCGAGGATGCCGTCCCCGGCGGCGACGGCCTCCGCCGGGGTGGCGGTGTGCGAGAGGATCACGTTGCTCCACTCGCGGAGCTGCTGCCGTTCCTGCTCGGGCACGCCGAACAGCTCGCAGATCACGTTGACCGGCAGCGGCTCGGTGAAATAGCGGACCAGGTCCACCACGTCCCCCTCGGCCGCCAGCCGGTCGAGCAGCTCGTCCGTCATCTCCTTGATCCGGGAGGCGAGGGCCCGGACGTGTCCTGGGGTGAAGGCGCGGTTGATGAGGCCGCGTAGCCGCCGGTGATCCGCGCCGTCCTTGGTCAGCAGGTGGTCGCCCCCGATGAGCTGGCGCAGGGGCCAGTCAGGGGGGATGGTGCCGTCGTTCAGTGCGGTGAAGTTCCGCGGGTTCTTGCTGTAGAGCGTGCCGTCGTTGGCGAGGACCTCGTTCACCATGTCGTACGAGGTCACGATCCAGGCGTCGACCTTGCCTGGAAGCTCGATGGGCACCACCGGCCCGTTCTCGTCGCGGTATCGGCGGATCGTCTCGGATGTCCGCTCGCCGGGGACCGGGATCTGCAGGGGAGGGATGGCCATTGAAGACCTCCGATGCATGAGTTTCTTTCTCAACTGTCCGCGATGCGTCGCTTTCCAGCCAAGACAGGTCAGGTGTCACCCGAAGCCGTCAATCCCTGGCCACCACGCCACCCCGTGTCATCGGAAGTCGTCGACGTGATCGGCGGCCCATTGGCGGAACGTACGCGCCGGCGTCCCGGTGATCTCCTCCACCGCGGAGGTGATCAACCCAGCGTGCGGCCGCTGCTCCGCGCTGGCCAGCAGGGCTTCCACCAGGGCAGGCGGCATCCCGTCCGCGAGCATCTGCTCGCGTGCGGTCTCCACGGGCACCTCCTCGAAGCGCAGCGGGCGCCCGACGGCCTCCCCGATCGCGCGTACCTGCTGGGCCCTGCTCACCACCTCCGGCCCGGTCAGCACGTACGTCGCCCCCACGTGCCCGTCATCGGCCAGCACGCGCGCCGCCACGGCTGCGACATCGCGCGGGTCGACCACGGCGGTGGCCGCGATGTCCGGCCCCCGTACGACGCCGGTGCCGCGGATCTGCGCGGCCCACCCGCGGGTGTTGGAGGCGATGGTGTCCGCCCGCAGGAAGGTCCATTCCAGACCCGACTTCTTGATCAGGCTCTCCATGTCGGCATGGAGCTGGTTGATCGGATCGGTCTGCCGCCCGGCCTCGTCGTTCACTCCTGACGACGAGAGGTAGACGACCCGGCGGGCATGGCCCCGGATCACGTCCAGGACTGCGGGGGCGCCTTCGGTGGTGAGAAAGGGCCAGACCAGGAACACCGTCTCGACGTCCGCCAGGGCCTGGGCCAGCGTGTCCGGCCTGGACAGGTCCCCTTCCGCCGCCTCCACCCCCGCGTCAAGCCGGCGAGCTGTCCTCACAAGCGCGCGCACGGGGCCGCCGACGGACACAAGCTGGGTCAATACCTCCCGGCCGACGTTACCCGTCGCACCAGTCACAAGAATCCTGTTCATGCCCCATGTCAGCCTCGGGTGCCGGCGGCGATATTCCCTGCGAACGCGGGGGGCGGTCGCTTGGGCGCAGAACGACCGCTGCGATACTCCAGCGCATGAGCACGACCGAGCGGCCAGGCACCCCGACGCGGTGGACGCTGCGCGCCGCCGAGCCGGGAGACGTCGAGATGATCGCGGAGTTGCGGGCCACGGTGCTACGTGCCGACCTGCGGCGGCTTGGCCGTTTCGACGAGCACCGGGTCCGGCAGCGCCTGAGGGATTCCTTCTCCGCCGAATACACGTCGATCATCGCGGCCGACGGCGATTTCGCGGGTTGCGTGACGTTGCGGCCCGGCGAGGACGGACGGTGGCTGGAGCACTTCTACATCGCCCCGAAACTCCAGGGCCAAGGCCTCGGCTCGGCCGTCCTGCGGGCCCTGCTGGACCGGACCGACGCCGAGGACGTGGCCGTCCGCCTGAACGTCCTGCAAGGCAGCGCCGCACGGCGCCTGTACGAACGCCACGGGTTCGTCGTGGAAACTGAGGACCCGGTCGACGTCTTCATGGTGCGGCAGCCGGCTTTCACGTCGTGAACATCGGCGGATGCGCCGATCGAGCTCCCACAACGCCGTCCTGTCGTCGTCGTGGCGCAGCGACTCATACGTGCCTTCGTACCGCAGCCACCGGACGACCCGATGCTCCCGGGAAAGCACTATCTCGGCCTCGCCCGGCCCGAAGACCGCATGCCGTACGACTTCAGCTTCCCCTCGCCCTCGCCGCCCAGCACTACCTACTGGGACAAGATCGCCCATGACGGCGGGCGTCGACCACGTCCATCTGATTGACTGCTCCCCCGCCTCAGAACCCCTTTGCGCCGCAACGGGGTCCTGAAGGCGGGGGATTCCTGGCTCACGCTGCCTGACGGTCCTGCGGACTGTCGGGTCTTACGCGATCGGCACCAGCCGGGTTCAGACCAGCCCGGACCAGCATCACATGGGCGGAGTTCTTGTCCCGGGGCCGGGATGTTCCGCACGCGGTGCAGGTGTAGGTACGTTCGGAAAGAGGTAGTGCGTGCTTGGTTCTCGCTCCGCACGGTGCGCATTCGGTGGTGGTGTGCGCCGGGTGCACGAGCCGGACGTCCCGGCCGTGTTTGCGGCCCATCTCGATGAGGGCGCGCTTGGTGGCGCCGATGGCCGCGTCGGCGGCCTTGCGCGCCATGGTCGACTTGGCCAGGAACGTGGGTTTGAAGTCTTCCACCGCGAGCGTGTCATGGTCGCGCACGACGCGTTTGGCCCACTTGCGGCCGGTGTCTTCCCGCTGGCGGGCGACCTTCTTGTACTGCTTGGCGCGCAGCTTCTTCGCCTTGCGGTAGCCCTTGGAGCCGGGCTGCCCTTTGGCGGGCTTGCGGCGGGCCATCATCTTGTCGTACCGGCCCAGCCTGGCCTGGGCCTTCTTGCCGTACTCGGGGTGCGGCAGGTCATGGTCGTCGCTGGTGGTGGTCGCAGTCTCTGTCACGCCCCAGTCGATGCCGATCACCCGTCCCGTCTCCGGCAGCGGCTGCACCCGGGCGGGTACGACGAACGAGCAGTACCAGTGGCCCAGGCTGTCGCGGTACACCCGCACCGACGACGGCTCGCCGGGCAGGTCGCGCGACCACACCACGCTCAGCACAATCCCGCCCGCCAACTGCAGGCGACCGTCCTTGATACCGAACCCGCGCCGGGTGTAGTTCAGGCTCGGGTCGGCCAGGTCCTTCTTCTTCAAGCGCGGCATCCCGGCCCGCTGCCGCATCGGCAGACGTTCGGCGATGTCCTTCAACGCCTTGGCACGGGACCTGCCGAAATCCCGGATGATCTGCTGCTGAGGAACGCTGGAGCCCGCACGCAGCCACGGCGTGATCCGGCGGGCCTCGGTCAGCATCTTGTCGAGCTGGGCCGGGCCGCACGTCCGCCTGTCGCCCGGGTGGGCCCGGTTGTGCAGGTACACCTGCTTGGATTTGGCGACGCACTCGTTCCAGATCCACCGGCACCGGTCCCACTCGGCCAGCAGGGCGGCGCGGGCGCTGGACGACACCCGAAGCCGGTAGGTGTACCGGGCATGCCCGGCATCCTCGGCTACCCGCGGTGGCATCGTCATGATCGGCCAATCTATCGGGGAGGTACGACAAAATTGAGCGTTCATCGCGAGGTTGAAGCCCGATCGCCTTGGCGGCGATCCGGCTGTCCCTGTCTCGCTTCGCAGGAAGTCCCGATTCCTCCCGCCCCGAAGCTAAAGGACCGGGCTTCCTCCGGAGGTTTCGGTGACCGGGGCGGCGCGATCGTCGCGGACCTCGTCAGCCAGTGGCTCACCTCACGCCTCGACGACGCCGTTCGCGATCGGACAGCCCGGCTCGCCCCACCGGACTGAGGCGCGGTGACGTCCCGGGGGTCTGCGGTCACAGCGCCAGACGTCAGGGAGCGAAGGCTCGACGGTAGGCGGTGGGAGTGGTGGCGAAGGCTCGGTGGAAGTGCGCTCGCAGATTGGTGGCGGTGCCCAGCCCGGTACGCCGGGCGACTTCGTCGACGGTGATGTCGCCGTCCTCCAGCAGGGTGCAGGCGACGCGCAGACGCTGCTGGATCAACCAGGCTCGCGGACTCATGCCGAACCTGGTCTGGAAGTTGCGGTGCAGGGTGCGGGTGGACTGCATGCCCCTGCGGGCGAGATCGGTGACGGTGAGGGGCAGGTGCAGGTTGGCGCTCGCCCACGCGGTGACGTCGGCCAGCTCCGCGTCTTCGACGGACTCGCCGGACGGGATGAACTGCGCCTGACCGCCGGCCCGGTGCAGTGGTGTGACCATGTGACGGGCCCTCTGGACGGCCGCGGACTGACCGTGGTCACGGCCGACCATGTAGGGGCACAGGTCCAGACCGGCGGCCAGTCCCGCGCTGGTCAGCACCTGTCCCTCGTCGATGTACAGGGCATTCGCGTCGACGGCGACCACCAACCACGCGCGCGTACGACGAGATTCGGTCCTACGGTGTGGATGTCGTGGAGGAACGTGTCGTCGACGCCGGTGACCGCATCACTGCCGGCGCCCTCAGTGCCGGGCTGGATCTGGGCCTGTGGATCACTGAACGAGAGTTGGGTACGGCAACCGCCGACCGCGTTGCCACCGCCATCGGATACACGCGCACGGCCCGGGTCTTTCACTCACGAGGACGGTGACGAACCGCGGCAAGACGTACGAACGCGCATAGGACCTACGCGTACAGGGCTCGCGGTTCAGCCGGCAGACGTTCTCCCGCGGCCAGCAGATCGGCCAGCAGCCTCGGGAGCCCGAGAGGTCGCAGCGTCTCCGTGGCCTCGGCTGCGACAAGCTCCGCCAGGGACCACCATCGATGCTCGATGATCCCCTGCCGCTCCCCCGGCTCCAGGTGAGCGCGGCTGATGACCTCCGTGCCCCGAAACCGCGCCAGAAAGTGGCGCTCATGCACGTGCACCGGCTCGCCGCCCCACTGGACGTCCCCGTCGAGAGTCCACACACACGGCCCCCACTCGACGTCCGTCAGTCCGGTCTCCTCCAGCAGCTCCCGGCGGGCGGCTTGGCGGAAGTCCTCGCCTTCCTCCAAGCCCCCGCCAGGCGTCACCCAGAACAGCTCCCGGACGGGAGAGCCGGGGACGACGATGGCGCCGTCGTACCTGTGCTGGATCATCAGGATCCGCTCGTCCTGGTCCAGCAGCACGATCCGTGCGCCTCGTCGAATCCGCACCACTCTGACTCCGCCCGCCTTGATAGGGAAAACTCCCCATTTCATAGCGCAAATCATGAAAGTTTCACAGGCAGTCGAGCGAGCGGTTGATCGTTGGCCAGCGGCGATGCCGTCCGGCCCGATGGGTGGGCACAGCTCGCATTGACGCGGGGAAAGCGCTTTCCTACTGTGGCCGAGGTTTCATCGCCAGTGCCGTCGTACCGACACCATTGGAGAAGGATGATGCGCCTTAAAGCCGTTCTCGCGTGCGCCGGCCTGTCAGCCGGTGCGTTCGTCACCCTGTCACCACCCGCCGCGCATGCCGCGGCGACGCGGTATGAGGCGGAGAGCTCACCCGCTGTGTGCAGCGGAACCATTGACAGCAACTGGTCCGGATACTCGGGCAGTGGGTTCTGCAACGGCACCAACGCCGCCGGCGCCCAACCGGCACCCGGCCCGGCGGCATGGTCCGCACCGTACGGACGTCAGGACAGCGGCGGCTCGCGGGCTCAGCGGGGTTTGGCGAGCGACCACAGGGATGCCGCCATGAGGAGGGCCGTCAGCCCGCCACAGATCATCACGGTGGAGACCGAGAAGGCGTCGACCACGCGGCCGCCGAGGAACGCCCCGAGGGCGAAAGTCGCCTGGAACGAGGAGGTGAAGACGACCGTGGCGGCTTCGGGCGCGTGGGGTGCGGCGGTGATGAACGATGCCTGCGAGCAGACGGGCACGGCGCCGTAGGCGAGCCCCCAGACGATGAGCAGCACCACGGCGCCGGCGGTCGTCCCGCCGGCCGAGGGCAGCAGCAGGGTGGTGGCCGCGATCAGGCCGCCGCAGGTCACGAAGGCGCCTCGCAGGCGGGTGGCGGTGGCCTTGCCGGCCAGGAAGTTGCCGGCGATTCCGGCGATCCCGTACATCAGCAGGACGGCGCTGACGGCGGCGGGATGCAGGCCGGTGACGTCCTGGAGGAAAGGCGTGACGTAGGTGTAGGTGCCGAAGTGGGCCAGGACGATGAGAAAGGTGGCCAGCAGGGCGATCTTGCCGCCTCGGCTGCGCAGCAGATCGAGCAGGACGCGAGGGCTGGTGACCTGGTGGGCGGGCAGCCGCGGCAGCAGCATCAGCAGGGCCAGCAGGACCAGGAGAGCCAGCGCGGCCAGGACCAGGAAGGCGGTTCGCCAGCCGGTGAGCTGGCCGATGAAGGTCCCGGCCGGCACGCCGAGCACGGAGCCGAGCGGCACGGCGGAGAAGATCACCGCGGTGGCCGCGCCGACGGCCCGCGGCGGTACCAGGCGGCCGGCCAGCCCGGCCCCGATCGACCAGAAGCCGCCGATCGTGAGGCCGACGAGCACCCTGGAGGCCAGCATCACCCAGTAGGAGGTCGCCACGGCCGCCAGCACGTCGGCCACGGCGAGCACGGCCATGAGGACGCACAGCATCACGCGGCGGTCCAGGCGCGCGGTGGTCAGCGTGACGGCGGGCGCGGCGACCGCGGCGACGATGCCGGGCAGTGCCATGGTCAGCCCCGTGGTGCCGTCGGAGATGCCGAAGTCGGTTCCGATGGCGGTCAGCAGGCCGATGGGCAGGATCTCGCTGGTGACGATGGCGAAGATGCCCAGCATGAGCGAGATGACCGCGAGCCAGCTGATCAGTGGCGAACGTGATGAAGTGAGCGTGGTCGTTGACATGGTTCCCGTTCGGGCGAGAGCGCGTGATCTTTGGGAACCAGCCAAGCAGTGACGGGGCGACAGGCACCGGCAGGTTTCGGACCGTACCGTCGCTGGGACACCGGGCTCAGGCGCCCTGTGCGAGCATGATCCCCATGATCTGGGTGACGGCGTACCGCTTGATGCTGATCCTGGCCGCGGTGGTCGGCCTGGTCTACACGTGGCTGGCCCT
Source organism: Nonomuraea sp. NPDC049400 (assembly GCF_044466425.1). NCBI lineage: Bacteria > Bacillati > Actinomycetota > Actinomycetes > Streptosporangiales > Streptosporangiaceae > Nonomuraea > Nonomuraea sp. NPDC049400. The sequence continues at coordinate 228,579 of NZ_JBITMP010000012.1, forward strand.
GGCCGACCCGCTGAACCCGCTCGTGCTCTTCACCGTGCAGAGCAATCTGCTGCTCACGGCGTTCTACTCCTGGCAGGTGGCCGGCAGATGGCGCCTTCCCACCGAGCTCAAGGGGGCGGTGACGCTCTACATCGTGATCACTGGGCTGGTCTGGCACTTTCTGCGCATGCGCGGAGCCAACCCCTTCGAGCACCTCTCCCTTCACGGTCGCGGTCTGGGCAACTTCCTCCTCCACTACGTGACGCCCGTCATGGCGGTGATCGACTGGCTGTGCTTCGACCGGGTCGCTCCTCGGCCGAAATGGGCGGCCGCTCTCCGATGGTTGGTCTATCCGCTGGCCTATCTGGTCTTCGCCCTGGTCAGAGGCGCCCTGCTCCCTCCAGATGCGTGGAAGCGGTATCCCTATCCGTTTCTGGACGTGGACAAGTTCGGGTACGGCGGGGTGGCGCTCATGGCGCTGGCGCTGGCCGTCGGCTTCTTACTGCTCGGCTATGGGTTGATCGCCCTGCACCGCCTGGTCAACCGCGCCGGTCGTGCGCCTGCGGTCTCCACACCTTCACCCCCCGCCGACACCGCGGACCCTGCCGCTCCGGTGACGCGTTGAGATCCCGGGCAGGATCTCATGCGCGTGGCCGGCGCATCAGCAGCGCCGCGCCCAGCAGGAAGAACAGCCCCACTCCTGCGGCTGTGCCGCCCACGGCCACGTAGGACATGTCGATCGGCGGGTTGGTGGTCGGCGGGGCGACCGGTCCGCCCCCGAAGTACTCCTTCCCCTTGTACGGGGCCGCCGCGATCTTGGCGTCCTTGGCGGCGCCCGCCGCCTGCACCGCCTCCGCCGCGTCGATCAGCCCGAAGCCGAGGAACACGGTGTAGCCGGCCGGCGGCTTCTTGGCGGTCCGCACCAGGATGTCGCGTACCTGCCGGGGTGTCAGGTCGGGGTTGCGGGACAACATCAGTGCCGCGGTGCCCGCGGCGAGCGCGCAGGCGGGCGAGGTGCCGTCCCCGGTCCGGTAGCCGCCGCGGTTGTCGGCGGCGTAGATGTCCACGCCGGGTGCGGCGATCGTGTTGTACGTGTGCACCTGCGAGAAGTCCGCCCGCCGGCCGTTGGGCGCCATCGCCGCCACCCCGATCACTCCCGGGTACGCGGCCGGGTAGGAAACGACGTTGTTCGCGTCGACCTCCAGCGGATCGGTGGATCCGCCGTTGCCCGCGCTGGCCAGCAGGATGGCGCCCTTGCCGAGGGCGTAGTCGACGGCCGCGGCCGTGTCCTCACCGTAGTCGCTGCCGAGGCCCCACTCGTCGGTGCCGAGGGACATGGAGATCACCCGGGCGCCCTTGTCGACGGCGTACCGGATGCCCTTGGCCAGCGCGGTGGCTGCCTTGATGGTCTCCTTGTCGGCGGCGACGCGGCCGGACTTGGCGGCGGCCTCCGCGCGCTTGCGTGCCGGATCCTCCCGGTCCCAGATCACCCGAACCGAGAGCACCCGCGCCTGGGGGGCGACCCGCAGCACGCTGGAGGCCATGGCGGTGCCGTGCGCGCCCCAGTACGACTGCCCTGGCCGGGCTCCCCCGCCGATGAAGTCGGGGCCGTTCGTCACCCGTCCCCGGAACTCCGGATGGTTCTTCACGACCCCGGTGTCCAGGACCGCGACGGTGACTCCCTTGCCCTGTCCGAGCCGTTGCGCGGCGGGCACCTTCATGGCCCCCAGTTCCCAGCCCTGCGGCGTCCCGGCCAGGGCCGGGACGCCGGTGGTCGCGAACAGGCCGGCAACCAGTACGGCGGCGCAGGTCAGCCTGCGGATCATGCCCCCACCTTCCGGCTCTCGGCGTACAGCCGGGTGGCGAGGCTCTCCGCGAGCCCTCGGGCGGTGTACGCCCACGCCTCACGGTCCTCCTCCTGGTGGTAGGCCCTCTTGCCCCACGGTTCGGGCAGCCGTCCGGGCCTGCGGCCGTCCGCCGGCCCCGCGGTGACCGCCACGAAGATGGGCGCTTCCCCGACGAGGTCGCCGCCGCTCCCGGTGCGCGCGGAGTCATTCCACTGGGTGCCGGGCGCGGCGAGAGCGCGCACCGCGTGGTCCGGCTTCTCCTGCGCCTCACGGACGATGTCCGCCAGATCGAGGCCGGCCTTGGAGTCGCGGAAGGCGACCAGGGCCACGGTGGCGGCCGTCCCTCCGGTGTCGTCCACGTACGTGGCACGCATGGCCGCGACACAGCCCCGTTCGGCGGCGATCTTGGCCAGTTCGCCGGAGAGCGCCGCCCGGCAGGAGGTGTCGGAAGAGATGGCGGCCCTGGTCCAGCCGCGCTCGTCGTTCGGCGAGGAGTGTCCCTTGTCGGGGTGCTCCCGGCCGAGCTGCGGCGGCAACAGCTTCTCGGCGGGCACGTTGCGCCACAGTTCCCTGGAGTAGGCCGGGTTGTGGATGATCTGCTGGCTGTTGGAGTAGGCGTGCGCGATGAGCGCGCCACCGCCGAGCACGGCCAGCAGGCCGAAGCCCGCGACGACGAGCCCCACGGCGACCCGCCAGGCGCTGCGTCGGGGCCGCGTCGGGCCTGCCGGTGGCTGTGCGTGCTGGTACTGGTACTGGTGCTGGTGGAACCCGGCCTGCGGGTCCGGCACGGGCATCTGCCCTGGTGCGTACGGGTGGGGATGCCCGGAGGGCGGCTGAGGGGGATGGAACCCCGGCCCGGAGCCGGACGGGGGGTGCATCATCGTCTCTCCTGTCGTGCGAGCCGGCCGATCAGGGAACGGAGCACGGTTCCGTTTGAACCCCTCTGATCGATTTGCGCGTTCTGACCCTATCGGTCTGCCGCGCGGAACCGGGCCCACACCCGACGCTGTGGCCTACGTCTCAGCCCGCGGCCTTCTTGACGAGCGCGGCGATCCTTTCCTCGTCGGCGGCGGTCAAGCGCGTCAGAGCGAAGGCGGTCGGCCACATGGCGCCCTCGTCGAGGTTCGCCGGGTCGTTGAAGCCGAGCGTGGCGTACCTCGCCTTGAACTTCTGCGCGCTCTGGAAGAAACAGACGACCTTGCCGTCCCTGGCATACGCCGGCATCCCGTACCAGAGCTTCGGCGAGAGGGCCGGCGCACTGGCTTTGACGATCTCGTGGATCCGCTCGGCGAGGGCGCGGTCCTCCTCCTCCATCTCGGCGATCTTCGCAAGCACTTCGCTCTCCGCGTCCGGCTTGGCGGCACGCGCGCCGCGCCGCGTGGACGCCTTCAACTCCCGGGCGCGCTCCTTCATAGCGGCCCGTTCCTCTTCCGTGAATCCGTCGTACTTCTCGTCGGCTGCGCCGGTGGCCTTCGCGGACGTCTGCGTGCTCTTCATGACAAATTTCCTCTTTTACAATGCTTGATCAGGACAATCTCGGGCGATGGCGACTCAGTGCGTGGCCGCCAGCGACACAGCCTCCCACGCGAACCCGTCCGGGTCGGTGAAGGAGCCGGCATCGCTGCCGAGCATGAGCCGGTGCGAACCGGTGCCGTCCATGGGGACGCCGACATCCTTGGCAAGGGCACGGCGCCCGTACAGCGCCAGCTTGACCGGACTCGACGCGGAGGCGAACTCGACGTACTTGCGGCCGAAGCTCTTCGCCACGACGAGGCCGCGGTCGACGTAGAACCGCTTGCTCGCGGCCACGTCCGTGGCTCCCAGCAGGAGCACCATCTCGTCGAACTGCTGGGTGGCCGGCCCGGTGTCCTTCTTCTGCGACGTCGCGACCTTCCAGATCGTCCCGTCCGGGGCCTGTACGACGCCGCCGTAGCCCCAGAACGACTTGGCGGCAGGCTTCAGCGGCGTGGCGCCGGCGTCGAGGGCGGCGCCGACGAAGGCGTCGACGGTGGCCGGCTGGGACACCGTGAGCGACAGCGCGAAGCCGCGGAAGCCGGTCGCCGGCGCATCCGAGGCCCGCAGGCGCACGTGAGCGCTCAGACCGAAGGCGGTGTAGAAGCGGTCGGCGGCCGCGATGTCGGCCACCTCGAGGGTGAGGGACTGGATCGAAGTCATGGCCGTAACGCTAGTTGCGGCTGTTCGGCCGGCGCTTCTCGATTCCTGACCGGTCTCGTCACCCGCTCGCCACGCACGACGGCAGCCGCGCCGCCGCGCCCGCCGCGCGGCGCTGGTAGGCGCTGGGCGGCATGCCGACCAGCTCGGTGAAGCGGGTGCTGAACGCGCTCAGCGACGAGCAGCCGACCGCGGAGCACACCTCGGTGACGCTGAGGTCGCCACGACGCAGCAGCGCCATCGCGCGCTCGATGCGGCGTGTCATCAGATAGGCGTACGGCACCTCGCCGTAGGCGAGCCGGAACTGCCGGCTGAGGTGCCCGGCCGACATGTTCATGGTGCGGGCGAGGGCCTCGACGTCCAGCGGCAGCGCGTACTCCCGGTCGATCCGATCGCGGACGCGGCGAAGTCGCGCGAGATCGTTCAGGCGCTGGGCCGCGGCGAGTGCGCGCCCCCATGCGGGATGACACATGGGAGAACTCCTTTCGGTTGCCGGACGGCTCAGCGAAGCTCTTGGATGCGGACCAGGTTGCCCGCGGGATCGCGGAAGGCGCAGTCGCGGACGCCGTACGGCTGCTCCGTCGGCTCCTGGACGACCTCGGCGCCGCCGGCCTGCACCCGCTCGAAGGTGCCGTCGAGGTCGCGGGTGGCGAGCAGGATCCAGCCGTAGGTGCCCTTGGCCATCATCTCGGCGATGGTGCGGCGCTCGTCCTCGGTGATGCCGGGGTCGGCCGCCGGCGGCGCCAGAAGGATGGACGTGCCGGGCTGGTCGACCGGGCCGACCGTGATCCAGCGCATCTTGCCGTGACCGACGTCGCTGCGTACCTCGAAGCCGAGAGTGTCGCGGTAGAAGGCCAGGGCGGCGTCCGGGTCGTCATGCGGGAGGGAGCTCGTATGAATGGTGATGTCCATGGCCGTCACGTTATCTGGAGTTCCCTCCTCCAGGACCTAACCCGTCACCAGGGACTGGGACTTTCTGAGCGGCTCGAAAAGGGCGAAGTCCTGGTTGGTGAGGATGACGACGGTGTAGCCCTTGGCGGGGTACATGTCGATCTCCCCCCAGTAGCCCATGGTGCCGCCGTTGTGGCCGACGACGCGCACGCCGTTCAGCGTCCGGTCGCTGAAGCCGTAGGCGTACTTGCTGTCTTTACCGCGATCCTGCACCTTGCCCGCCAAGATGGTCTCCGTGAGCTTGGCGTCGAGGAGCCTGTGTCCCAGGAGCGCCTGGGAGAACCTGAACATGTCACCCACGGTGGAGATGGCTCCGCCTGCCGGCGTCGACCCGCTGGGCTGGTCGCCGACGTCACGCAACTCGCCCTCCGGTGCGGCGCCGCCGTCCGGCCTCGGTATGCCTATCCACCTTCCGCTCGCGTCGAACAGCGCATAGGGATGAGCCATGTGCGCGACCTTGGCAGGCGTGTACGCGCGGAAGAAGGTGTCGTTCATGCGCGCGGGCTTGAGGATGTGCCTGCGTACGTAGGACGCGTAGTCCTGCTTGCTGACGCGCTCGACGATCGCCCCCAGGACGATGAATCCGGCGCTGCTGTACTCCATCCGCGCGCCCGGCTCGAACTTCAGCGGCTGCTTGACGATCTCCTTCATCAGGTCGTCGATGTCGACCAGTCGTTTCCCGCCCTCCTGGAACGGCGCCTCGCCCATGCCGGAGGTATGTGTGAGCAGCTGATGAACGGTGACCTTGGCGGCGATCTCGCGTGGGAAACCCTCGACGTACTTGCCGATCGTGTCCTGGAAGGACAGTTCGCCCTTCTGGACGAGCTGAGCCACGGCGACACTGGTGATCATCTTGTTCATCGAGCCGATGCTGAACCTGGTCTCGGACGTGTTGGCCACTTTCTTGGCCGCGTCGGCCATGCCGTAACCCTTTTTCAGTATCGGCCGACCGTCCTTGGCCACCAGCACCGCCCCGGAGAACTTCCCGGCCGCGGCCAGCTCTTTCAGATATTCATGAAAGGCGCGCCAGTCGTCCCGCGCGGGGACAGCGACCGAGATATCCGCCTGCGCGACCGGGTGCCCGCCGGCGACCAACGCCACCAGAAGCGCCCCGCCGACAAAAGCCCTACGGCTGACAGTCATTCACATATTCCTTTCTGAGCCGCGTTTCACGGGGGACTGTATGCCACCGTCACGGCCGCCCCCCAACTGATTGACGAACGAGTTGATCGGATCCTGATGGAGTGTCACGATGAACATGCGCGTACGCCTGAGCTCGGCTGATCCCGGCGTGGTGGCCTTCGGCTGCTCACCGGCTCACGAGGCACTGCGCAGCCTGCATGTGCTGGGCGCGGTCAAGCAGCATCCGCTGCACATTTCCTGGGCGCTGAAAGCACGCGAGCGCATGGACGCCTTCCTCAAGGAGGAGGCCGATCAATTCGCTTTCTGGTGCCACGGCCGCCCGTTGGGTTTTCCGCAGATCTGGCGTACTGGCGAGGTGTCGTCGTGGCCGGAGCAATTGGCCGCGTTACGCGACGCGCCCGCCGCGCATTACGCCGAACAGCTGCTCGCCGGAACCCTGCAGACGAACGGGCGCGCTTTTCACGTCCGGCTGGAGGATTTCCACGCCGACCCTGCTTTGCCGGAACGGGCGATGAACGCCGTCCAGGCACGGCATCCTGCCTCGCTGCCTGTTCTGCGGGAGCTCATGGCCGATCCCGAGCGATCTCGCAACCGCTTCGCCGAGTTCCTGTCCGCGTATTGGGACGCCTGTCTCGCCCCGGAGTGGCCGTCGCTGGAGAGGTATCTGCTCGCCGACATCGCCCGCCGCAGCCGAGCCGGGTACCAGCGTGGCCTGGCGCCCATGCTGGATGGGCTCGAGCACCGGCTGCGCGTCGTGCAGGACGGGGACGAGGTGCTGATCGCGTCGGCGCGGTCCCGCGCCGACGCCGACGAGCTGGAGCTCACCCTCACCGAGCAGGACCAGCTCCTGCTCGTGCCTTCCCACTTCGCCTGGCCCCTGGTCGCCGTCGCCGGCCGGCGAGAGCGCCAGGCGGGCCGCGACCGGCAGACCGTACAGATCACCTATGCGCTGGACGCGATGCAGCGCAAGGCGCATCCGCCGGTCCCCTCGGAGGACCTGCTCAAGCTGCTCCGCGCCGCCGCCCACCCCACCCGGCTGCGGATACTCCAGCTCCTGGCCGGGCACCCGCGGTCCACCCGCGAGCTCGCCGGTCTGATCGGCCTCACCGAGGCGGCCATCTCCAAGCACCTGAAACTCCTGGCCGAGGCGGGCTGGGTGGAGCCCGAGCGGCACAGCTACTACGTCTACTACAGGCTGGTCCGCGGCACGCACGGCAGGCTCGCGAACGCTCTGGAGGGGCTGCTCAGCTGATTTCAGAAACCCCGGTGGCGAACGGGACATCGCTTGACCCCGGCTCGGAGCCCTCAGCATGATTGCCGAGGTGATCAACGGGGATCTCGACAATCAAAGGGCTGGTCATGGGAATTCAGGAAGGCGGCGGGGGCAAGCCGTCCGGGTTGAGGCTGGCCCCGTTGATCCTGCTCGTCACCACGGTGTTCGCCGGGCTCGGCTTATGCGCGTTCTCCCTGGGCGATGCGGGGGTGCGCCACGCCGTGGAGACCGCTCCGCCGCGGGCCGTCGGCGTCACGGTCGCCGTGGCGATCAACGCAGGGAACTTCGCCACGTATGACCGGGTCGTGCGGAAGCAGACCGCTCTGGCGTTCGGCGGCGTGCCCAGCGAGGTGACCACCTTGCTCCGCTCAGACGGCTACGCGATGCCGGGCCAGGAGAAGGTACGGTTACGGCCGCCGGAGCGGCTCAGGTTCGACAGTTTCGACGGGTTCCAACGGCATGCCCGGCTGATCTCAGGCTCCTGGCCGCGGTCGCGTACCGAGCCGGTCGAGGCGGCGATCTCACAGGCTGCCGCCTCGTCAAGCGGTCTCGAGACCGGGAAGACGTTCACCACGATCGGCCGCATCGACGCCGAACCGGTGCAGGTCAAGATCACCGGGGTGTTCGTGCCGGACGACCCGCTCAGCCCGCGCTGGGCCGGCGACCTGATGTTCGGCCGTGGCGTCGAGCGGGACGGCTACACGACCTACGGCCCGCTCATGGTGGATCAGGCCACCTTCCTCGACCACTTCGCCACGACGGTCAACGCCACCTGGACCGTCGTGCCGGACCTGCGCGGCATGTCGGTCGGGCAGTTGCGCGAGGCGGTCGCCCGGCTGGCGGACCTGCGGGAGCGGTTCAGGGCGAACGGCTGCCCCGACTGCACGCCTCTCAGCGCCCTGCCCGGCACGCTGGCGCGGCTGGAGGCCGCCTCGTCGGCGACCCGCTGGACGGTGCTCGGCCTGGCGGCGGTCCTGGCTCTGGCGCTGCTGCTCCTGCCCCGGCCCAGGGGAACGGGGTGGTGGCCGGGCACGGCGGCGGTGGTCGCGGGCTGCGCGGTCGCGGCGCCTTTCACGGCCCGCCTGCTGTTCTCCCTGGCCGACGCGGTGCCGTGGTGGCCGGCCTCGGGACTACGGCCGCCGACGGCCTTTGACGCGGGGTCGCTCCTGGCGGCGATCTCGATGGCGCTGCTCGCGGCCGTGTTTCTGCTGGTCGAGGTATCGAAGCCGGGCGTCCGGGTGCTCTCTGTGGCGAGCGCCGCCGCGGTGGCCGTGGTCGCGGTCTGCGGCGCCACGACCTGGCGTACGTCGCAGGCGGATCAGGCCGGCCACCAGGCCGGCGCGGACCTGCGGCTGACCGGCCCTCCGGCAGGAGGCAAGCCGGACGTCCTCGGCCGCGGCACCGCCTTCGCCGCCCTGCCCGGCGTCACCGCCGCCGTGCCCGGTCACCGCGACCGCATCGAGGTCGACCTCCGGTACAGCACCCTGCTCGGCATCGACGCCACCCGCCTCGCCGAGGTGATCCGCCTGCGACCCGACCTGTCGGACCGGACGGTTGCGCAAATGGCGGCCGCGATGGCCGCCGGCCGGCCGGAGATCGGCGCCATGCCGCTTCCCGGCGCCCCTCGTACGCTCACCGTCGAGGTGGAGGCGCCCGCCGACCCTCCGCGGCTGCGCGTGGTGGTCTCCGACGCACTCGGGGTCTGGCACGACCTGCCCGTCGCACCGCTGCGCCAGGGCGCCACGAAGGTGGACGTGGACCTCGCCGTCCTGGCCGGCCAGGACGGGAAGATCTCCTACCCGCTTTCCGTCCGTGGTTTCCTGGGGGACTCGATCGACGACTCCCCCCATGTGGTCACCGTGACCGCGCTGCGCGCCGACGGCCGGGAGGTGGCCCTGCCGGCGGGTCAGCGCTGGTCGGAAGGCGTGGAGGGCGGCACGGGGCTGTTCTCGCTCAAGGTGCGGGCCGCCGCGGCCGTCGTGCGGCCCGTACCTGTGGGCGCCGCCGCTGACCGGCCGCTGCCCATCGTGCTCACGCCCGAGCTGGCCGCCTCCGCGAAGCTCACCACGGGCCGGACCGGCTCCATCGCGCTGGGCCGTCAGCGGGTCCAGGTCCAGCTCGTCGGGGTCGTCAAGCGCATGCCCGGCATCCCGCTCGACCAGGCCGGCGCCCTCGTCGACCTGCCGTCCTTGCAGGCGTGGAACCTGGCCGCGGCACGTCCGCCGCTGCCCGCCGCCGACTGGTGGCTCGCCACCGGCGACAGGGACCGGGTCCGCACAGCAGTGGCCAGATCCGGCTGGGACGTCACGGTGATCGACCCGCTGGATCTGGTGGCTCCGCCGCCTGGCCTGCTGCCCGAAGCGCTCGGTCTGGGACTGGTGACCGCGCTCGGCCTCCTGCTCGGCTCCGCCGCCACGGCCCGCCGGCGGTCCTTGTGGCACGCCGCCGGCGGCACGGTGCTCGGGCTGGGGTTGGGGCTGGGGCTCTGCTACGCCGCCGTGCCCTGGCTCGTACGCGCCTGGCAGGGCGGGACCGCCACGCCGAACGTCGCGCTGGAGCTGCCATGGCCCGCGGTCGTCGCGCTGCCGGTGCTGTACGCGGCCGTCACCGCCGTCGCGCACCTGATCCGCGGACGGACGGATCCGCCGCCGCCGGCGCCTTAAGGACGATCGCCTGACGAGGCTTACTGCACCGCCCGCCACGGCTCCGATCCTTCGGCGCGGATCATGCGCCGAAGATGGTCGAGAAAGACGAGGGTCGCCGGATGCGTGGGAGTGCGTGGTCCGGGTGATGGACGTGGCCGTCCTCCGACCGGAGGACGGCCGGACACCACCCGCGCCCGGCGGCCGGTCAGACCGAGCGGCCCTGCTCGGCGCGACTGACGCGGAGCGCGTCGACGGCGATGGCAATCAGGATCATCGCGCCGCCGATCATCTGGATGTAATAGGCGGACACGTTGACGAGCTGCAGCCCGACCTGGATGACGCTGATCAGCAACGCCCCGCCCAGCATTCCCGAGACGCGCGCCCGGCCGCCGGTGAGCGAGACGCCGCCGATGACCGGGGCGGCCACCGCGTACAGCAGGAGGCTGTTGCCGACGGTGACGTTGACGCCGCCCAGATAGGTCGAGGAGAGGAAGCCGGCGACGCCGCCGAGTGTTCCGGCGGCCAGGAAGGCGCTGAGCCGGACCCTGCGGACCGCGATCCCGGCGACGGTCGACGCCGCGAGGCTGCCGCCGGTCGCGTACAGGTTGCGGCCCCACTGTGTGCTCCGCAGGAGGACCGCGACCACCGCGAAGGCCAGCAGCAGCGCGACCGGCATGAGTGGCCAGTCGCCGATGGTCGCGCTGCCGAGGTAGCCGTAGGTCTCGTCGTTGATGACCAGGGTCCGCGCCTTGGTCAGCGCGAGCACCGCGCCCTGCAGGAACAGGCCCATGGCCAGCGTGGTGATGAGCGAGTTCATTCGCAGCAGGGCCACGAAGACGCCGTTGACGAGTCCGATCAGCGCACCGGTGGCGATGACGCAGACGATCGCCAGGATTCCCGGGACGTGCAGGTGCTGCATGAGCAGCGCGCCGACCATGCCGCTGAAGGCGAGGTTGCCGGTGACTGACAGGTCGATCTCGCCGATCAGCAGCGCGAAGGACACCGCCAGCACGAGCAGGCCGAGCGGCGTCGCCTGGATGAGGATGTTCTGCAGGTTCGCCGTGGTCAGGAAGAACGCGTTGAACAGCCCGGTGACCAGACTGAAGACGATGATCAGCGCCCAGACGATGTTGTCGAGGCCGAACTTGAGCAGGCTGAAATCAGCGTGCCGTGGCACGCGTATCGTCTTCTCGGCGTCCGCTGTCTGGGTCATCGGTCACTCTCCAATGTGTTGTGCGGTCGCGACAGCGGACACGGTCAAGTCGTCGCCGGTGAGCTCCCCGGTGATCGAACCGCCGGCGAACAGGACGGCGCGGTCAACCAGACGCGCCGTCTCGTCGGGGTCATACGCCCGCAGGATCACGGCCACACCGTTCTCCGTCGCCTGGTCGACGAGCCGGTGGATCTCCTCCTTGGCGGCGACGTCGACGCCCACGGTCGGCTCGTCCAGGACGAGCACCTTCGGGTCGCGCGTCAGCAGGCGGCCGAGCAGCACCTTCTGCTGGTTGCCGCCGCTGAGCTGGCGGATCTCCTGCCGCGGTCCCGTCATCGCCACCGACATCGCCTGCCGGATCCGCTCGGACCGCACGGCCATCCGGCCGGTGTCCAGGAACCGGTACTGGCGGCGGGGCCAGTTGCCGAGATGGATGTTGTCGGCGATGGACATCTGGGCTGCGACGCCCTCGCCGATCCGGTCGTGGGTGAGGTAGCCGATGCCCGCGTCGAGGCTGGTCCGCGGCCGGCTCAGGTCGACGGCGCGTCCGCCCATCCGTACCTCGCCGCCGGTGGCGGGCGTGAGCCCGGCGAGCACCCGCAGCAGTTCCTGGGCACCCGACCCGGGCAGGCCCACCAGGCCGACGATCTCGCCGGCGCGTACGGTGAGATCGATCGGCCCGCAGTCTCCGTACCGCAGGCCCCGGATGCTGAGCAGTTCGTCGCCGTCCAGACGGCGACGGCGGCGGAACTCGGTGACGTCCTCGCCGCTGATCAGCGTGGACAGCCGTGCGGCGGTGAGACTCTCCATGGTGCCGCCCGCGACCACCCGGCCGTCCCGCAGGACCGTGTACTCGGTGCAGAGCTGGCGCACCTCGTCGTTGTGGTGGGAGATGTACACGAAGGTGCGGCCCTGGTCGGCGAGACTCCGCACCCACCGCATGAGGTCACGGCGTTCCTTGAGGGTCAGCCCCGTGGTGGGCTCGTCGAGGATGACCAGCCGGCCGTTGCCGGTCAGTGCCTTCACGATGCTGAGCCGGCGTCGCTCGCTGAGCGACAGGTCACCGGCGAGGCGGCGGGGCGGGATGCGCAGCTCGTGCTCGTCCAGGATCTCGCCCGCGCGGTCGAGGGCGGTACGCCAGTCGACCAGCCCTCGCCGCCACGGCAGCGCGCCAAGCAGCAGGTTTTCTGCCACGCTCAGGTCGGCGAGCACCTCGGAGTGCTGGTCGAGCAGCCGGATCCCGTGCCGCTGCTGCGCGGCGGCGGACTCGTGCGTGACGTCCCGGCCGTCGAACGTGAGCGTACCGTGGTCGGGCCGGATCACCCCTGCGATGACTCCCGCCAGGGTGGACTTGCCCGCGCCGTTCTTGCCGAGCAGGCCGTGGATCGCCCCGCGGTTGATGGTCACGGTGACGTCGTCGAGCGCGCGCGAGGCGCCGTAGACCTTGGTGATTCCACCTGCGACCAGCAGTGGCGTGGAGATCACGACTGGGTCTCCTTGAGCTTCCACTGGTCGGTGACGATGTTCGCCCAGTGGCGGGGGTCGCGGGAGTTCTCCTTGGTGACGAAGTACGGCGGGATCGTCATCATCGGGCCGGAGGGGCTCTTGGCGATCGTCGCCTTCTCCCAGAAGTAGTTCTTGTTCTGGTACGGGCCCAGCGGCACGGCCTCGCCCTTGACCGCGTACTTCTCCAGCAGTTCCATGCAGATCTGCACGTATGCGATCGGATCCTGGGAGATGTCCGCGTCGAGCTGCCCGTCGCGGATCCACTCGTGCGCGGTCGGCGAGCCGTCGATGCTGGTCAGGACGATGTGCTTGGGGTCGCCGACGGGGAACAGCCGGCTCTGCGACTGCATCGCCTTGTGCGCGTCCGGCAGGAAGATGTCGGTGGGCACGTGGATGGCGTCGAGTGCCGGATATTCGCGCAAGGTGGTGTTCACCACGGAGAGCGCCTGCGCGTGGTCGTTGTTCTGCGGGCGGGAGACGATTTGGATCTGGGGGTACTTGGACTTCAGTGTCTCTTCGAACCCCTCCTTGCGGTCACGGAGCGCGACGGCGGTCAGGCTGCCGTAGGCGTTGAGCACCGTGCCCTTCGCCGAGCCGTTCCTCGCGATGAGCAGTTCGGCGGTCTTCTCCGCGGCCATGACGCCGGCCTGGCGGTTGTCGAACGTCACCGAGATGTCGACGTCGCCACCTGTCAGCGGCGTGTCCACCATGCCGATGGGGATCTTCTTGGTCTTCGCCGTCCGGGTGAGCGGGACGAGGACCTCGGAGTCCAGTGCGTCCGATATGAGGTATCGAGGCTTCTGCAAGAAGAGGCTGTTCCAGTCGTTGACCTGGGCCGAGGAGTCGCCGTTGGCGTTCTTGCCGACGAAGTCGAGTCCGAGCCTGGTCGCCTCGCGCTTCACCGTTTCCTGGAGGACCACGAAGAAGAAGAACGACAGGTAACCGGTCTCCCAGGCGACGGTCTTGCTTGAGGCGGACTCACTCGTCGACGAGCACGCGCCGAGCAACGGGGCGGCCGCGAGTCCGGTGAAACCCAGTGCTCCGGTCTTGAGTAGGTGTCGGCGGGAGACGGCGGGGGTGAGGGACATGGCGAAGCCTCCTGCAGATAGTTCACAGGTTTTGATGTTAAAAACTCATCCCTGGAGTTAGATTGTTAACACAGAAGACCTTCCCGTGAGAAGATCCCGCAATGAGATCGTGCTCATCAGAGGGGGAAGACACCCGCTCCGACACCCTCCGCGAGCATCAAAGACCCCGTCTGAGCAGCAGATTTTCAATCAGGTACGAGGTCGGCCGCACCTCGGAGGCGAGCCGGAGCGTGTGTGAGCGCGATCTTGATGAGTTAACAGTGAACATGTTAATTTCTGCCTCACCGTTGCCCCCACGGACGGAGACGCGTGATGGCACTTGCTCCCGACACCAGACGGCTCATCGATCGGCTCGGCAAGGGGACGCCCTTCCCGGAGCTCGGCCCCGCGAAGGCCCGCACGGAGTACCGCGCCAGGATCCGCGAACTCGCCGGACCCGGCCCCGCCCAGGTCTGCCCCGCCGAGGACACCGAGCTGGCCGGGGTGCCGGTACGCGTCTACCGCCCGCTCGGCGTGACCGGCCCGACGGCACCCGGCGTCGTGTTCCTGCACGGGGGCGGTTGGGTCATCGGCGACCTCGACACCCACGACCTGCATGCCCGGGCCCTCGCCGTGGCCGCGAACGCCGTCGTCGTCTCGGTCGGCTACCGGCGCGCCCCCGAACACCCCTATCCGGTCCCGCTCGACGACTGCTGGGCGGTCACGGAGCACGTCGCGCAGCACGCCACCACCCTGGGCATCGACCCCGCGCAGCTGGCCGTCGCGGGTGACAGCGCCGGCGGGAATCTCGCCGCGGCCGTTGCGTTGCGCGCCCGCGACGCCGCGGTGCCGTTGCGCGCGCAGCTGCTCGTCTATCCGGTCACCGATCCGACCATGAGCACCACGTCGTACACGACGTACGCCGACGACCACTACCTCACCGCCGACGCGATGCGCTGGTTCATCGACGCGTACCTGCCCGACCTGGCCACCAGGACGCTGCCGCTCGCCGCGCCGCTGCACGCGCCGGACCTCGCCGGTCTCCCTCCGGCCATCGTGGTGACGGCCGAGTTCGACCCGCTGCGCGACGAGGGCGCCGCCTACGCCGACCGGCTGCGCGCGGCGGGCGTGCCGACGACGGAGATCAGCGTACCGACCGTCCACGGCTTTCTCGAGTTCGTGCACGAGATTCCGGCCGCGCTGCGGGCGAGGGACAATATTCTCCGCGAGTTCGCCGCCCTCATCCGAGCAGATCGGGGGTGAGCGTTAACAACGAGGACGAACCTGCGTTCGGCCGTAACTGACCCAGCGTGGAGGAACACGGCATGACCAGCCGTAACGGCCGGCAGTGGAGGCAGCACGCGATCGGCGAGTTCATCCTGACGCAGGGCTCGGGGACGGCGGCCGATCTCGCCGAACGGTTCAAGGTCAGCCTGATGACGATCCACCGGGACCTGGACGAGCTCGAGCGGCAAGGGCTGGTCCGCAGGTTCCGCGGCGGGGTCACGGCGCAGCGCTCGGGCGTCTTCGAGAGCAGCATCGCGTACCGCAGGAAGTCCATGCAGGCCGAGAAGAACGCCATCGCGGAGAAGGCGGTGGAACTGGTCGAGCCGGGGATGTCGATAATGCTCGACGACTCGACGACGGCCCTGGCACTCGCCGGACGCCTCGAGAAGATCACTCCGCTGACCGTGGTCACGAACTTCCTGGACGGGCTCAACCTGCTGTCGACCGTGCGCGGGATCCGGCTGGTCGCGCTGGGCGGTGACTACGACGCGCTGCACAATTCGTTTCTCGGCGTCTCGTGTGTCAACGACATCGCGGACATACGTGTCGACCTCTGTTTCGTGTCCACATCCGCGGTCTCCGGCGGCCGCGCCTACCACCAGGAGCCGCACATCGTGCTCATCAAGCGCGCGATGCTGCAGAGTGCGGAACGCAACGTCCTCCTGGTCGATCACAGCAAGCTCGGCCGCATCGCGCTGCACAAGGTGGCTCTGCTGACCGACTTCGAACGGGTGATCACGGACGACGGCGCACCGCCCGACGCCCTGGCCGACCTCGACCACCACAAGGTCGCATATGACGTGGCCGTCCGCTGACGCGCGATCGCAATGAGATCACGGAAGGAGCGCGTTGACCCGTAGGGTGCGGTTTGTGCCTTCATCCCCCAAGCGCCGGCTCCTGGGTTTTCTCGTGCTGGCCGGCTGGCCGTGGCTGGCGGCGCTTTCCCTCCTCGAACTGTTCCTCTTGGTGGAACCCACCGCGGTGGCCCTGGTGACCGGTGAGTTAGTGGGCCTCCTGGCACAGAGCGCGGCTCGGCAGGATGCCGCCGCGAGCGGCATCGGGACGATGCTCGTGCTGCTCGGCGCGCTGCTGGTCACCGGTAACGTGCTCCGCTCGATGAGCCGGCCGCTGGCCGAGCGGGTGGGGCGGCGGATCGACGCCGCCGTCCGAGAAGAGCTGACCTCCCGCGTGCTGGCGCTGCCGACCCTGGACCGGGTGGAGGACGTCGCCGTCCAGGACGAGCTGACCACCATGCGTTCGCCGCTGCTGACCTGGACCGACGAGGGCATCGGCGCGGCGGCGGTGGGCCGGTTCCGGGCCGGGCTGACCATGGCGGGGCTGGTGACGGCGATGCTGGTGCTCTCCTCCGTGGTGTGGTGGTGGGGTCCGGCGACGGCCGTGGCAGCGCTGCTGCTGGGCCGTTACCGAGCCGGCATGTGGCGGGAGTTCTTCAGGGTGGTGTCGGGCACCATGCCGGCCGCGATGCGCGGACGCGCGTGGTCCGCGATGATGTCGGACAACCGGGACGCCAAGGAGGTGCGGATCTTCGGGCTGACCGACTGGCTGGAGAAACACTCACAGGAGAACATCGCCGACGCCCTGCGGCGGGTCATCGACTCAAGGGTGGCCCTGCTCCGGCGCGAGATGTCGGTCTTCCTCGGGTGGGCCGCGACCGCGTCAGTGGTGTACGTGGCGGTGGCCACCTCCGGTGAGGTGTCGGTCGGCCGGATCGCCGCGACGATCGGCGCGGTCTCCGCCATGTTCGTCATCTCCATGTCGAGCCAGGGCGAGGACATGGACGAGGTCGCGATGCCCGCCGTGGACGCGGTCACCCGGATTCGCGCGCTCGCCCCCGGCCTGGAGCCGCCGCCCGGACCGGCCGGCGCCGGAGAGATCACCCTTCGGGACGTGGAGTTCGGGTACGGGGAGGTCCGCGTACTGGATGGCGTGACGCTGACCCTCCGGCCCGGCGAGGTGATCGCGGTCGTCGGCGTGAACGGGGCGGGGAAGACGACCCTCGCCAAGCTCCTCACCGGCCAGTACCGCCCGCGCAGCGGCACCGTGGTCACCGAGCCCGCGGCGTACGCGGTCTACCAGGACTTCAACCGGTACGAGCTGAGCGCGTACGAGAACATCAGGATCGCCGCGCCGGATGCGACGCGGGAGCAGGTCGAGGCGGCAGCCTCGGCGGTGGACGCGACCAGGCTGATCGAGAAGCTGACCAAGGGCTGGGAGACGGTGCTCTCCCCCAAGTACGCCGACGGCGGCGACCTGTCCGGTGGCCAGTGGCAGAAGATAGCGCTTGCCCGGGCGGCGCTGGCGGCCGCCTGCGGAGCGCGGCTGCTCGTGCTGGACGAGCCGACCGCCAACCTGGACATCGAGGCCGAGCTGGCGGCCTTCGACCGCATCCGCCAGGTGCGCGGCCAGGCGACCGTCGTCCTGATCTCGCACCGGTTCTCCACCGTGCGGAAGGCGGACCGGATCGTCGTGCTGTCCGGCGGGCGGATCACCGAGGACGGGACCCACGACGAGCTGCTCGCCGCCGGCGGGGAGTACGCGCGGATGTTCCGTCTCCAGGCCCAGCAGTTCAAGGAGAGCGCATGAGGTTCGCCGAGATCCGTACTGTGCTGACCGAGTGCCTGCGTCATGCGCCGGGACGCACCTGGCTGCTGTTCGTCCTGACCCCGCTGGGCGCGATCACCCCCGGGCTGACCGCCCTCGGCCTGCAATGGATCGTGGACGGTGTGCTCGCCGGGTCCAGGCCGTTGCTCATCGGCGGGGCGCTCTGCGCGGCGACGGCGGGCGCCTTCGTCCTGGCCGGCGGCCGCGTCATCCAGGTCCAGGCCGGCCTGCTGGGCAGCGAGGTCGGCACCGTACTGGACCGGCGGATCATCCGGTGGTGCGCGACCCTGCCGACCACCGCGCACCTGGAGGACACCGACTCGCTCCGCCGGATCGAGCAGATCCGGGGGCTCGGCCAGCGAACCGTCACCACCGGACTGGCCGCCCTGAGCGTGGTGCAGAGCGGGCTCTGGCTGGTCATCACCACGGTCCTGCTGGCCAGGGTCCATCCCGTGCTGCTGGCGCTGCCGCTGTTCGCGGTGCCGCCGATCCTGCTCACCCGGACCACTTCGCGCAGGACCGAGGCGGCCAGGGCGGAGACCGCCGAGCGCAACCGGGCCGAACAGCACCTCTTCACGATGATCACCGAGGCGAACTCGGCCAAGGAGCTCCGGCTCGGCACCTCCGGCGCCCATGCCGCCGCGATCGCGCGCCGCCTGCGCGAGGAGCGGACCGCGATCCTCTGGCGGGCCACGCTCGCCACCGGTGGCCTCACCCTGATCGGCTCGCTCATCTTCGTGGCGGCCTTCCTCGGGGCGCTGTTCCTCACCGTCCAGCTGGCCCTGTCCGGCGCGGCCAGTCCGGGCGCGCTGCTGCTGGTGGCCACCCTCGGCGGCCAGATCAGGGGCCAGCTCGACCTGCTCACCCATGCGCTCACCCTCGCCGGGCGCGGCCTCACCATGGCCGGCCACTACCTGTGGCTGCGCGACCTGTACGCGGCGAGCACCAGCGGCACGCTCTCCCCGCCCGACCGGCTCCGCGACGGCATCACCCTCTCCGGCGTGGACTTCTCGTACGGCGGCCCGCCCGTGCTGCGCGGCATCGACCTGCGTCTCCCGTCCGGAGCCACGGTGGCGCTGGTCGGCGACCACGGCAGCGGGAAGACGACGCTGGTCAAGCTGCTGTGCGGCTTCCACCAGCCGACCGGCGGAACCATCACCGTGGACGGGACACCCCTCCCCCAGCTGGATCCCGCGGCCTGGCGGGAACGCGTGACCTCGGCCTTCCAGGACTTCAGCCGGTTCCCGTTCCTGGCCCGCGAGGCCGTCGGCGTGGGCGACCTGCCCAGGATGCACGAGATCGCGGAAGCCGCCGAGAAGGGCGGCGCCGCCCAGGTCTTCACCCGCCTGCCGAAGGGCGAGGAGACCCGCCTCGGCAAGGCCCTCGGCGACGGCGTCGAGCTCTCCGGCGGCCAATGGCAGAAGATCGCCCTGTCGCGGGCCTTCATGCGATCCACACCGCTCCTGGCCGTGCTCGACGAGCCGACAGCCGCGCTGGACGCCGCCAGCGAGTACGAGGTCTACCAGCGGTACGCGGAGGCAGCCCAGGAGTGGCAGCACGCCACCGGCGGTATCACCCTGCTGGTCTCGCACCGATTCGCCACCATCCGGATGGCCGACCTGATCGTCGTGCTCGACGGCGGGCGAATCACCGAGTGCGGCACGCACGCCGAGCTCATCGCCCTCGCCGGCCGCTACGCCCACTTGTACGACCTCCAGGCATCCGCCTACCAGTGAAGGCGCTTGGAGGACGGCGGCATCACTCGCGTTCCCGGCGGGCCATGTACGCGCCCAGGGCGCGAACCATGATCGATTCATGGGTCACCGGTAGCAGGCCCTCCAGCGACTCCCACGCCCGGGCGACGTACCCGTTCGCCTCCCGTTCGCAGGCCTGGACCGCCCCGCAGTCCTCCAGTGTCCGGGCGATCTCCGCGACGGCCGCGGGGGACGCGTCGCCGTCGCGTACCGTGTGCCAGATGCGCCGGATGTCCGCCGCGGGGAGCAGGGCGACCGCGTGGGCAAGCGGCATCGTGACCTTGCCCGCACGCAGGTCCTCGGCCACGTGTTTGGTCGGCCGATGACCGCCGCCGGACCGCGGCGCGGTGACGCCGCGCAGGTCGGCCACGTCGTCGGTGATCTGGTACGCCAGCCCGATGGCCTCGAAGTAGTCGGCCATGGCCAGGAGCTGGCCGGGAGTGGCACCAGCGAACAGGCCGCAGATCTGCGCCATGCCGCGCGGGACGCTGGCGGTCTTGAGGCGGTGGACGGTGCGGATGCGGCGCAGCAGCGGCTCGGCCTCGCCGGTGGCGACGGCTTCGTCCATCGCGGCCCGGTGCCCGGCGATGTCGAGTGCCTGGCCCGCGTGCGCGGCGTGCATGACCTGCAGGAAGACCTCGTGTACGCGCAGGCGCAGCGACTCGTCGTCGGGCACGGTACGGCGCAGCAATTGGTCGTAGACGAAGTAGGCGGCGGTGCCGGCGTTGATGGCGGTCGCCTCCCCGAACACCATGTGGACGGCCGCGCGGCCGCGACGAACGGGCGAGCGGTCCTGGACGTCGTCGACCACCAGGCAGGCGGTGTGCATGATCTCGAACGCGCCCGCCAGGGACCGGTATTTCCTGGTGTCGGCGCGGAGCATCCCCAGGGCCGCGATGGCGGCGTAGGTGCGCCAGCTCTTGCCGGCGCCCTCCACCGCGTAGCGGATGGGACGGACGAGTGTGTCGTGGAGGTCTGTGAGGTTCACGCCCTCCAGGAGCTCGGGGCGAGCTTCCACTCCCGCCAGACCGGCCAGCATGGACGCCTCCGGCGATTCGGGGTAGATCTCGTCGATCGAGGCGTTGGCGAGGTCGCGGGCCCGCAGGACGAAACGTTCGATGTCGGCGATCCGGTTCGCGGGCCACACTTCGAGGCAGCCCTGTCCGGACACGGGCCGCCCGGCCATGGTCCCTTCGACGCTGACGTACGCCTCCAGGATCCCCGAGCCGAGCGGCAGCGACCGGATCTCCTGCTCAGGGAACCACGTGCGAACGCGGAGACTCAGCTGGTGCGAGGCGATGTCCACGTCCCAGACGGTGTTGTAGGTGTTGAGCGTGGACAGCGACGTCCAGGCCGCCGAGCCGCGCAGGACGGCGGGCACGCTGAGGCGTTCGCCGTCCGGAGAGCTCAGCACACCGTGCACTCCGGCGGGCACGCTCGTGCCCTTGACGGCGTCGACGATCACCGCGCGCAGCACCGACACATCCCACCCGTTGTCGAGGCGCAGGCCGACCCATTCCCAGGCGGGTTCGACGTCGCTTCGCCAGTGGTCGCCGGAGCCGTGCCGGTACCAGGCCTGGCCGCGTACGGCGGACTCCCGTTCGCCGCTGACGGATCCCGTCACCGTCAGACGGGTCAGGCAGTAGGCGCGCAGGTCCCCGTCCACCTGCGCGATCACGGGTTTGTCCGGGGTCAGGCGCAGGTGGAAGCCGCTCCGGTCACCGTCGGCTTCGAGCAGGTAGGTGCCGTCGCGCTCCTTGCGGAGGCGGGCGACGCCGCCGAAGTCCAGGTCCAGCCCGTCCTGCCCGATGCGGACCGGATGGGGCAGCCGCCGATCGGGCAGGGGCAGGTCGCCCCGCGACAGCGCCTCCGTGAACGCCCGCTTGATCCGCGGGTCCGTGACCTCGTCGGCATGCAGCAGCACCTGTGCCAGCTCGCCTGCCCCCTCGTCCAGCCAGGATTCGCCCACGTGAGACGTTGTACGGGGATCGCTGCGGTACCAGAGCACGACATGGGACTCGAGCGGCGTGCCGTCAGGCCGCCGGATCTGGTGACGGACGAAGAAGACGGTCAGCCCGAACTCGCCACCGTCGTCACGCAGATGGATGGTGAAAACCCACCACTGCGTGCCGGGCCGGGGTTGCGGCAGGTCGTCGATGCCGCTTTCCGCCGGGTTTTCGCGCCTTGCCGGGTGCATCTGGAACTCCTAGGGATGTGCTGAGATGTCGGGCGCGACGAGCCGGGCCGTTCCCGCCCGGACGATGGGCTCGCCGACCACGACCTGCGTGAGAGTGATCCGCGGCAACGTGGGCAGCGTCCGCAGCGCCAGCGTGACGAGGGTGGGATGGTCCGCGCTGAGCTGCACCGGCGCCAGGCCCGCCGGGCGGCCGTAGAGGGTGCGCATGTACACCACGACATGGGGGCCGAGCGTCAGCCGAGCGGCCCGTAACGCGACTCCGCCGCCCGTCTGCCTGGGGGCGTCGAGCACGGCGCGGTCCACGGTGAACCGGAGCATGTCCCGGCTGCCCGACCTTGTCCGCAGCCTGGTCACGCCGTCGAACCGGGCGCCGGTCAGCGTCATCCTGTCCGCCGTCAGCACGACCGGCTCGCGCACGGTCACAGCGCCGGCACTTGGCGGGACGAGCGGCACCGCGAGCAGCACCGGAACCACGGCAAGCGCTCGCCTGGCCGGGGGCGGTTCGCGGCTCGCGGCAACGGGCCTCCAGGCGGTGCCGAGCGCGCCGCCGACCAGGCCGAGGAGCAGGCCCAGCCCGAACCCGCCGAGGTTGGAGTAGACGAACGACGCCAGCGCCAGCAGCGTGGCCACCAGACCGTAGAAGACACGGTGCGCGGGTTGCGCCCAGAGCAGGACGCCGAGCAGGGCCAGCACCAACCCGAGCAGGTATGTTGCCCCGGCCGAGCCCGCGCGAACGACCACCGGCAGGCTGCTGGTCGCCCAGGGGACGGCGATCAGCTCGACGCCCGCCAGCAGGACCAGAGCCCCGCCCCAGAACGGCCGCGCCCGCCGCCACCGCCCGAAACCACCCCAGAGCCGCGCCCACCGCGCCGGGCCGCCCGCTCGTCCTTGTTTCAAAAACATTCCCGCCTGCCACGCTCGACGTCCACCGTGAGGCCGGGCAGATCGAAGGTCGCCGTGGCGGTCCCCCAGGTGACCTGTCTGAATCCACGGATGACGACCTTGTCGGCCCGCTGCCCGTACGTGCCGGGCGTACCCGAAGCGCCCGGCACGGTGGAGACGGCCCCGGCGTCGACGCCGCCCTCGAACCCGGCGAAAGTGGTGTCGCCGCTGACGTGGGTCGCGTCGGCCAGCATGTCGGTGGCGACGGCGGGCTTGCCTCCGTGTCCCGCGCGCAGCTTGAGCGTGACGGTCCCGACCGGTGTGTCCATCAGCATGCTCTGGCACATGTCGTAGACCAGCCCCGACTTGGCCTGCACGGTCATGACGGGCACGCGGGAGCCGGTCCCGGTGGTGAGCGTGCGCCCGTACTGCGCGAACCCGTTGACCTTGAACGTCTTCGCGGAGATCTTGTACGACCTCCCGGAGACGACCATCGTCGCCCCCACGGCCCCGTGGGACATGGCGGCCGCCAGCAGGCCGGCGACGGCGATCGCCGGGCCCAGCACGAGCATGAACCGCTTCCAGCAGATACGCCCTGAGGTGAGCACGATCCTCCCGGCAGGCCCAGACGGTGACGTACAGCTAATGGTGTGCAACCAAGAGTAGTCAAATTTTGGCCAAGGCACGACGTGACCCAGAGTCCTGCGCCAGGAGGCTTGACCTACGCTTGCACGATCTTGGTCGATGACCCGAACCTTGCGCAGAGCTACGACGCCGGCCGCCGAGCACCAAGCGACAGGACGAGCGAGCAGACGAGGAGGACGAGCCCGGCCGCAGGGGCCTGCGCGAGGGCGGCCGAGGCGCCCCACGCGTCGGCGGCGCGCCCGGCGAGGGACGCAGCCAGCGCCGAACCGGCCGCGCTGGCGGAGTTGTTCCAGGTGAAGGCCTGGGTGAGGACGGCTGGGTGGACGACCTTCTCCGTGAGCACGTTCAGCAGGACGAGCGTTGGCGGTACCGCCGCCTCCGTGACCACCACAGCAGCGCCGAGCCAGATGGCGGACGGCGCGAGGGGAAGCAGCAGTGCCGCGACCGTCAGACAGGCGGTGGCGATGACGAGCTGGCGGCGTGGTGAGGCGGGGTGCCGTCGCAGCCCGTAGAGCCAGCCGGAGAGCAGCCCGCTGAGGCTGGCGGCGGCGATGATCGGCGCGGCCGCGCCAGGAGTCCCGTGGCTGATGGCGAAGGAACTCACCGAGACCCCCATGGTTCCGAAGTACAGCCCGACGGCCAGGTTGAGCAGGGCGAGAAGGAGGAAGGCCGGCTGCAGCAGGGTCCGTCCGGCGCGGGCGCGTTCGGTGTGCTCGCGGGCGGGCGGGGGCACTGTGCGGCCCTGAGCGGCCAGCGTCCCTCCCCCGCCGAGGATGAGGGCCGCGGCGATGAGGATGGCCAGGGCCGCGTCGCCGACCGCGCCGAGCGAGGTGACCAGGACCGGCCCGAGGAGGAAGGCGGTGGCATTGGCCAGAGATTCCAGAGAGAAGGCGGTGGGCAGTTCGTCGGCCCGATCGCCGCGCAGCAGGTGGGCCCAGCGGGCTGCGGACAGGGCGCCGAGCTGGGGGACGGCCGCTCCGGCGCAGGTCGCGGCGATGATCGCGGCGGTGGGGGTGGTGGATGCGAGGACGCCGGCGATGGCGGCGCCGTGGGCGAGCAGGGAGAACGGCAGGACGCGGGTCTGGCCGAACTGGTCGACCAACCGGGCCAGCCAAGGGCCGATCAGGGCCTCGGCGAGGGCGAATCCGGCGGTGGCCAGGCCGGCGGTGCCATAGGAGCCGGTACGGGCGTGCAGCAACCAGACCAGGCCGAGGCCGGTCATGGCGACGCCGACGCGACCGACAGCGGCGGCGAAGAAGAAGGCGGCAGCGCCGGGGCTGCGCAGCAGGGGACGGTAGCCGGTAGCGGCGCGGGGCATGAGGGTGTCCTTCATCGCCGCCGAGCGTGGCGAGCCATCCGGGGGTCGCCGGCGCCTGAGTGATACAGAAAGGTGCGGCCCCTGGCCCGCCGGGGGGACGTCCAGGACTGCGGTGGGACGGGACACGCGCCCTCACCGCCGCCCCCGGCACCGGGCGGAGGAAAACGTCAGATGCCCAGGCCAAGGCGGGTCCGGGCGACTGGGGCAACCCTAGCAGGACGGCAAGAGGCTTCAACAAGAGCGTTACGAACGATGGCAGCGGTCGGCTTGTCCGATCGGAGGACCGCCGTGGATAGGGTTGCGCCATGATCGAATCCACGGGGTTTGATGCCGCTGTCGAGGTGGGGATCGCCGCGTTCTGTGCGGGTGAGGAGCCCCCGCGTGACGAGGAGGTGTGGGAGCGGCTGACCGGAGCCGGCGTCGAGCCGTGGCTAGCCGAGCGGTTGTTGATCTTCCTGCCGATGGCGTACACGCGGCGGTTGCTGCCGGACGTCTCGTACCCGGACGGGCTGGTGACCCCGGGCGGGCGGGTGAGTCTCTCGGCCGAACCGGTGTTCATGGCAGCGTTGGACCGCGCGCAGCGGGGCGACCGTGGCGAGGTCGGGCGGATCGCGGTGCGCAGCGGCGAGTTCAATGCGATCAACAACGCGCTGCACGCCGGGTCGAAGCTGTCGGACCTGATGCTCAGCGAGACCACGCTGGTCGAGGACCTGGAACCGGTTGAGCAAGGCGACGGTGGCGTACCCTCGCCGCGAGCCGTGCTCGAGGGTTTCCTTCGCGGGCACGGCATACCGCTCGACGGCGAGACGAAGGTCGGCGCGGAGCTGTTCGTCCACCCCGCCCCAGCCGGCGTGGTGATGGCTCAGGTGGACTTCGCCGTGTCGCACCCGGCGCTGGCCAGGCCATGGCTGGTGGAGAGCTTCGCCGGGTACGGCACCACCTGGCGCGACGCGATCGGCGAGGCGGTGAGCAAGTTCATGCTCGGCGCGCTGCACCCGATCGTCGACGGCCTCCTGCTCCCCGGCGCCGCCCCCGACCAGGTCGAGCGGAAGCGGTACGACCACCCGAGCGGCGCGTTCGAACTGGTGCTGGGCCCCCAGATCAACCTGTTCGCCGACCGGTCGGTGCCATCTGCCGGGCCTTTGCTCGACCGGCTGCTGGAGACACTGCGCGCCGAGCCGCTCACCCGAAAGGTGCACGGGCTACACCTGTTCACCGCATACCACGACGGCCGGCTGCAGACCAACGAGATGCTGCTGGACAACGAGCCGTGGCCCGGCGGCGAGGCGGTGGTCGCGGACAGCCAGGCACCGCTGCCCGACGGGAGGGTCGCGGTGCGGATCTTCGGCCTGCTCGTGCCTGTCGACAACAGGGGCGTCCGGAGATCGCTTCCCGCATGAGGGATGATCGTTTCCCAGAACCGCCGGGTGGCCTTACACGTCAGGCGTTCAGCGATCGTCGCACGGCGGCGTCCACCAGCTCGTGGATCTCCTGCTCGGTGAAGATGTCGGGCAGTGTCAGCCGCTCCACGATGAGCCAGTTCAGTGTGAGGTAGAGGAGCACCACCGAGGTCGAGTCGCCGGGCAGGCCCGACGTGGCGTGGTAGCCGATGTTGGCGTCGATGTCCTCGCGGATGCGCTTGGTCAGCACGGCGCGCAGCTCGGGGCGCCGGGTGGACTCCAGCCGGAGCTCGAGCAGGGCCAGGTAGCCGGAGTTGAAGGCGGAGACCCGGTCCACCAGTTCGTGCATGAGCTCGGCATAGCGGATCTCGTCCTGCACGCCCTCCCGATTACGGGCGATCGTGGCCTCATCGGGCAGCAACCGCTCATAGATGCGTCCGCCGACCTGGGTGAACAGGTCGTCGCGGTTGGCGAAGTAGTTGGAGGCCGTGCCGGGGGGCACAGCCGCCTCGGCGTCGACGGCCCGGAAGGTCAGCCCTCGCGCTCCTTCCCTGGCCAGCACCTCGATGGCCGCGTCGATCAGTGCCTGCCGCCGCTCGGGATTTCTCCGCACCTTGACACCACTCCACTTGTAGTACTACGGTCTAACCACTCCACACAGAGTACTACACCGGGAGTTGACCGACATGCGGAAGCTCGTCTACTACATCGCCGCCTCACTCGACGGCTACATCGCAGGCCCCAACGCCGAATTCGACTTCTACCCCCTGTCAGACCAGATGGCCGCCTGGATCAACGCCCGCTACCCCGAGACGCTCCCCACCCACATCCGCAAACTCGCCGGTCTCGACAACGCCCCCAACAAAGTCTTCGACACCCTGGTGATGGGCCGCGGCACTTACGAACCGGCCCTGGACGTCCCCACCACCAGCCCCTACGCCCACCTACGCCAGTACGTCATCTCCAACACCCTCACCATCGACGACCCGACAGTGCACGTGCACTCCGGCGACCCGATCAAGCTCATCCAGCAACTGAAGGCCGAAGACACCGGCATGGACATCTACCTCTGCGGCGGCGGCAAACTCGCCGCCTCCCTGCTCCCCGAGATCGACGAAATCATCCTCAAGAGCTACCCCGTCGTAGCCGGCACGGGCATCCCCATGTTCTCCGGACACTTCCGCCCCACCCTGTTCACCCCCACCCGCCGGGAATCCTTCGACAACGGCGCCCAGGTCACCTGGCTCACCAGGGCCTGAAGGAGACAGCATGCATATCAAACTCCCCACCTCGATCACCCAGACCAAGACCGACCACCACGCCCGCTCACCGCACCACCCCGCACACCCGGCACGCGACCTCAAACCCACAAGCCGAACAAACCTCTCCCGCCGCCCGACCGCCGCCCCCCGCCGCAGCGGTTACTGACGGAGTGCAGACCCTGGCCCGGGGTGGGGGAGGCCCCTTGGCGGCTGACGGCGCTCTATGGCGCCTTGGCGGTGGCGGCGAGCCTGTGGGCGGTGGGCCGCCGCGGGTCTGTCGCCCGGTCCCGCGTCGTCACCTTCGCACTGGGGGCCGGGCCGGCGCAGGCGATGGTGACCGCCGTGGCGGTCGGCGTGCTGACCGGTGACACCTTCAGAGCGGTGCCGGGCGCGGGCTGCCCTGAACACACGCCCGAGCTGCCCGCGGCGAGTGAGTGGGCAACCCGGGTCCAGTGGCTCAGGTCAGGTCGGCGGCGTGGTCGGCTACCCAGCGTGACATCGTGCGGCCTGGGCGGCCGAGGACGCGTTCGGTGTCGGGGGAGACCGTAGGTGGTTCCTCGGCGTATTCGGCCTGGTAGCCCAGGATGTACTCGGCGACGTCCATGGGGATCCCCGCCGTGATGTAGGCCGCTCGGGCCTGGCCGTACGTCAGGGGCTCGAAGCGCAGCGGTCTGCCCAGCTTCTCCGCGGTTCACGTACTACGAGCCCTCGCGCGGGAGGAAGGCCGTCGTGGCACCCATCGCACCCGGCACGGCCGTGCTGGGGACCGCGGACAGCGGGCGGGCGATCTCCTCCAGCGGTCGGCGTTCGGCGCGGACCCCGAGCAGGATCTCGACGACACCGCCGACGACCATGACCGCGCCGCCGATGAGGTATCCGGCGAACAGCCGGGACGGGTCGGCGCCGGTGCCGATGAGGTGGCCGTACAGCACGGGGCCGATCGCGCCGAAGCACTGCGCGATGGCGAAGAACACCGCGATCGCCTGGGCACGCACCTCGAGTGGGAAGATCTCGCTCACCGACAGGTAGGCGGAGCTGGCGCCGGCGGACGCGAAGAAGAAGATCACGCACCAGGCGACGGTCTGGGTGGCCGCGGTCAGGACGCCCTGGTCGAACAGGACAGCGGTGATCGCCAGGAGCACGCCGGACACGATGTAGGTACCGGCGATCATCTGCTTACGGCCGACGGTGTCGAACAGCCGGCCGATGGTGAGGGGGCCGAGCAGGTTCCCCGCCGCGAACCCGATCAGGTAGATCGGCGCGTCAGTCGCGCGTACGCCGTAGAAATGGGTCAGCACCAGCGCGTACGTGAAGAAGATCGCGTTGTACAGAAACGACTGAGTGATCATCAAGGTGGCGCCGAGCACCGACCGCCGCCAGTGATCGACGAACAGCACCCGCAGCAGGGCGCGATAGCCGGCCCGCTCCGGCCTGACCTCGATCGCACGGCTGTCGTCCACGGGCCGCAAGACGCCGGGCGAGCCGTACTGCGCCTCGATGGCGGCCATGGCGCGCTCCGCCTCGGCCGCGCGGCCGTGCATGAGCAGCCAGCGAGGGCTTTCTGGCAGGTTGCGCCGCACGTACACCACGAAGACGGCCAGCACGGGGCCGAGCAGGAACGCCGGCCGCCAGCCGATCTCCGGGGAGAACACGTTCAGCAGGACCAGCGTGCCCAGGGTGCCGAGGATGGCGCCGGCCCAGTACGTCCCGTTGACGCCGATGTCGATCCGACCCCGGTAGCGCGCCGGGATCATCTCGTCGATCGCCGAGTTGATCGCGGCGTATTCGCCGCCGATGCCCATGCCCGCGATGAAGCGGGTGGCGAACAGGTAGACGATCCAGCCGGTGCCGTGACCGAACGTGAATGCGGTCAGGCCGCTGCCGACCAGGTACACCAGCAAGGTCACGGTGAAGAGGTTGCGGCGGCCCAACCGGTCCGACAGCCGGCCGAAGACCAGGGCGCCGACCACCTCGCCGACGAGGTACACGGTCGCGATGGCCCCGACGGCGGTCGCCGACAGGTCAAGGGTGTCCGGCTGGCTCAGCACACCGGTCACCGAACTGGCAATAGTGATCTCCAGGCCGTCGAGCACCCATGCCACGCCGAGCGCCACAACGAGCCGAGTGTGAAAGGGCGTCCATGCCAGTCGGTCCAGTCTCGCCGGAATCAGGCTGCGGATCACCCCGGGCGAAGTGCCGGCCGTCGCTCCCATGGTGCGGCTCCTTCCGGATCGCGGCGACCGCCTTCCCGGTCGCCTACACCGCCAATCCCAGCAAGCGGAGGGAAGGAAGTCGTCGAAGTCAGCGCCCAATCGCGCTACCGGCCAGCGGTAATCCCGCGCTTGCAGCTGGCGTGACCATGCGTGCCTGCCGGCCCTTGTTCCCAGGTCCGGCCACCGCTGCCTGATCCGCCGCACAACACCTCCGAGATCGCCGTACGGGTGCCGCGCGGCTCATCCCGGTGGCGCCGGCGAAGAGCTTCCAGCTAGCGGGAATGTCCGACGCCTGACGCGGGTGGCAGCCTGGGGTCGTGGAATTGCGCTGCCTGATCGTCGATGACAGCCGGCGGTTCATGGATGCCGCGCGCCGGCTGCTGGAGCTGCAGGACGTCCGAGTCGTCGGCGTGGCCACGACCGGCGCCGAGGCCGAGTCCCTGGCCTCGGCACTGCGGCCGGACGTGGCGCTGGTCGACGTGGGGCTGGGTGAGGAGAGCGGCTTCGACGTGGCGGTCCGGCTGGACGACGTTCCGGTCATCATGATTTCCACCCGGGACGCGGCCGACCTGGGCCAGCTGGTCGAGGAGAGCCCGGCGATCGGGTTCCTGGCCAAGTCGGGGCTGTCCGGGCCGGCCATCCGGCAGTTGCTCAGCGAGCCTCGAGGAACGTGAGAACGGCCAGCACCCGGCGGTGGTCGTCATCGGTCTCGGTCAGCCCGAGCTTGTTGAGAATGCTGCGCACGTGCTTCTCGACTGTGCCCTCGGTCACCCACAGCCGCCGGGCGATGCCCGCGTTGGAGCGGCCCTCGGCCATCAGCGACAGCACCTCGCGTTCTCTGGCGCTGAGCACGTCGAGGGGATCGTTGCGGCGTCGGGCCGACACCAGCTCCTGAACGAGCGCCGGATCCACGACCGAGCCGCCCTTGGCGATCCGCCGCGCCGTGTCGACGAACTCCTCCACGTCGGTCACCCGGCTCTTGAGCAGGTAACCGATCCCACCGCCGCTGGCCAGCAGCTGCATGGCGTGCTCGGCGTCGGCGTGCGCCGACAGCACCAGGATGCCGATCTCGGGATGTTCCTCGCGGATCTGCGCGGCCGCCTGCAGCCCCTCGACGGTGTTGGTCGGCGGCATCCGGATGTCCACGATGGCGAGCTGCGGCTGCGTCTCGCGTACCAGCGCCAGCAACTGCCCGGCATCGCCGGCCTGGCCGATCACTTCCAGACCGGAACGCTCCAGGAGGCTGGCGAGCCCCTCGCGCAGCAGAACGTCGTCGTCAGCGAGAACCACCTGCGTACCGGGCATATAGGCATTATCCCGACCTCATCGTCGTGTCGGTACACTCCGGGAATGTTCCTTGGCCGGTCACGCCGACCAGCGGGCGACGTCAGCCGCGGTCTGACCGTACGCGCGGTGGCGGCCGGAGCCGTGCTCGCACTGATCGTGGGCGGGGCCTTCGCGGTGCTGCTGGCCTCGATCGCCAACCTGCGCGACGTCCGGCTTCGCGAGCAGCGCTCCGCATCGGTCCTGACGATGGCCAACCGGCTGGAACGTCTGATCATCGACATGGAGGCGGGCCAGCGCGGCTTCGCCCTCACCGATCAGGAGGCGTTCCTCCAGCCCTGGCGCGAGGCCATCGCGGCATTTCCCGGCCAGGCGAGCGCGCTGGAGCGGCTCGTGGCGGACACCCCCGCCCAGCGTGCGCGGGCCCGGACGATCACCGCGGCCGGCACTTCCTACATCAACGACTACTCCGTCCCCCTGGTGGAGGCCATACGCCGCGACCCGGCCAGGGCGCGGACGGCGGAAATCTCCGAGGGCAAGCGCCGCGTGGACGCGATGCGCGCGGACTTCGACGCGCTGGTGGCCGCCGCGTTGTCGATGGCCAGGTCCGAGCAGCAGCGCTCCGATGCCGCGGCACATCGCGCGAGCGCCGTGGGAGTGTCGAGCCTGATCGCGTCGGTCGCCCTGATCGGCGCCTACTCCGGCTACCTCACCCGCGCGGTGGTGGTTCCGGTACGGCGGGTGGCCGGAGCGACCCGGCGGCTGGCGGACGGCGATCTCCAGGCACGCGTGTCCGAGCGCGGCGCCGGCGAGGTAGGCGTGCTGGAACGCGGCTTCAACACGATGGCGGTCACCCTCGCCCGGCAGCAGGAGGAGCTGGCCGCCTCCCGCTCGCGTATCGTCACCTCCGCCGACCAGGCCCGCCGCCGCATCGAACGCGACCTGCACGACGGCATTCAGCAGCGGCTGGTCTCGCTCGTACTGGAAGTGCGGGCCACCCAGGCAGGGCTGCCGCCCGACCGGCACGAGCTCGCCGAGCCGCTCGACCGGCTGGCCGAGGGGCTCGGCGAGGCGGTGGACGAACTGCGCGAGATCTCCAGAGGCATCCATCCGGCGATCCTGAGCGAGGCGGGATTGGGCCCGGCGTTGAAAACCCTGGCCCGCCGCAGCGCCGTACCGGTGGAGCTGGAGTTGGATGTACCCGGCCGGCTGCCCGAGCCCGTGGAGGTGGCCGCCTACTACGTGGTCTCCGAATCGCTCACGAACACGGCCAAGCATGCCCACGCCACGACCGTGACCGTGCGGGCGTACCTGGCCGACGGGATGCTGCGGCTGCAGGTCAGCGATGACGGCGTGGGCGGCGCCTCGACGGGCGCGGGCTCCGGGCTGCTCGGGCTCGCCGACCGCGTCGAGGCGCTCTCCGGCACGATCGCGCTGGTCAGCCCGCCTGGCGAGGGCACCACGCTCAGCGCCGAACTCCCGGTCGACGGCGGCTGACCCGACGCCGGGACTCCAGCCAGGCTGCCGGTCGGTCGTGGCTGACCCCACGCCGGGATTCCAGCCAGCAGGTAGCCGGGATGGCCGCTGGCCAGGACGACAGTGACGGTCGGCAGCGCACATCCTGGGGGAAGTCCCCCGGAAGGAGCCTGCTGTGCAGCCATTGTCGATGGTCCCTGCCGACGTCGTACCCAACGTCTCGATCAGACAGCCGCGTTCCGGCCCGAGCTGGATCCGGATCTTCCTCGGCGGGTCGGTGCTCTGGGTGGCGACCGTGGTCGTCACGTTCGTCACCGGCAACACGAATCTGATCCCCACCATCATCCTGGTCGGCAGCTTCCTGGTTCCAGTCACGTTCGTCGCCTTCGCCTTCCGGCACGGCGACGCCGTGATCACCGCCCAGCGCGTCTTCGCCGCGTTCGTGTACGGCGGCGTGCTCGGCGTTCTGGGCGCCTCAGTCCTGGAGTCGGCGTTCCTGGCCCACGCGTCGGGCTGGACCTACCCGGCGATCGGCATGATCGAGGAGGGTGTCAAGCTGGCCGCGTTGTGGCTGGTCGCCCGGCGCCTGCCCTTCTACACCGCGCGCGACGGCATGGTGCTCGGCGCGGCCGTGGGCTTCGGCTTCGCCGCGCTCGAGAGCGCCGGATACGCCTTCAACGCGCTGTTCACCTCCCACGGCTTGTCACTGCTCGACCTGGTCGAGACCGAGGCCTTGCGCGCGGTGCTCGCTCCCGTCGGGCACGGGCTGTGGACCGCGCTGCTGGGCGGCGTCCTGTTCGCGACCGCCGCACGCAACCGGAGCGGACGGCCCCAGCCGCGGGCGGCGCTGCTCGGCTGGTACATCGTGGTGGTCCTGCTGCACGCCCTCTGGGACGCCTCGCAGGTCATCGCGGTGTGGCTGACGCTGCTCCTGACCGGCACGCGGGACCAGTGGACGTCGATCGTCCAGCTGGGCGAGCTGCCCGGCGTCACCCAGGCGCAGGTACACGTGTTCACCATGCTGAACTGGGGGCTGCTCGCCATGGACGGGCTGATCGGGCTGGCCCTGCTCCTGCTGCGATGGATCCCCCTCCAGCGGGGGCGGGCGACTGCGCCGGTCCTGCCGCCGATGAACGTGTGATGACCGCCCGCATCTCGGGAGCGGCTCCGGAAGCCGCGCTCGACGTGGCACAGGAACCGCACCAGCCATCACGACCGGAACGCCGGCCCGAGGTCTCCGACGGCGGGCGGTCAGGCCTGGCCGGACGAGGATGCTCCTCCTGCTGGTGCTCGGCAGTAAGGCGGCGCTGCGGGAGCTGGCCGATTCCCTGCGCGAGGAGGAGGCCGCCCATGGGATACGTGTCACCACGGTCAATTCTGCGGCGACGGCGACCGACCTGCTGGGGGAGGTCAGGAGCGCCTTCGGGCGCCCGTATGATCCCGAGCTGTGCATCCGTACAGTCCCCTCTGTGCAGGTCGCCGTTCCGGCTAATGTCGTTGAGGAGATCGGCAACTACGGCGCCCATTCGGCCGGGGCGGGATCGGCCCCAGCCCGCACGCCCGGCCCGGCCGCACGCCGGGTACTGGGACGATGCGGAGCTTGATGACGGATCTTTATGTACGACGGCGAACGGCGTGGGCCATCCTGAAGGCTGCGCTGCTCACCGTCCATGCACTGTTGTCGGGAGTTGTGGGCTTCCTGGTCGTGGTCGGCTTCACTTCTACGTTCATCTCAGATGGGAGCAACAACAACGGCGCCGGGATGCTGCTGGGCTGCTTGACCGCCTTCGTGTGCGTGGCCCAGTTCCTGCCATTGCTCCTGGCCGTCGCCGTCCGCCGGATCAGCTCGTGGTGGGCGGCCGCCCACGCCGTGCTCTTCACGGCCTCGCTCGTCCTCATCGCCTGCGCCGCCATGTTCGAGACGGGCTCGGCGGACAGATAGCAGCCGCCAGGGCAGTGTGGCTAGATCGTCCGGCCCGACCAACTCGTATCGGCCCAAGATGCCGGCCAGCGTCTTGGTCTGGTGCGCCACGCTGGCGGAGCACTGCTGGGCTCGGGATGTCGCCGGATTGAGTCCTCGGACGTTGCAGAGCCTGGTCAAGCCGGTTGTCGAGCTGCGTGAGGTCTACGGAGCCCTGCCGAACTCCACCCCGATCTGATCCGGCCGTAGGGGGGACGGGTTTTCGAAACTCTACGCCGACATCGGCCGACGTGGCGTTCGTCAATCCCGGCCGTGGACGAGGCGCGGCGGACCGGCTGATTCCACCGCCGAGAGATCGGCCGCCTCCCACGGCACGCCGGCGCCGGTCGGAGCTTGCGATCGCCATGGCCCGATATATATGGCGCCATATGCCACTGATCGCGTTCAGTTGAGTGCAATCTGTGATCTTTATCACCTCCGTCCCTCTCGACCCCGAGCGGTCCGATGATCGAAAATCGACGGCGACCCCACCTACCGTGCTCACAGGCGGGATGAGACTTTGGGCGAAGCGACTTTCAAGGTCCTGGGGCCGGTACAAGTGCGCTGGTCGGAGAGACGGGAAGCCCGCTTGAGCGGGAAGCAGCGCGCAGTGTTGACGAGCCTGCTTCTTCATGCCAACACCGTGGTTCCCAGGCAACGGTTGGTCGCGGCCTTGTGGGAGACTCCACCCACCTCGGCCGTCTCAAATCTGCAAACCTACATCGCCCAGTTACGTCAAGCGCTGCCGCCCGGTACGCGCCTTCTTACCAGGGGAACGGGATACCTTTTCGAGGCGCTCCCGGAGGAGGTGGATCTGCTTGCCTTCGAGCAAGCGGTCCAGTCGGCGAGGGCCGAGCACGAGCAGGGCAACGCCTGGGGCGCCGTACACCAGTATGAGACGGCGCTGTCGCTATGGCGGGGCGGGCTGGCTGAAGGCACCGAACTCGTGGGCCCGGTGCTCGCCCGCGCAGCCCAAGTAGAAGAGCAGCGCACAGCCGTACGGCTGGACTGGTCCGAGGCGAAGCTCGGCCTGGGCCAACCCGCCGAGGTGATACCTGAACTGCGTGCCGTCGTGGCGGAGCAGCCGCTACGTGAACGCGCGTGGCATCTGCTCATGCTCGCTCTTTCACAAACTGGACAACGCGACGCGGCGCTTGAGGCCTTCGGGCACGCCCGCGCGGCCCTCATCGACGATCTGGGTATCGAGCCCAGCAGGAAGCTTCAGCAACTCCAAGCCGACATCTTGGCCGACACCGTCACCGTCGGCAAGATGGAAACGTGGCGTCGGATATGCCAGCTTCCCGCAGACATAGCCGACATCGTGGACAGACCCGAGGAACTCCACCGGGTGACCACGGCATTGCGTCGGAACACCGACCGGACAACACCAGCAATCGCGGTGCTCCTCGGGCCTTCCGGGATAGGGAAGAGCACCCTGGCCGTTCACGCCGCGCATCAGCTTCGCGAGGACTTTCCGGACGGCCAGCTCTACCTGAACCTCAAATCGGGCGGCACGGCACGCGAGCCTGCCGCTCTCCTCGCTGAAGCGCTTCGCTCACTGCAGTGCCTTGGATCGGACATCCCCGACTCGACCGAAAGCAGAGCAGCGCTGTACCGCTCATTGCTGGCCGATCGGGCCGTGCTCGTCGTGCTCGACGACGCTGAGCATGAGAAGCAGGTGCGTTGCCTGCTGCCCGGAACACCGCGTAGCGCGGTACTGGTTACCAGTCGCAGTCCGCTCCCCACACTGGCGGGCGCCACCCGCATTGCGGTCGACCTGCCGTCCGAAGCCGTGGGACAGATGATGCTGGCGCAGATCGCCGGAGAGGATCGGGTTCGGTCCGAACCCGATGCGGCCCGGGCCATCGTGCTGGCCTGCGGGCGGCTTCCGTTGGCCATCAGGGTGGCGGGGGCCAGGCTCGCGACGAGACCGACCTGGCCCTTGCAGGAGCTCGCCACACGATTGACGGGCGGGCAGCCCCTGGACGAACTGGTCCTCGGCGAGTTGGACATCCGCCGGACTTTCGCCGCGAGCCACCAGCTGTTGCCGGATCTGGCTGGACGGGCTTTCCGGCTGTTGGGGTTGGCAGGGATCGACGATTTCGCGGAATGGGTCGTGGCCGCATTGCTGGGTGTGTCTCCACGTGAGACGGACACGACTCTGGAAACGCTCGTGGCAGCCGGCCTGCTGAGGATGGGCGAAATCGATCAGAGCGGTCAGCCGCGTTACCGCATGCACGATCTTCTGCGGAAATTCGCCCACGAACGTGCGGAGGCCGATGATTCGCCGGAACAACGGGATGTGGCGATACGGCGGTTCGTGGACGAGTCGCTGGCGAGAGTGCGCGTCGCCGGGTTGGCGTATCCGCCACCGGTGGTCCCGATGGCGGCACCTGGGACTTCCGACGGACGGTCTCATGGAGGAGCCGCATGGTTGTCGGCGGAGCGTGAGACGCTGTTGACCGCGGTTGGACTCGCCCATGCCGATGCCGCAGCAGAGCTGGTCCTTCGCCTCACTCCGTTCCTCGTCATCACCGGTTTTCGGGTGGAGGCCACGCGTCTCCTGCAACAAGCGGCCCAGCGAACGACTGATCGCGACAGAGCAATTCTCGCGCAACTGGCGCAGGCCGACATCGAGTTGGACCTCGGGCGGTTGGAGACGGCGCGCGACATGTTCCGGACTGTGTTCGACCACTTCCGTTCGAGCGATGACGCTCATTCGGCCGCCTACGCACTCACCGGACTGGTCGCCTGCGACCTCTTGGAGACAGAGCCTGAAAGCTGGAGGCAGATTGGAGTCAAGGAAGTCTTTTCCCGATTTGAGTCGGCAGACGGAATCGGCGACCTGCTGGATGGCCTGTTCGCCGTGTGCGCAGCTCACCAGCAGGATCACCAGGAAGTCATTCGCCTTTTCCGGCAGGCCCTGTTGCTCATCAAGGAGCAACAGTACGGCGACCCGATCGCACGGTTCCTGCGTGCCCTGCTCACCGGGATCATCTGCTTCCGCAGTGACGATGCGCAAGGGGCCATCAAGTGTTACCAGGAGGGCCTCGACATCAGCCACGATCTTGGATGGGGGCCGGGCGAACGCTACACGTTGCGTCGGCTGAGCGAGGCTTACCGCGCCGCCGGGCGGCCCGGAGACGCGGTGAACTCGCTTTACAGACTGTCGCTTCTGTCCGCGCAGACCGGTGATACGTACAACGAGGCGTTGTCCGCCTACTTCCTCGGCGAGGTCAGCCTTGAACACGGGCAGTCGCAGGCTGCGGCCGACTATTTCATACGCTGCCACGACCTCATGGACAGACACGGAAATCCGGTGTGGCGTGCCCGTGCCCGGCAAATGATCGACACAGTCCGAGCTGAGTCTGGATCTGCCCGAGTCCAACCCGCCGCGGATGCCACGAACCAGGCGCCCTGAGAACCGGATCGGCGCGGCCGGAACGCGCCGCAGTGGACCTTCTTGATCGTGACGGGCTGCCGGCCGCGACGAGACGTCATCTGACCTGCGAAGGCACGCGTGCCAGCGTGGCGAACACGGCGATGGCCGCCATCGCGACCGCGGCAACGAGCAGCACGGGTTGCGGCCCCCACAGCTCCACCAGGTACCCTCCGGCCAAAGCACCGAGCGGGCTCACCCCCAACGCCAGCATCGCCGGAACGCTCGTGACCCGCCCCATCAGGTCCTTCGGCGTGTTGGAGATCACGTACGTCATGGTCGCGACGTCGAGGACTCCGGCGATCAAGCCGACGCATCCCCATCCCACCGCCAGCACGGGCGGTGCCGTGGCGAACGCGACGACGGCGATTGCACCCAGCCAGAGCCAGCAGGCCAGCCTGAGCACTGTCACCGGGCCGACATGCTGAAGCACCCGTGGGGCGACCGTTGAGCCCACGACGCCGCCCAGACCGGTGGCTCCGAGAATCAGCCCGACTGCCGCAGGCGAAGCCCCCGCCGATGTGGCCAGCACGATGAGCAGGATGCCGAGCATCTGCCAGAGTACGTTCGTGGTGGTGAAGACGGCGACCGCCAACCGGAGAAAGGCATCGCGCCAGATCCATCGCGCGCCCTGGGCCATGTCGTGCACGGCGCCCCGCACACCGCGCCCGCGGTCGTCGCTCGCGTCTTCGACGCCCACATGTTCGGCGACTGCCGTGCCGTCCAGGCGGCCGTGCGCATCGGGAAGACCGTGCGCGTCGGGAAGACCGTGCGCGACCACCTCGGCCTCCGCCGCCCGGCGCACAGGCATGCGAGTCCAGAGGATGGTCACCGCCGCGGCCGATTGGGCGATCAGCCCCGCCACGAAGGGGAAGGCATTGCCGATGCCGAGGAGGAAGCCGCCCACAGGCTGACCGGCCAGTGTGGCCGCCGCCAGCGCCCCCTCGTTCCTCGACACCGCCCATGTCGTGTGTTCCTTGGGGACGACCTCGGCGATCGCCGGCCCGAGTGCGCGCTGGTGCAGGACAGTCAGCGTTCCTTCGACCACCACCGTCGCCCACAACACCGGCATCCACGGACCGTCGGCGGCGATCGTGACGGCGAGCAGCCCGATCGCCACTGCCCTGCCGACCTGGGAGATGACCAACAGCCGCCGCCGATCGTGCCTGTCCACCAGAACGCCGAAGGGAAGCGTGAAGAGCAGGTGCGGTGCCATCGACGCGAACCGCACCCACCCCGCAAGCACCGGCGAGCCGGTCAGCAGCAGGGCGAGGAGCGGGTAGGCGGCCGCGCTCGCCCTCGCGGCCACGGTGGCCAGGCTCGATCCCGCGAACAGCAGCCAGAAGTCGCGCCGCCAGCTCACACGTCGGCCCTGACGCGTCCGACAATGTGAGTGATCAACTTCATCAGGTCGGGGCAGTAGACCGATGGGTTGAGGAAACCGGACCCTTCGCGGTAACGGTGTGGATAGAGGCCGCCGCCGCAGGTGTCGCGCAGCGAGCAAGCCCTGCACTTCTCGCTCAAAGCCTCGATCCCTATCTGCCGAGCCGCGACCGAGGGATGCTCCAGCGCACGGTCGAAGGGTCCGTCGCGCACGGTGAGCCCGGTTGCGGGTGCGCCGTCGAAAGCGGCCTTGAGCGAGTCGACCTGCTCGATGGAGCCGTCGGTCTCGATGACCACGAGTCGTGCGGGCTGCAGGCCGACGGCCTCCGTCATGCTCTGTCCGCCCAGCGCCATGCGGATGACGCTCTCGAACAGCCGAACCCGTGTCTGCCTGCTCGGCGCGGTGTACCACCGCTCGAAGATCTCCAGGAGCCAGTCCGCGTACGGCGTGTGATCCTCGTCGGTCGTACGCTTCGGGGGTGGGCTGGACCAGGTGCCGTGCGGCAGCAGGAAGTCGATGGCGGGCGGTCGCCACCTGAGCAGTTCCTCGTAGGTGCCGATCGGGTCATTGTCGACGTTGATCGTGCACAGCAGTCCACGGAACTGCGCCCGATACGGTCCGGAGGCGAGGAGAGCCAGCCCGCGGGCCACAGCCTGGTAGGAACCGCGCCCTCCCGCGTAGCGCCGGTGCTGGTCGTTGTCCTGCTCGGCCCCGTCCAGGCTGACGCTGACGCCGATACGACGTTCGGCGGCAGTCCGCAAGAAGTCCTCGTCGATCAGGGTGCCGTTGGTCTGCATGCTCACCGCGACCTGTACATCGGGCTCCAGCACGCCGCGCAGGTCGGCGACGAACCCGTCGATCCACGAGGTTCCAGCGAGCAACGGCTCCCCTCCATGGAGCACCGCGTTCACGGAGGGGAGCCGGTGAACTCGGGCGTGCTCGGCGATGCGGTCGATCGTCGCCTTCATGGTCGCCGAATCCATCACCTTGTCGCGGGAAGACCAGCTCTGGTCGGCCATCTCGTACATGTAGCAGTAGTCGCACGCAAGATTGCACCTGCTGTGAATCTTGATCACGAACTGCGTGAACGGCAGCGGCCGCCATCCCGCCCTTTGCAGGGCGTCCATGTCGAGAAGGTCCGGCCACTCGGAGGTCTTCCTTCGCCCGGAGAACGAAACCGACGACTTCAACGCACGCCCCTTTCAGTCCACTGGCCTGCTCGGTTTCTTAGAGGGCGCTGTTGAACAAGTCGGCCGAGGCGGAGTCCTGCATGTCGGCGATGACGGCCTCGAGGACGGTCAGTTCGGTCTCCATGACCACGTTTTCCTTTCGCTTGGTACGGCGAACCACACGGCTAACGTTGACATCCCGCGCCACAGAATCACTTCGGCCTCACCACAGTCCCCGCCATCGCGCCGGTCTTCACCGTGCACCCTCCCGTCGACCCGGCGCAGATCCAGAGGCGGGCCCTGGGCGCACTGCGGAGCAGGCTGGGACCCCACCGCTGGATTCGAGTGCCGCGATGGTGAGGTGTGGCGTGGTGGCGCCCGGCGCGATGGACGGGATCCGAGGCCTTCACACAGAGCTGCGGGTAGCCCCCGCCAAGACGATGTGCGAACGGCTGCCGGAACAAGGCATGGACGCGAATCCCGGTGGTGACGGTCACGTGGGCGGGGATGCGTTGGCGGACAGGACTGTCGGCAGGACCTCCGGGACCTCAGAGGCTCGCGTCACTCTTTGCGGAGCGTTCATGTCGAGAAGGTCCGGCCATCCGGCGGTCTTCCTTTGCCGGCGGAACGAGGCCGACGGCTTCAACGCACGCCGGCCTGCTCAGCTTCTCAGAGGGAGCTGAGGAACAAGTCGGCCGAGACGGAGTCCTGCATGTCGGCGATGACGGCCTCGAGGACGGTGAGTTCGGTTCCCATGACCACCTTTTCCTTTCGCTTGGTACGGCGAACCACACGGTCAACCTTGACATCCCGTGCCACAGAATCACTTCAGCCTCACCACAGTCCCCGCCAAACGCCCTCGCTCATCCAGCCGGTCCCGCAGGCAGGGCTATCGGCAGGGCTTCCTGGACCCCAGAGGCTCGCGTGATCGGGTGCACTGATCCCGGTCTGGGCAGGGGCAGCACCCGGACCCGGTGCAGGGAACGGATGCCGCAGCTTCATCTGGTGGGATCTCGTCAACTTCGGTCCAGCCGTTTCAAGAACGGCCCCTGGCGGGGTGTTCACGAGTGTGCCTGGCCTGCGATAAGGCTGGCCTGCCAAGATCGCTTGCCAACGCGACGATGCTCGCTTCCCGGACGGCTCATACGGTGAATGACGGCGGTGCCGAGCCCTCTCTCCCACGAGGGAGCATGATCCCCGCGGGAGAGGTCTGTAACAGGTGACGTGGCAGGGCCGGCGGGCGCGTAGGCCGTTCGGAAGCCCTGCCAGCACCGGATCTCAGAGGCCGATCTTGCCCACGCCAGCGCCGGCAGTGACCGTCGACTTCACCGAGCAGTTGCACTCCCGGAGTGTAGGAGTACGGGATCGTGGCCACGCTGCTCGCGTTGCGCGACAGGCCGTCCGAGGCGCGGGTGAAGTTGTTGTGGTCGATCCAGATGTGGTGCGAGCCGTCCTGAACGTTGATGGCGTCGTCGCGGGAATTCTGGATGGTCAGGTTGCGGATGATGATATTGCTGACGCCGTTCATGGTCAGCCCGCCACCGTTGAGACCTGAGCCGGATCCGACCGTCGAGCCACCGGCGCCACCGGTCGTACCGCCGTTCATGCCGGCAAATCCGACGGGGCTGGACTCGGCGGCGAGGGCCGGTTCCGCGCTTACCAGGACGCTGACCACCGCGGTGATGCCCCATCTCCACCCGCCCTTCGCACCACGCCGTCTACCCCGGTCACGGTCAGGGCCGCCCCGTCATGGCGGGCGCCGTGCACCCGCTCCCGTAATGCTCGCAGGTCAAGGTGCGCCTGCAGGAGCTGGCGTGCAGCTCACGCCCCTGCTCGACGATCGTGTCCTCCAGCTGGTCATGCGTCAGCGACGCGGCGGCCGCAGCGGTGAGCTGTCCGATCAGACAGTTGCTGACGTCTTCGCCTCCGCAAAGACGTCAGCAGTGACGTCTGTGTCGTACGGTGCCTACACAGGGCTCTTCTTTCGTTCAGGGACGATTGGGTTGGCACCTTCGAACCTGACGACGGAAGAGCCCCGCCACAATCACCTGCCCGGTGACGAGGCGGCCCGGCCGATGCCAGGGTCCTTGTCACGCCCCGTCTGTCATTCGCTCACGTGACTGTGGCGGGCTGGGCGGACAGGAGGGTCTGTACCCAGCCGCCGACGTCGACGGTGTCCCGGCCGGTCAGGTCGTCGCCTCGGCCGTCGTAGGGGTTGACGTCGCGGTAGTGGTGCATGGAGTTTTCGCGGTGGTGGCCGAAATAGACACCCCCGCCAGGCGACAGCAGGTGGTCGAAATTCTGCCAGGTGGAGTCGCGTAGCTGGTAGCGCTTCCAGGAGCCGGCACCGCTGATGTTGTAGGAGATGAGCTGCCCTCCGGCCGTGGTGCCGAGGATCCAGTCCTCTCCGGTGGCGGTGAGGGTTTTGAGGGTGAAGCCGCTGCCGATGGCGATGTTGCCGGTGATGTCGGCAAGGGCAGGTTTGGCGGCGGTGATGGTGTAGCGGTGGAGGGTTCCGTTCTCAATGCCGAACAGGTGACTGGTGCCGTCGTAGGCAAGCAGGTCGTGGGTGTAGCCGCTGCCCAGCAGGAAGGGCGGCTTGAAGGTGAGGCTGTCACGGTTGCTCTGCACGTCGACGCGATACAGCTTGCCGTTGGCGTCGGTGAGCAGGATGGTGTTGGAGTTGAGTGTGGCCATGGCCTTGGGCGTGAAGCCGAGGGTGGCTGTGGACACGACCGCGCCGTGGGTGCGCTTTCCGGTGGCGGCGTCGATGGTGGTATAGGTCAGCTGCCCGTTCGGCAGCACCCCGTACACCGACGTGACGCCCTTTGGCCCGCCGAAGTGCGGGTTCTGCGCGTGGGTGAGGGTCTCCCAGGCCAGGAAGTGGGACACTCCGTCGGGGCGGCTCTTCTCGACCCACTGCTTGGCATAAGGAACATCGTCGTACCCGAGACGGTGGTGCAGCGCGTTGAAGCCGACCTCGAAGTGCTTCCCGAGGTCCTTGGTGACCTTTCCGCCGCACAGCCACGAGGGCACCGTCCCGCCCAACTGGAGGCGAGCGTGGAGGTCCATGGCGCGACGCAGCCGGTGCTTGGCCACGGCGTACAGGTCCACACCTTGGTGGCCGGCCGTCTCGGCGACGTGGGAGATGGCCGCGAGGCCCCATCCGGTGTGCCAGAAGTCCCGGCAGGTCTCCTGGGTCAGCCCGTCCACGAACGTGGTCTGCCCGTGCCAGTAGTCGATGATCTTCGCTTTGGTGTCGTACTGGCTGTTCGGCGGCGCCTTGGGGTACGAGCCGTCCGTCTTGAGGTAGATGTAGGCGGGCAGCCTGCCGCGCCAGGTCGCGATCGCCCGGTCGAAGGAGGCCCGGTCGTCGAGGTGCACGGCGATGCCGATGGCGGCATCGGTCATGATCAGTTCCCAGTTGCCGTTGTTGTTGGGCCTTCCGGCGATCAGGGTCGGGAGGTACACGGTGCGCAGCTTGCCGGCGAGCCGGCCGGCCTGGGTCCACCCGGTGTAGGTGTGCTTGATGAGTTCGGCGGCGCGGGAGAAGTTGGCGCCCGCCCACCCGGTCTGCAGCGGCGCGTTCTCCCCGGTGTGTTTGGTGATCACGGCTGACCAGGCGTCCATGATCTGGATCGCCTTCTTGGCGTAGCGGGAGTCCTTGGTGAGGTACCACTGGAGGGCGTGCGTGTAGGCCGCCATGGCGTCCTCGCGTTCGTCCGAGCAGCCGATGTCGGGGTTCGACGACGGGCCGCAATTCACCTCGGCGCGAGGGTGGGCCGTATAGGACAGCTTGGCAAAGCGATGGCTTTGCAGGGCGTTCCAGGCAGACTTCCACGGCTCGTTGCCGAGGTTGGCCCTGACGAAGTCGAGCTGAGCACGGCTGACCAGGACGCCAGGATGCTTGAACGCGGCCGCCTGCGCAGGCTGCGGCACAGATAAGGCCGCGGCCACGAGCATGGCGGCGGCAAGAGGACGGACGAGACGCACGGGCTTCCTTCCAAGATTCGGACGCCCATTCCGCCAGCCGTCGGTTCAGCTGTCAAGGCGTTCGGGCTGTGGAGGGGTGCCCGCTATACCGAGCACATACCGCACCCTGGCGATCTGGGGTACCTGGCCACGTTCCGGCAGAAACCGCACCACCTCACCTCGGCCTGGCAGGATGCCTACAGCCGATCCGCGCCCATACCGTGCAGAGACCCGCCCGGCCGCGGCGAGGGCGCGTCCGGCAGGCGCGACGTGGGTCAACGGCTGCCTCAAGGGTCATCACCTCGACTTGGTCGACCCCAAGAACCGGCTCGCCCATGGCCGCGTCGCGCAGGCCACCCTGGTCGCACTCATGGTCTGCGTCGCCAATCTGCACATGCTGGCTTCGTGGCGGCAGACCACCGACCGACGGCCCGTCGCGCACACCGCGGCGACTCTCGCCTCTGGCCAGAGCAGTTCCCCACTGCCGCCCGCGCGCAGCAGGCCACCGCCAGCCAGCCGCTGACTCCGATCCCGGTCAACTTGCCGTTTACCTTGTGGAGTTATTTGGCTTCATGGCGTGAATCCGGCACGCGGGTACGGCTGCCTCTTTTTTCCGGGAGGCCTGCCGCTGCATCTGACCTTCGCAACCAAGGGCGAACTGGCCATCGACCTGCTCGGCGAGGCCTACGCCGACGACGTACGCCTGGACTTCGTGGCCGGTGACGAGGTCTACGGCGCCTGCACC
Organism: Nonomuraea sp. NPDC049400; assembly: GCF_044466425.1. Classification (NCBI taxonomy): domain Bacteria; kingdom Bacillati; phylum Actinomycetota; class Actinomycetes; order Streptosporangiales; family Streptosporangiaceae; genus Nonomuraea; species Nonomuraea sp. NPDC049400. The sequence continues at coordinate 273,384 of NZ_JBITMP010000012.1, forward strand.
AAGCTGCGGACCTTCCTGGAAGAACACGGCCAGGCCTACGTCTTGCGTATCCGTGCCACCTTCACCCTCGCCCTCGGCGGCGGCACCCTGCCTGACCTGCGAACAAGCCGTGGCCAAGCATCTGAGGCAGAAACGCCGGTGGGTCATCCGCTCGGCCGGGACTGGCTCCAAGGGCGAGCGCACCTACGCCTGGGCCTGGATCGCCACTGCCAGCCCCGCCCACTATTTGCTGGTGCGCAAGCACTGCAAGAGTGGTGAACTGGCCTTTCACTACTGCTTCGTGCCCGCCGGTCAGCCAGCCACCCTGGCCCGCCTGATCACCCCGGCCGGGCTGCGATGGCCGGTGGAGGAGAGCTTCCAGGCCGGCAAGGACCTGTTCGGCCTGGACGAGTCCCAGGTCCGCCTCCACCAGGCGCTGATGCGGCACCTTGTGCTGGTCATGGCCCGCCTTGGCCGTCTGCGCGGCCACCGCCGCCGCGACCCGGCACCGCACCGATACCCAGGCCACGCGCCCCACCCGTCCCGACGAAGCACCGCCCGCCGACCCTGGCCTGATCCCGCTGACGATCGCAGAGGTCAAGCGCCTGTTCAACGCCATCACTGGCCACGCACCGACCCTGGAACTCGTTGCTCACTGGTCAGCCTGGCGACGCCGCCATCAAGCACGCGCCCGCTGGTTCCATCGCCGCGCCCGCCTGGCCACCGCATACACCCAGCTGAGCTAACGAATGGCAGCTGTCGCTAGGAGGGGCCAATCAGGGTGTCCTGACCTCCAGGTCCCCGGAGTCGCTGGACAGCGCGATCGTGCGCTGGGCCGAAGGGAGGCTCGCGGCCTTGATGTTCTTGTGGCCGGAGTCCGTCGTGGCCACGATGTTGTACGACCCTGATGGCACACGGATCACGGTCTTGCCCGAATCCGTGGTGGTGGTGACCTGGTCGGGGGGTCCGGCGAAGGCCAGGTTCATATCGCCCGAGCCGGTCTTCGTGGCGACCTTTCCGCCTGCCAGCTCGGTGGCCTTGATTGCCCCAGAGTCAGTGGTGGCTTCCAACTCGCCCGACAGGTTCTTCAGCGTGAGGTTCCCCGAGGCGGAACTCACCTTGATGCGGAGTCCCTTGGGCGCCTCGATCTGGTAATGCACGTCGCAAGACGCGCCCAAGGCGCCCCACCCCCAGGTGGTAGGACAGGCGAACGTCAGCTCTAGCGTGTCGCCTTGTACCTTGTGGCTGGTCTTCGGCTTGTCCCTGAGCCAGCTGAGCCGCTCCGTTACGTGGATGCTCCCACGATGGGACTCGACCACTTCGACGGTCCCGGCGTTGTCGGCTTCGACGTGCAACGCCGCTACCTTGTCGGTGATGTTGTACGACACGGTGTCCTCATCCAGCGGGTCGCTGGTGCCGCAGCCGGTCAATACCGCCACGAGCACGATAGAGCACGCGATCATCGTTTTTGCCTTCATTTTCATGGCGCAATTCCAAGTTGTCCGGATGTATCGGCCTCGATTGATCCCTGGAGTTGTTCCTGAGGACATCGCCGAGACCGGACGGATCAAGCCGAGTTGCCCGTGAAGCCGGCGACCACCAGCGGCAGCGCCTTACGGACGGTCTGGTTATGATCCACGTTGCCCGCGTCGGTGAGGGTCTGCGTGGCGCCGTGGGAACGCAGTTGACGCTGGCAGTACAGCGCGTTGTCGTAGGCGACGTCCGTGTCGCCCTTGGCGTGATGCAGGCGGACCGGAACGTCCGGCTTCCAGTTGCAGGTGGAGTCGAGCGCGGTCAGCAGTTCCTTCAGCTTGCCGGTCGGCTTGCGCACCCTGTCCAGGAACTGTGCGGTGAACAACTTCTCGGACGTCGGCGGCAACGCTTGGGCGATCTCCGCGGCCTGGTGGTTTCCGTCGAAGAGCTTCTCCACCTGCTCGTCGTACGGGGCGCGGAAAGCCTCACTCGGCGTGCGGTAGACGTCGGTATAGCGGTCCGCCGAGATCACGAAGTAGGCCAGGTAGAGCGAGGCCATCCGGATCTTGTCGTCCGCCGCGGCAGCCTCGAAAGAACTCAGGTCGAACGGGCCGGCGATCGGAGCGAGGCCGCCCAGCCGGAAGTACGGGTCCTGACCCTGCTGTAGGAAGCGCCCCACCATCATGGTCGCGGGACCGCCCTGTGAGAAGCCGCTGACCAGCACGCGCGAGTCGAGCCGACGCTCGTGGCCCCTGGTGAAGGCGCGGGTCGCGCGCAGGGCGTCCACCGGGGCGGACACCGTGGTCCGCGGGTCTCCGTAGGTGTGGTGGCCGGGCCCCATGCCCAGGCCGAGATAGTCAGGGGCGGACACCGCATGCCCGGCCCCCGCGAACAGCAGCGCCGCGGCGCGGTCGGTGGATTTCTCGTTCACCGAGGCCACATCACCCCGGTAGACGGTGGTGCCGTGCAACCAGGAGACGACCCGCAGGTTGCGCCGGGTGTTGCCAGGCAGGGCGACCAACTGGCTGGCGGTGGTGGACCGGCCCTTGGTGTCCACGGTGCGATAGACCACGCGATAGGCGCTGACCCCGTATTTCACCTGCGCCGCATCGATGCCGGCCGCTTTGAGCCGCTCGGCGATCTGGCCCTTGTCCAGCTTCTCCACGAGAGTCGAGGACACCACAGCGCCGCGTGCCACGGTTTGTGCTACTGAGGCTTCGGAGGGGAACGTGGTGGCAAGGCAGCCCAGGGCGAGCCCGGCGGTCACTATGGCGCGAGAAAAGGTCATGCCGAAACCCTAGATACAGCCACAAAGAGCGGCATTGCTGGCGGCACCCTGGTTCTTGGTAGTGCCAGCCTTACCCCTGCGCCGCCGTGGAGCGTGAACGGCGTCTTCGTCCCGCCTGGACCCACCTGCTGGCATCAAGCACGCGCCCCCTGGTTCCACCAACGCACCCGCCTGGCCACCGCATATATCCAGCCCACAAAGCGAATGGCGGCTGCCGTACTAGGGAGGATGTCGCGAAAACGAGCGTTCCAGAGCGTGGTATGTCACCGGTATGGCCCACATCCAGGCCGTAACCGTCCACGCCATCACCATTGAGAGCACGGGCTGGCCTGGGGCGCAAGAGGGGTTGAGGAGATCGCTTCCCGAAGAAAGAATGATCGCTTCCCGCACGTGCCGCGCGGGCCTCGCCCGAAGGCGATCTAGTTGCACCCCGGCCTCCAACCGCAAGGCAGTCGTGCGGAAGATAGGGCGGGCGGCTTGGTCTCGCGGCCCAGCGCACGAGTCGTCCTCGTCGACGGCATCAATCGACTCCTGCTGTTCTCCAGCCACGATGAACACGACGGCACCGTTCGCTGGTACACCCCTGGCGGCGGTCTCCGACGTGGTGAGAGCCATCGGCGCGGTTCAATACGACGGTGTCGGTAGCAGAATCCGAGCACGTGACACCCTGGTCGATCTGGCGGTGCCGGCTGACCGCTGCTTCTGACAGTGACACGTTTCCTCAATCTGTCATCGTCAAAATGCTCCGCGACGATCCCAAGGGATTTCGGATCGATCCGCGTCAGATCGCTACGGAGAGGGCCGCGCTGGAGTTCCTCGAAGAATTGGCGTTCGGCTCGGCTCCATGGCTGATCGCCAGTGAACTCGACGTCAACATGTTGGTGATGGAAGACCTGCCGTCGAACCAGCCACTGGCGGAGCTGATTGAGCAAGTCGGTGCCGAGTGGTCGGTGGCTGGCAGGAGAGCGTTCGCTCGTACGATCGGCGAGCTTCACGCGGTTTCTGCCGGCCGCGCGGACATGTTCTACGGCAGACAGGCACGATATTGCACCGCCGCCCCGGGACCGACCGTCTTCCCGTGCTCGGACATCGTTGGAGCGAGACCTCGCACCGCTTGGAAGAACTCGGCATGGCACCCAACGGGCGCGCAGCCGCCGAACTGGCCATGTTGCACGAGGTCCTGGCCGGAGACGACCCAGAGCATCGCAAGCTTCTGGTACTCACGAACGGTGATCCGGAACCGAACAACTTCCTCGTCGAACACGATCACGGATGGCTCATCGACTTCGAGTTCGCCGGCTATCGGCACGCATTGACCAATCTCGCATGGGTGAATGTGCCCGGCCCCATGTGGCTCACGGTCGCCGACCCGCACGCCGAGACTCTCGAAACCGACTATCGCAAGACTGCCGCGAACGTCCTGCCTGGGCTGGCAGACGATCGGGTGTTCGGCCAGGGCATGGCCGCTGCCGGTTTCGCGTCGGCGTTCCGAGCCCTGAACCGATTTCCGGTCTTGGACGAGCGGCCGCAGGCCATCGCAGCCGTCCACAGCTGGTCTCAATCCTGGAGTGTGAGGTGAGCAGTCCCGTGTCCTTCTCGTCGATGGTGTGCGGGCTCGTCGATGGTGTGCGGGCGGGTTGAACTCCGGCGGTGGCGAGGCAGACCCGGTTTGACCAGAATGTGACTCATGAACGATGTGCGCACGCTGGATGGTTCAGGGCCTGTTGAGGTTGCGATCGGGGATGAGGGCGATCTCCCCGGAATTGTCGACCTCCTCAACGACGTGGCGGCGAATTCGATCGCGTCTTTCGACACCCGGCCGATCAAGGTGGATGAGCGGCGCGCCTGGTTTGAACGGTTCTCCTCCGCTGGCCCTTACCGACTGGTCGTGGCTCGACGAGACGGTCAGGTGGTGGGCTATGCCTGCAGTCAGCGTTACCGGGATCACGATGCCTTCCGGGAGACGGTTGAGCTCAGCGTCGCGATCGATGCCAGTTGCCGGGGCTTGGGGGTGGGAACGTCGCTGTATCGGGCGCTGTTTGAAAGCATTGCCGATGAGCCGATCCATGTGGCGGTCGTAGGCATCGCCATGCCCAACGATGCATCGGTCGCGTTGCATCGGAAGTTCGGCTTCACAGAGGTCGGGACGTTCCACGAGTACGCCGCCAAGAACGGTCAGTACATCAGTTCGCTGTGGATGGAGCGTCTCCTTTAACGGCCACCCGCAGCGGCGTGCGCATGCGGTGACCGTGCAAAGGCTCGAGGGTGGGTGGATCGGACGTACTCCGCGACCAGTGGCGCCACACCCACCAGCCCCCAGACGAGCTCGACACACCCGCCGACGTCCTCGAGATCCCAGCAGAGCACATCACCGCACGCCCCTCACGGGCCGGAACCGGCCGCCACCGGCCCCATAACCCGCAGTTCAGATCACCTTGTCGCAGCACCCAGCCCGGAGTCGGAGTCGGCATGCCCAGCGACGCGAACTCCGACCTCCACCAGCGCCCTGACACCACCCGGGCCTTCCGGGACACCGCTCCGCAGCTCCCAAACCAGGACGAACCCGATTCGGAAACGCCTGAAACGACAAAATCCCGCCTGATCTCGATGATCAGACGGGATCCGTCAACTTCAGTCCAGCCGTCTCGTGAACGGCCCCTTGTGGGGCGTTCACGAGTAGGGCTGGCCTGGGACGGAAGAGAGGTTCGGAAGATCGCTTCCCGCAAAAGCAGTGATCGTTTCCCGCATCACGCCGTCGAGCCCTGAACCGCCTGAAAGACGCCTGGCTGTGTCCCGCTCCCAACCACAACACGGCCGTGCGGAGGATGTGGCGGCGTGGCGACCTGGTCACGCCCAAGAGCGCACATGCCCCGCGCATATGCCCCGGCCTCACTCAAGCAATGAGCGATCACCTTGGCACCCCGGATGCCGTCTCAGAATGTCCGAACGGGCTCAAGCGGTCGGTCAGGAAGGCGACGATCTCGTCCCTGGCCTTCAGCGTGGGATGTCCTTCCTCATCGACGAGGTGGGCGGTGACAACGCTGTGGGGGGTCCCGACCACGTCGGCGAAGAACGGTGGCGGGCTGGTGTTCGCGGAACTGCCCGAAAGAACACGACCGTCGAAGGCGTCGCCGAGGAGTGCCTGGTAGGCGGCAAAGCGCTGGCCGGTGCACCAGCGGTCGTCGTCGAAGCGGTAGGCGAGAACCTTCAGCCCGTCGCGCGTGATGCGGTCTCGGACCGCGTGTGCGTCCTCGTCGCTGATCTCGAGTCCGGCAGGGTCGTCCAGTGGCAGCGACGGGTGGTTGACCACCGGCGCGATGACAGCTGGCTCAAGCGCCATGGTGAGAGCGAAGTTGCCGGTGAAGCACAGTCCGATCGCGCCGACTCCCGGACCGCCGCATTCGGCATGGGCTTGGCGCGCGAGCCCACGTAGCCATGCCGTGACGGGGCTGGTCCCGCCCCCGGCGAACGCACGGAACTCGGCACTGACACACGCGCGGCGGACGACCTCCGTACCACCCTCGACCGTGGGGTAGGCACCGTCGATCCCGAAGAGTGAGGGGACATAGACGGTGAAGCCCGCATCCCGCAGCCACCGCGCCAGTCGAAGGACGTCAGGACTGATGCCGGGCATCTCCGGCATCAACACGACGGCCGGCCCGGAACCCGCGGTGTACACCGTCTTCTCCACCCCCTCCACGTCCACGAGTCGGCGGGAGAAGTCCGTGATCATGTCGTCAAGTCGTCCGCTGGCAGCGCTCATGGTGACAGCGTGGACCAATGCCCCCGCACACGGTGAGAGGCCAGATCGCCATGCATGGGGGTAATCTCGCCGTAGGCCGGCGGTGAGGAGGCGAGCGTGAGCACGCTGCGGGTTGGCGTCCTGGCCTATCCAGGCTGCTTCGCGTCCGAGGTGTTCGGCGTACCCGATCTCCTGACGATGGCCACGCACGTTGCCGGACCGGACGGCTCCGGATACGAGGTGTCGATCGTTTCGCCTCGTCGTCGGGTCGCCGCATCGGGTGGTGCGGCATTGGACGTCTCTCCGCTGCGCGAGGTAGATGTCCTTGTCGTGCCAGGGTTCGAGCTCCTGCCGAGCCTGGATGTGGACGCGAAGCTCGCACCCCTCGCCGCTGAAATTGCGGCGATCCGCTCACACGCGGCTGGGGGCACTGCCGTCGTCTCGATCTGTGTCGGTGCGTTTCTGCTCGCCGAGGCTGGACTCCTCAACCGACGCCGGGCCACGACAGCCTGGCTCCTCGCGGACGAACTGGCTCGACGCTGTCCGGACGCTGACGTCCGACCCGAGTGTCTGGTCGTCACCGACACGGGGGTGACGACGACGGCGGCCTTCAGTGCCATGTACGACTTCGCGCTGGATCTGATCCGCCAACACAGCGGTGCCGGCGTGGCACGGACAACCGCGCGGGTGGCGCTCGTCGACGATGCGCGATCGTCCCAGACTCCATACGTGGACGCGCGACTTCTTCCGCAGCCCGGAAACGAGTTCTCCCACAAGGTCATGCGATGGCTCGACCAGAACCTTGCCGCGCGATACGACCTCGCCGCGTTGTCGGACACGTTCAAAGTCAGCACTCGGACGCTGCTGCGGCGCTTCGCGCACGAGACCGGCCAGAGCCCGCTGGAGTACCTGCAGTCATCGCGTGTCCGTCGCGCCCGCCACCTCCTTGAGACCACGAACCGAACCGTCGCCGGCATCTCCGCCGCAGTCGGGTACAGGGATCCCAGCACGTTCGCTGCCCTCTTCGCCAAACACACCGGACGACGCCCAGGGGACTACCGCGCGGCCTTTCGTCGTGTTGACTGATCATCCGACCCCGAAGTCCTAGTTCCGCCAGGACATGGCCTACCTCAGCCCCGCCTGGGTGGCTCGCCCACGGCGCATCCGCCGACATCCCCGAGATCCCAGCAGAGCACATCGACCGCACGCCACTGAAACGACAAGATCCCGCCCGATCTCGATGATCAGACGGGATCTCGTCAACCTCAGTCCGGCCGTTTCAAGAACGGCCCTGGGTGGGGTGTTCACGAGTGGACCTGATCTGGGATGCAGCAGAGGGCTGGAAGATCGCTTCCCGCGCTGCTCGTGATCGTTTCCCAGCCGACCCTTCTGGTCGACGACGCGACCCAAGCGGCAGTCGCAGTCCTCCTGCTACCTCTGCCTCGCCAACTGATTGACGCCGTCGCCACGGGCCTCACCGGCAACGACGCCGTGACCGCACTTCCTGGCGAAATCGGCTGTCGGCGGTGTAGATCGTCCGCCCTATGTGGGGTCGGCGCCGTGGAGAAGTCCTTCCCTGTCAGCGTGGAGTTCAGCCGGTTCAACCGATTCAGCCGGGCAGTAGGCTGCCTCCCTTGAGCAGCTCGGTCCCGCGGCGAGCGCTCTCCTCTGACGACAGGTCTTCGGTATGGGTAAGAAGGATGCACAGATGCCCGAATGGGTCTCTCAGCTGGCTGAGCGGGCTCCGTAGAACATGTCGGCGGGAGGCTGGAGCAACTCGGCGCCGGCTCGGACGGCCTGGGCGGTGAGCGCGTCCACGTCATCGACATAGATGTGCAGACCCACTGTCGAGCCACCCACGGCACCAGGAGCTTTGAAGGGCCCATCCGCGTCCCCCGACCATGATGATCGAACCTTTGATGCTGACCTCGGCATGCGCGATTCGGCCTTGCGGGTCGGCAATGCGGAACAGCGGCGTATCGGTAGCGCTCGGGAACAGATGCCATCACTGCCGGAGCAGACCCGTGGCGGCCGATGATGAGCGGCCGCCGTCGCGGCTTCCTTTCCACCCCTGAAGCTTCTCCATCCCCTGCGCACCGGGCGTCAGGAGTGCAGGACACCGGCGCGGGCGGCGGCGAGGGCAGCATCCGCCGCACGTTCAGCGTCGCGTTCGGTGACCGATTCGTGGGTGATGAACAGCCGGTAGTAGATGGGCGCGACGGCCGTTCTGATCACGTCTGCCACATCGGTGTCCGCGGGGAGCTCGCCCCGCGCGACCGCCCGCCGTACCACTTCGGCTGCCTGTTCGTGGCGGGCGGCGAAGAAGGCGTGCAGCGCCTGCGCGGGCCCGGTGCTCTGTACGGCGGCCGACACGAATGCGGCGGAGATCGGCCCGGCGACCGGATCGGCGAACCCGCTTCGCACCAGCCCGGCGATCTCCCTCAGGTCCTCGCGGAGTGAGCCGGTGTCGGGCAGCGGCCACGGCTCCTCCCTGGCCAGTTCGAGCGCGTCGGCGATCAGGCCCTCCGCGCTGCCCCATCGCCGGTACACGGTGGTTTTGTGCACGCCCGAGCGGATCGCCACGTTCTCCACCGTCAACCCGCTGTAGCCGTGCTCGGCCAGCTCGGCGAGGGTCGCCTGTCGTACGGCGTCGCGCACGCGGGCGCTGCGACCGCCGAGACGTCTTTCCAAAGTCTACTCCGGTTGCGTTAAGAGGAACTCTCATGCTAGCTTAAAGCTACAGCAGTTGCGATTGGAGTTTCTCTGACTACACAGCTTTCCCTCCGGGGAGTCTCGAAGTCCTACGGCGAGCACTGCGTCCTTGACCAGCTCACCTTCAGCATCCGGCCCGGCGAGCGCGCCGGGATCGTCGGCGAGAACGGTTCCGGCAAGTCCACGCTGCTCAGGATCATCGCCGGGGTGGACCAGCCAGACGACGGCGAGGTGACGGTGGCGGCAGCCGGCGGTGTCGGCTACCTGGGCCAGACCCTCAACCTGCCCGGCGACCACACCGTCCAGCAGGCCGTCGACGCCGCGCTGGCCGAGCTGCGCGCACTCGAGCGCGACATGCAGCGCGCCGCCGAGGAGCAGGACCTGACCCTGTACGGCGAGCTGCTCACCGCCTTCGAGGCCCGTGACGGATACGAGGCCGACGCCCGCGTCGACAAGGCCATGCACGGGCTCGGCCTGACCCAGATCGAGCGCTCACGCGAGCTGTCGACCCTGTCGGGCGGCGAGCAGGCCCGGCTCGGCCTGGCCTGTGTGCTGGCCGCCTCACCAGAGATCCTGCTGCTCGACGAGCCCACCAACCACCTGGATGAGGCGGCGCTCACCTGGCTGGAGGACCGGTTGCGCGCTCACAAGGGCACGGTGGTGGCAATCTCACACGACCGGACCTTCCTGGACCGGGTGGCCACGACGATCCTCGAGGTCGAGGGCGGCACGATCACCAGGTTCGGCGGCGGCTACACCGGATTCCTGACCGACAAGGCGGCCGCCCGGCAGCGCTGGGAGCAGGCCTACGCCGCCTGGCGGGAGGAGGTTGAGCAGGTCAAGGAGTTCGCCGCGACCACGGCGCGCCGCGTCGCGCGGGGCCGCGAGATGAAGGACAACAACAAGATGGCCTACGACCGCAACGCCGGCCGCGTGCAAAGCTCGGTCGCCTCGCGGGTACGGCAAGCCACAGAACGCCTGCGCCGCCTAGAAGCCGACCCGGTACCGCGACCGCCCAAGCCTTTGTGTTTCCGCGGCAGGTTCGCGGGCGCCGGCACGCACGTCGACCACGGCGGGCTGCGGATCGAACCGGGTGACCGGTTGCTGATCACCGGGCCGAACGGCGCGGGCAAGTCGACGCTGCTGGCGGCCATCGCGGCCCAGGCCGGCCGGCGGGCAGGGCACCTCGCACAGGAAGTCACCTTCGACCCCGAAAGGACGGTCATGGAGACCTATGGCGGCGACCCAGAAGCCCTGCTCGCGACGGGCCTGTTCCACCGCGAGGCGCTGCACCTCAAAGTCGGCGCGCTGTCCGAGGGCCAGCGGCGGCGACTGGCGCTGGCCGAAGTGCTGGCGGGCGAACACGATCTGCTGCTGCTGGACGAACCCACCAACCACCTCTCGCTCACCCTGGTCGAGGAGCTCGAGCAGGCGCTCGGCGACTATCAGGGCACGCTCGTGGTGGTCACCCACGACCGGGCGCTACGGCGCCGCTTCACCGGTAAGGAGATCGCTCTTTCATGTTGATCGACGGTTCACCGTACGGCATCACCTGCGGCCCCGACGGCGCGCTCTGGTTCACCCTCGTCCATCAGGGCCGCATCGGCCGGGTCGTGCCGGGTGCGGAAGCCACGCTGTTCTCTCTCGATCCGGCCGACGGTCAGCCCACGGTCATCACCCCGGGACCGGACGGCGCGCTGTGGTTCACCGAGTTCGCCGGCGGCCGGATCAGGCGGATCACCGTGGACGGCGTTGTCACCACGTTCGAGGTGGCCTCGCCATACGGCATCGCCGCCGGCCCCGACGGAGCCATGTGGTTCACCCAACTGCAGGACGACCGGATCGGACGCATCACCCCGGACGGGCAGGTGTCGTCGTACCCGCTGCCCGGGACCGGCGCGATGCCCTCAGCGATCACCGCAGGGCCGGACGGCGCGCTGTGGTTCACGCTCAACCAGGGCAATGCGATCGGCCGTATCACGATCGGCGGCGAGGTGTCGACGTACCCGCTGCCCACACCGGGCGCGGCACCGGTCGGCATCTGCGCGGGACCGGACGATGCGCTGTGGTTCGTGGAGATCGGCGCGGGCCAGGCCGGCCGGATCGACACCTCGGGCGTGATCACCGAGTTCCCGCTGCCCGACCGCGCCGCTCGGCCGCACGCCATCGTGGCAGGTCCGGACGGCGCGCTCTGGCTTACCGAGTGGGGTGCCGGCAGGCTGGCCCGTGTCACGATCGACGGGAAGATCGAGAACTTCCCACTGGAGGGCGCGGAACCCCACGGCCTCGCCGTCGGTCCGGACGGGGCGATCTGGGTCGCGATGGAGTCCGGCGCCCTGACGCGTCACAGCGTGTAGACGAGCGTGAGCACCTGGAACTCGAACTCCATCGCCTGGCCGGAGATCCCGGCCAGATCCCCGGTCCCGGAATTGGGGATGATGCTCCCGAAGCTGGACTGATCGGGGCTGTCGGCCAGGCCGCCGTGCTGGATGACGAAGGTGCCGTGCCTACCGTCCAGCACGCCCTCGATCCGTTCGGAGGCCACGTAACCCCCGCCCGCCGTTCCCTGCGCGGTGAGCACCTCGGCGACGCCTGTCCCGTCGATCGCGCCCTGGTAGCGCTTGTGGATCGTGACCCGGGTCAGCTTCGGGCCCTCAGCGAGCTCCTCATACACCGACTCGTCGAACTTCACGATCTCAAATCCAGCCTTGATGGTGCGTTCTGTCATGTGGCCGAGGTTAGCCGCTCCTGACCTCGCGGTCGCAGCGGCCCATGACGCCTTTGGTGCGGTGAGCTCAGACCAGTGATCAGCAAGGGCGCCCACACGATGAACACCGTCTTCGGCGACAGCCGACACGGTAGAGAGTCCGAGTGAGATGGCTCTCCGATCGGCTCCCATCGACTCCCAGACAAGCGAAAAGGGGCTCCGGATCAGCTCCGAAATCCCTTGTCACCTGCAACTATTCTGGTGGGTGGGGTGTTCACGAATGGGTTTGGCCTCGGTCGATGGGACCACGTGGAAGATCGCTTCCCGGCGACGCGATGATCGTTTCCCGAGCTATGGGACGTCGATGGGGAGCTCGAGCAATTCCTCTGGTGCTTGCCATTGGTGCAACGTGCCGTGTCGGCATTCCGCCCAGCGTTGTGCATGTGATTGCCATCGACCGTTTCGATCCCCCATCGAACACGCTCGCGACGCATTCGACATGCACGAAGGCACAGACCTCTAAGCTTTCTCCCTTGGCCGGTACCGGCCAGCCTTACCGGTAGGAGGCCCTCCACCCTAGACGGGGTGGCGGGGATCGAACAGCACCCACAGAATCCACAACACCAGCTTCACCACCGCCATTGCCGTACGGATCCAGCCGTACTTATCTCTCCGCTCGCGGCCATCGTCGTCCATCAGGACTCCCTGCTCCGCCAGACCATCCGGCGGACAGGCCCGGACGGTCACAGCGCAGAGATCATCGACAGCGCGCGTCTCATGATGAGGCATGGCAGGCACCCGCTGACCGGGGAAGCCCACCGCCGTGACCTGGCCGTTCTCCGTTACCTGGACCAGGGCTGATCGCTGGTATGGGTGTATCTAGGTGCACCCAGGCCGGGATTCAGCGCCATTACCCCCTCGTACCGCCGTCCCTAGGCTCGCGGCATGACATTGATGCGTACTCTCAGCTCAGCCGTTTTAAGCTTGGCATTCGTCATTGCAGGGGCCGCGCCGGCGGATGCGGCCTCGCGGGATGTCGTACGGACCGATACGGGCTGGGTGCGAGGCAAGGTCGCCCGGGACCACCGGATCTTCCAGGGCATCCCCTACGCCGCTTCTCCGGTCGGCGACCTGCGCTGGCAGTCGCCCCAGCCGGTAACTGCCTGGCGTGGTGTCCGCGCCATGACACGCCCAGGTGACAGGTGCGCCCAGTCCACGGATCTGTGGGGGTTGCCGGCCAGCGACAGCGAGGACTGCCTGTACCTCAACGTGACCGTCCCGCGCTCGGCCACTCCGCGCCGCCCCCGGCCCGTCATGGTCTGGTTGCACGGCGGCAGCCTGACGAAGGGGGCGGGCAGCGACTACGACGCCACCCGCCTGACCACGCGCGGCGACGTCGTGGTGGTCACCGTCAACTACCGGCTTGGCGTGTTCGGCTTCTTCGGGCATCCCGGACTGGCGGGCAGCGGGGCCTACGGGCTGGAGGACCAGCAGGCGGCATTGCGCTGGGTCCAGCGCAACGTAGCGGCCTTCGGAGGCGACCCACGCAACGTCACGTTGTTCGGGGAGTCCGCCGGAGCGCACTCGGTGTGCGCCCAGCTGGCGTCGCCCACCGCCGCCGGCCTCTTCCACCGGGCGATCACCCAAAGCACGTTCTGCTCCCAGACCGCCTTCACCGGCAGCCGCCTGAGGCCGGTCATGGACCTCCCGATGTGGGTTCCCAAGGCCGCCCACGAGGCGCACGGAGCCGCCATCGCCACCGCGCTCGGCTGCACCGATCCGAAGACAGCCGTCACCTGCCTGCGTGGCAAGCCCGTCTCCAAGCTCCTCGCGCAGGAGCCGCTCGCCCTTCCGGGCTACGGCAACGCCGTGCTGCCTGCCGATCCCGCGGCCGTCTTCGCGCAGGGCCGCTTCCACCGCGTGCCGATCCTCACCGGCATCACCCGTGACGAGGGAACCCTGTTCACCTCGCTGATCTTCCCCGGTCTCACCGAGCAGGGATACCAGGAGGGCCTGCGGCACATCTTCGGTGACAACGCCGCGGCGATCGCGGCGAAGTACCCGTCCCGTGGGCGGCCGACGCAAGCCGTAGCAGCGATCATGAGCGATCTCGACTGGGCGTGGGCCGGTCGTGCCAGTGACCGAATGCTCAGTGAGCACACCCCGGTCTACTCCTACGGGTTCGCCGACCGTACCGCGCCGCCGATCTTCCCCCTTCCCGGTGGCGTGGAGCCGCTCGCCTCGCACGGATCGGAACTGTCGTTCCTGTTCCCCGGGGCCCCGCTCACCCGCGAGCAGCGGAAGCTCGGCGACATGATGATTACATACTGGTCGCGCTTCGCGGCGACCGGCGACCCCAACGCTCCTGGCCTGCCGCGCTGGAGCCCCGTGCGCACCGGGCACGTCCATCGCCTGGCCCCGGGCCCCGGTGGCGTCGGCGTCTACGATCAGGACGCCCTCCACAAACTGGCCTTCTGGGACCGCCTGGCCAGCCACTGACCTGGCGGACACCCATCAGGGGCACGGTGATCGTTGATCCCACCAGCCGTCATCAGCGAGGCCGAAGCAGGCATAGCGCGTAGCGGGACCGTAGTTGCACCTCGCCCGCCATCTGGCCGAGGGCCGACGTCACCCGTGAGAGAAGCGCTACGCCCTCCAACCCTCCGGGGCCCGGCGCTGGACGCCCGCCCGGCATCTCCTGACATGCCTGGTCATCCGGCGCCGTGGCTGCGGGTGCCCTCGATCGCCCAGACCACCTTCGGGCCTGGCGCGTGTTCAGTGGCCCAGCGGGACAAGCTGGTCGAGCAGCTCGGCATCAAGCACATCTCCAAAAAGCCAGGTCAGCCAGATGGCCAAGGTGCTCGATGAGCAGGTCGAGGCGTTCCGCACCAGGCGCTGGACGCCGGCCCGGCGGCCGGATCATCACCCTGCACCCCGGCGACCTCGGCCACCTCGACAAGTTCCGCCAGGATCTGCTCTACCTCAGCCCCTCGTGGCGAGGGCCGTACTCCGCTGCCAGGGCGATGACGGAGGGGCTGAACGGCCGTATCAAGGGCCACGACCTCGACCTGGCTGATCCGAAGAACCGGCTCGCCCACGGCCGCGTCGCCCAGACCATCCTGGTCGCGTTGCTCGTCGCCGTCGCCAACGATCACTTCCTCGACCAGTGGCGCCACACCCACCAGCCCCCAGATAAGCCCGACACACCCGCCGACATCCTCCAGATCCCCGAGAGCACATCGACCGCACACCGCTCACGGGCCGCAGCAGACCACCACCCGCACTTCAGATCACCTCGTCGCAACACCCAGCCCGGAGCCCGCATCGCCATGCCCAGCGACGCGGACTCCGACCTCCACCAGCGCCCTGACACCACCGGCGCCTTCCAGGACACCTGCTCCGCGACTCCCAAACCAGGACGAACCCGATTCGGAACCTCCTGAAATGACAAGATCCCGCCTGATCTCGATGATCAGACGGGATCCCGTCAACTTCAGTCCAGCCGTTTCAAGAACGGCCCCTGGTGGGGTGTTCACGAATAGCGCTGGCCTGGGGCGGAGTAGGTACTCAGAAGATCGCTTCCCGAGGGGACGTTGATCGTTTCCCGCGTTTCATTCGAT